>JAJYHY010000574.1 GCA_021784555.1 bacterium
GGCGAATCCGCAAATGCGGAGTTAGAGCCGAGGTATTTGATGGCCAAAAAGCGTTTCCATCGGATTGCGTGACAAGGGAAACGGACTTCTCCATTACTTAGCTTGCTCGTGCTCAATATCCGGGAGGCTATCGAAGGTTATGTCGAGGTGCTCAGGGAGGACGGGCTGCCCGTGCCGGAAGACAAGTTTGAGGCGCTAATCATGGCGGTGTGAGCAGCGCCCCACGAGTTTCCGGGCGGGAGGTGGTGGCCGCGTTGAGGCGAGTCGGGTTTCGAGTGCGGCGCCAGCACGGGAGCCATATTATTCTGCGCCGGGACAATCCCTTCGCGCAGAACGTGGTCCCGAACCATCCCGAAATCGACACGGGCACACTGCGAGCCATTCTTCGCCAAGCCGGCATCGGTCTCGATGAGTTCGTGAGGTTGCGGTGAGGCGTGTCGGGTCCTATGTTCGAGGTTGAATCGCCCTGCCGCTTCTGGCAAATTCGAAATGTGAGCGCCCGCTAAGGACCATGGACGATTTCAGACCGGCCCCAAACCGAGCCGAACCCCGACTGCAAGCCACGGCAGACAAGGCCGATGGCTGTGACCGGCCTGAACCACATGCCAGAGAAACATAGACATGGCAGCGTCACTGAGCACGAATGGTTCAACAGAGTGATGAGCGTGAAGAGCTGCCGAGTGTCAAACGCCTTGCAACGGGGGGATCCCTGACTTGTCGAGCTACGTTATAGGCACCTACTAAGCATCATGGTCGATCCAGCCAGTAAGACGCTCAAACGCCTGCCCGCCATTCCCCTCAAGTAAAATCGAGGAGAATGTCTCCCATCCGGTATGCCATCAGCTCGCGTCTTACATCGTTCGGCTGAGCGGTCCCAGCCTTCTCACCTCTTCCATTCCCCTGTCGGGTTTTAACTGGCGGCCGGCGCATTACTTGGTTAGAACGACAATGCGGCCCCAGCTTTCGGCCAACCGGGCATGGGGCCGCGCAGCAGAGATAGGGTTTATGAGAACGAGATTCGTGAGATTGGGCAGAGGGCAATACTGGGGGTTGTACGACCGCGATGGCTTAGTTCCGGACGGCCCGTTCCTTCCTCCGCCCCGGGGATACGATCCGAGGCATTGGCCGCCCACCGTCGTGCCGGAGAGCCCCTGCAAGCCGCTCTGTCCGCGCTCAAGGGCGGGGTGCCTCGCGTGCTGTTTGACGAGCAGGTTCGTTGCAGCCAAGCTGTGCAATAAGATTCTGAACCCCGGGTGGAAAAACATCTGTCTTGTCCGCGTTGCCTCAGCGAACCTGGCATGCACACAAAGTTGCGGCAAGTGAAGGTGATCTTGAGGATGATTTTGAAGTGGACTGCGGACGGCGCTACTCTCTTTCTGGCGGTGCGGAACTGGCCGCGCAGCCACCCGCTGCTCGATTCAGAGCTCCTGAGGGAAATGACACCGTCCTCCGCACGGCTCCTGCGCCACCGGCTCCTCTGCCGGGTCTGGCGGCCAATCTCGTGGGCCCTTCTGCCGTTCGCTTATCTCGGTGCGTTCGTGGCCCCGGCGGTTATCCTCGGTGTTCCCCGTGAGGTTCTTGAAGTGCTCACCAGGCGCCGAGCCTCACCCCTGGCCTATTGGGGCAGAGCCGCCCTGGCGGCATTCCTGCTTCTTTGGATGCTTGCTGTACCGGGCGGGACGGGGCGCCATCCGTTCCTTTCGGCAGCATGTGATTCATGTCGAGGCCTTCATCGTCATGGCTGGATTGGTGTTTGGGGCCGCCGCCGATGCGTGGCTGCTCGTCCGTGCCTGGCGTGAGATCAACGTTGGCGCTCATACCAAAAACGTTGCAATGACCGCGATGCCGAACCATCTCGTCCAGGCAGCGCCGAATCGCGCCTGTCCGCCATCGGCGAGGAGGAGTTGCCGCGCGAATGGCCGAAGAGTTTGAGCTCATGAGACCCTCCGATGCCGCAAACCACTCCGAGCCGAAGCGGCTATTCCATCACCATAGCTCTCCCAATTGCGGCCACCGCGCGGCTTGGACGCGCCTTCATTTGCGCGCGTGGGGTTGGGCCCGGTGGAGGTGTGAGTTCTGCGGCACTGATCTCTGCTTCGATTCCGGCAGACGTTTGTTATGCGCGTTTCTATTCGGCGCATACTGCAGCTTCCTCGGGATCTTCGTGGTTGGCCACGTTCAGGGTTGGGTTTGGATCGCTCCGCTGTGCATCGGCTCGGGCGCCGTAACCCGGTTCAAACGTATTGGATTAGCTCGGGCGCCACGGAGGCCGCAGCCTCCGAATGCAGCGCGAGGGGATCCCTGAATCTGGCTTTATGGCTCGCGAAGCTTACATGAACATCAGGAAAGGTGTGAAGCTCACAGTTACTGGGGGGATCTTGGTCCTGGTCGCCGCGGCCTGCGGCACCTACCCGGCGTGGTTGTCCACGGCCCGGCAGGTCCGATTCGCCAGGCCCGGTGTCGAAGTCATCGGTGTCTCGTGTCTCCCACTGCGAGATTTCCCGCTCTTGGCGAAGTTCACGCGGGCGAGAGGGGTCATCTTTGACAGCCGGAGAGGTACCTTTGCCACTGATGCCAAGCTAAAGGCCCTCGCCTCGGTGGGACTGACCAACGTGGCCTGGATCAGCATGACAAACTGCCGCCTGATAACAGACGCGGGGATACGGGCGCTGGTCAGGATGCCATCCCTCACGGGGCTTGGTTTGGAGGGCACGTCAATCACCGATGCCGCTTGTACGGTGATGGCGTTGCAGATGCGGCTCACGGGTGTAAACGTGGCCAATTGCTACCGGATCACCTTGAGGGGAATTACCGACCTGACGAGGTCAAAGACTATACGAGATATCAGCTTCTCCCTCGGCAGGATAGCTCCAGAGCAGGTCCTTCACCTGATCGGGGCAGCCACGAGTATAACGCACTGGGAAATCGTCGATCCCCAGCACCGGCTTGACGCCATGGCGATTGAAGCAATGGCGGCGCGAAAGAAAACCCAGGTCCTTGTTCGAGCGACGGGAGCACTCCAAGACATGTATGGTATCAACACCGGCGGAGCAAGGAGACCCGCCTCGAAATAGAAACTGGCAGATTACCGAGGCAAACAAATGTTTCTTCTCATCCTTTTGCCTCGCCGGCCATTCTGGCCCAGAATGAATTTATGAGACCAATTGTTTCAGACGCCATCGCCTGCGCCGCGGTGCGACGCGAGGTACAGCGCGAGGTTTATGGACGGCACAAGAGCGAGATCGAGGCAGCCGGCGGCAACGTGGCGGGGACACTCAAGCGAACCTTAGAGCGGGAAATCGACCGCGAGATGAGAAAGCGGTGTCCTTCGTCGAGGTGGCGTGGTCACGTCGCGATCATTCATTGAACTCCGTTTATGAACTCCGATGAGAAGAAATCCTGGATTGAGCGGCGTCTTTTCGACACGTCGCGGGTA
>JAJYHY010000175.1 GCA_021784555.1 bacterium
TGGTTTTTTCGCGCGCCGCGCGCGAAAAAACCAAGCCCAGGAAAAACCATTGGTTGGTAAAGGCGCCGTTTCTACAAATATGCCGCCCCGCTGGGGTTGGAGAGCGAGTCGGAGCCGCAAGCCACGTTGCGGGAAGGTGTGGAAGAGCGGCGCGGGCGTACGCGGAGAAGAATTTCCACATCAAGGAGGTAGCGGACCGGTTTGAGGAAGCGATAGGGATCCAAGACCTGAAAAGCAGAAAGCTGAAATTCAGGGGTCAGAAGTCAGCTCAGCGCGGGGAGCGCCTTGCCACGGACAGGGAAATTCGGTATTCTTGGTGCAGGATATATGAGCACCGCTGAAATCAAGTCCAGCATAGACCGGATGAGCGAGGAAGAACGGTTCTTTGCGGCAGCATATTTTACCCGCTCACCCGAAATGCGGGGGCCGTAAACTCCGACAACTATTCCGAACCGCGAACACAACCAGAACTTCCTTCCATGAACGGTCACTCCGTGTTCTTCGGCGCTGAGCCGCGCCGAGGGGGCCCCTGCGCCGTTGCGGCATCGACTCCGCGCAAATTCCGCGCCAGCGTCGAGTTCCTGGTCATGCTGGCCCTCATCGGGGACTCGATGGTAACCCTTGGCGCCCTTTGTCTGGGGTTCTGGATTCGATTCGACTCCGGCTGGATCCCTCTCTTCACAAAGACGGAGACGCTCCCTTTCCTCTGGGACTACGTGGGGCTGATCTCCCTGGGCACGCTCTTCCTCATCGGGTCGTTCGCCCACCTCGGCCTCTACCGCCGCGGCTCTTTCCTCCGCTACCGCGGCATCGCGAAGGTGATCGTAGAAGGCTCGATCTTCTGGTTTTTCGCCTACATGGCCGTGAGCCTCATCTTGAAGTTTGACCCGCCAATCTCCCGCTTGTTCATGGCCTGCTCCTTCGTGTGCGTGCTGGCCGGAATGCTCCTCTGGCGCCTTCTCTTCTCGCGGATGACCCGTTGGGAGCTCTTCTCCCTCAATCTGAGGCAACGGGTGCTGTTTGTCGGCTGGGGCAAAGAGGCCCGCAAGCTTGAGAAAGAAATCCGCGCCGACAGCAGGCACCCGTACGAAATCGTCGGCTGCCTCCGCACGCCCAGCGGCCAGCGGCACTGGTCGTCGTCAGCCGCTGTCCCCGTGCTGGGGAGCTGCGAAAGCCTCACCCCTCTGCTCAAGGAGCACCGGCCCAACATCGTCATCCTGGCGGACCTTAGCGTAAAGATGGAGGAAATCGTCAGGTTGGCCAATTTGTGCGAAAGGGAATTTGCCCAATTCAAGATCATCCCCTCCTATTTTCAAACCTTCGCCTCCGGCCTTCAACTTGAGACCATCAGCGGCATCCCCGTCCTTGGTGTCGGCGAACTCCCCCTGGACCGGTTCTCAAACCGGCTTTTGAAGCGGCTCATCGACGTCGCCGGCGCCCTGGCTGGCCTGCTCATCTCCGCTCCCCTCATGGCCATCTTCGGCTTCCTCGTCCATCGCGAATCCCCCGGCCCCATCTTTTACCCCCAGGAACGGATGGGGCGCAACGGGCGAACCTTCCGAATGTTCAAGATCCGCAGCATGAAAGTCGATGCCGAGGAGGACGGCCCGCAATGGGCCAAGGAAAACGACCCCCGCCGCCTTCGCATCGGCGCCTTCATGCGCCGATGGAACATCGACGAGGTGCCGCAGTTTTGGAACGTCCTCAAAGGCGAAATGAGCCTCGTCGGCCCGCGACCGGAGCGCCCGGAACTCATCCGCAGCTTCGAATCCGTTATTCCACATTATCACGCCCGCCATTCCTGCCTGCCGGGCATGACCGGCTGGGCGCAGGTCAACGGCTGGCGCGGAAACACCAGCCTGGAAGAACGCATCCGCGCGGACATCTGGTACGTCGAGCATTGGAACCTCTGGCTCGATTCTCGCATCTTGCTTCAGACCTTCTTCTCCCGCGACAACGCCTACTGACCCTGATTTGTTACGCCCTGAGTAACGCCCTGTAACGGCTTTTGTAACGGCTCGGACCTCGAGATCACACAATGTTTATGCGGGTTGTAACGACGTAACGGCTCCGGCCCCCCAAGGCCTCCCCGGCATTGAACGTTGGCCGTTGAACTTGGTTGTTGAGTGTCCGCTGTTCGATATTGGTGGTTGAATGTTGGATGTTCGCTGAAACCTGCGGAAGCTTCAGGCCACCACCAGCCCCTCACCGTTTCACGTTTCACGTTTCACCTTTTCACTTCCTGTTCCCCCCCTTCGCCCTTGAACCACACTGCCTACAGCCTTCTGCGGCGTGTCCATCGGTCATTCGACTGGATAACCGAGGGCCTTCTCTGCTTCGGCCTCCTGTTCAGCCCCTGGGCCTTCGGCACCACCGAACCGTGGTCCATCCGCGTGATGAACACCGTCGCCTTTGCCTTGGGCGGCCTCTGGCTTCTCAAGCTCTGCATCCGTCTCATCGGCTATCACCCATTGCAATGGCCAGAGACCAGCCGGGAGGGCGCCGGGAGTAGAGGCCGGAATGGCGGAAACGGCGACCATGAGACCTTCAACAGCCATCTCCCGGCCACAACCCTTGAGCCGCGCATACCAGCCATCGAGCGATCCGCCTCGAACCCTCACCCCTCCGCACTCGCCTTCCAACCAACTGCCTCCCTCCTCCAGGAGCCTCTCGGCGAACACGCTCCATCAACATCCCGCACCCCACAAACCACCACCCGCCCGCACCGTTCGAGTTCCAGCCACCGTGGCGCCCGCAAGCGCCTGAAGAGAGAGCGCCATTTCACCTGGCTTCTTGCCGCCACGACAATCTATGTGCTGGCCTATTGCCTCGTCAGCGCCTGGAATGCGCGCGCCATTTACCATCCCCAATCCTGGAGCTTCGAGTATCGCAAAATAATACCGTGGCTCCCTCACAGCTACGACCAGGCCGCCAGTTGGAGTGCCTTCTGGAAATACCTTGGCCTGGCCGGCTTCTTCTGGAGCCTCCGCGATTGGCTCCTGACCTTGTCCCCGGGCGAATCGGCCCTCTTTCGCGACGGCGAACTCTCCCGCTCCCGCCTCCCGGCCCGCCTCCGCCGCCTCTTCTGGCTGCTGGCCATCAACGGAACCGTCCTGGCCGTCGAGGGCCTCTTCCAGCGCGTGGATGGAGGCAACAAGCTGCTCTGGCTCGTTCAACCCCGCTTCGACACGAGCGCCACTTCTCAGTTCGGCCCCTGGGCCTATCGTTCCAATGCCGGCCAGTATTTCAACTTGCTCTGGCCCGCACTCCTGGGCTTCTGGTGGGCCCTTGTCAGCTCTGGAGGTCGCCGGGACCTCCTCTCCAGTCTCCACGAGCGCCAGGCCGCCAAGCTGCTGCCCTGTGTCGCGCTGATGGCCATCTGCCCGCTGGTCTGCTCCAGCCGCGGCACCGCCATCGTTCTCATCATGAACGTCATTCTCGCCGGCGGCATCCTGTGGATGGCGCAGTGGCGCAAACCCTGGAGGCGCAAAGCTCCGATATTGGCGGTTCTGGCCGGCGCTATCGTGGGCGGCGCTCTTCTGGGCTGGCGGACCTTGGCCCCTCGAATGGAGATGATTCAAGAAGGCTATCACGCGCGCGAAGAACTCTATATCACTGGACGTTACATGGCTCGCGACAATCAGGAGTTCGGCTCCGGCCCGGGAACACTTGAAACTCTGTACCAGCTCTATCGCCCCTCCGAGCAGGATGAGTGGCTGGCCTATATGCACAACGACTACCTCGAAACCCTCATCACCTTCGGCTGGTTCGGCCTGCTCCCCATCTTCTTCCTCCTCTTCCTTACCTTCACCCATTGGTTTGTCTGCCCCGGCATCCCCGCCAACAAATATTTCCTCATGCTCCTCTGGGCCTCACTGGGCGGATGCCTCCTCCACTCCTACTTTGACTTCCCCTTTCAGGTCCATTCGGTCCTGACCCTCTTCCTGGTGCTCTGCGCGGTCCTGAGTTGCCTCTCCTGCCGCACGGCCGCTTCCTAAACCTCGCGAAAATCCATCGGCTGGAAGGAGCGAAGGCGTGGACTGCCTTCGCTCTTTTTTGTCTCTTGCTCCTGTTCGAGGATTGAATGGTGTTCCGGAGCCCTCAAGATTGTGGAGCTCTGGACCTGGACTGGGGAATTTGTGGCCGCCTGCGCGCCCCGAGGAAAAATGCCGGTCCTTTATCAGAGCTACGGACTGCCCGGAGGTCTCGAACGGGGAAAGAATTACCGGGGAAAGCGGTTTCACGACGATTTGACCATCAAACCGATCCCGGCTGAAGTGCTGGGGCGCGAATACCTGGACCAGATCGAAGGCATGCTGTGTGCCCTGGGCGGTGCAGCGATTCGCCTTCCTGCGCTGGTTGTTGGCATTGGGAATGCCTTGGGGTACTTTGTCACAAGTTCGATGCTCTATGCTTGGATTCTTATATTCGTTGGCGGGACAATGCCGCGCGCGAGCATTCACGAGCCGGAGACAACTGCCGGGCTGGAAACATGACGTCGGAGGCCCACGCCAAGTTGAAGTTCCGAAGTATCTTCTCCTTCTCATCCTCGCCCTGGCTGGCCCCCAGACGGCCTTGGGCGCACCCGCCGAGGTCATCCTGCTCCGTCACGCGGAAAAAACCTCAAACCACCGGGACAGGGACCTCTCCGAGCGGGGACAGCAACGGGCGCGGGCGCTGGTATCCTTTCTGACAGCCAAACCAGTTCTTCTCACTAACGGCCTCCCGGTGGCCTTGTTCGCGCCTCTTGTCAGTCCTCGCGGGCATGGTCGCCGTCCGTTGGACACCCTGACGCCGCTGGCCAATCGGCTGGGGCTCTCCATTCAGACACCCGTCAGGGCCGCCCAGCACGCCGACCTGGCAAGGCGAATCCTGGCCGACCCCGCCCTGGACGGCAAGACCGTGGTCATCTGCTGGGTCCATCACGACCTCCCCGCCTTAGCCAGGGAACTGGGCGTGCGTCACGCCCGGGTCCGATGGAAAGCCAGCGTGTACGACCGGGTGTGGCTCATCACCTATCACGGAAGTCACGCTACCTTGACCAGCCTCCCCCAGCACCTGCTCCCAGGCGATTCACGACACTAGCTCAAGCCGAAGGGCGGGGGGGCCACAATTCCTCGGTCATAGCAAGCTGTTGGCCCCTACTGTGGTGGTGAAACTGCCCTGTAAAACCGGTTTGCCTGTGCCGGCGCATTGGTATCGATATACAGATACGGGCTGCTGGGCAACGTAATCATCGTGAGGGGCATCCAATTCGTGCCCGCCACGTCGGTGGCGTATTCAATCAGGTACTCTCCGCCAACCGTCCCGTCAAGGGTCAACCCGGCGTAGAGGTTGAGTTGGAGCTCCGCCGGCGTGGTGGGCAGCGAGGTGGGCACGATCCTAAAGACGGTGCCAACCCCGTTGACACCCCCATAGAAAGTGGTCCCATAGAGATTGCCATCGCCGGCCTCCAACAGGGCGCCCAAGGGGTAACGGCCGTTGCCGTTGGCAAATGCGATCAGCGTGGTCAGTTGCCCGGACGGCGTCATCATGAAAACCGTCCCAAACCCGAGCGCACCCCCGGAATAGGTCGTGCCGTAAAAATTGCCGTCGCTCCCAATCGTCAAACCCGCCGCCGGATAGCTGCCATTGGTGCCCGAGAAGGAAACCAGCGTGCTCAGCTTGCCCGCGGACGAAAGCTCGAATACCGTGCCGTAGTTACTCGCGCCTCCGAAATAGGTTGCGCCGTAAAAATTGCGCCCGCTCCCCTCCACCAGTTCGCCGCGCGGGGAGATGGGATGGCCGCTTCCGGAAAAGTCAAATACCGTCAAAGCCCCGGCGGGCGTCATCTTGAAGACGGTTCCCGCGCCGCCAACCCCGCCTTGGGAGGTTGTGCCGTAGAAATCTCCGTCACCGCCCTGCGCTAATCCGCCGCGAGGATTCGTGCCATTGCCATTCTCGGAGAAGGAAACCAGCGTCGTTAAGGCCCCGGCAGGAGTCATCCGGAACACCGTGCCGAGGTCCTTCGCACCGCCTTCATACGTTGTGCCGTAGAAATTGCCATCCCTGGCCTGTATCAACTCGGCCCGCGGAAGACTCCCATTCGTGCCATTAAATGAGACCAAGGTGGTTAAGACCAGGGCCGGGGTCATTCTGAACACGGTGCCCAGGTTATTCGCGCCGCCGGACTCGGTCGTCCCGTAAAAATTGCCGTCGTTGGCGAAGCTCAGCCCGGCACTCGGGTAGGCCCCGTTTGCGCCAGTGAATGAAACCAACAGCGTCAGCCCGCCTCCCGGCGTGATTCTGAACATCGTGCCGGAATCGCTCGTCCCGCCTTGATAAGTTGTGCCATAGAAGTTTCCATCGCTCCCTTCCACCAGGCCCGCGTATGGATAATAGCTGTTGGTGGCCGCGAACGAGTAAAGCGATTCCAAGACCTGGCTGCGCCCCGCAAACGCGAAGACAAACATGGCCGCCGGCAACAGCAGTTCGGCGACCTGGCAACGAATAGCTCTTAAAATCATAAGGATCTTGGTTTCACCGCATCCCCGTCCGGCTCTCGTTTTGACCCTCAGCAACAACGAGCCGACCCATCGCGCGCGACATTAACACACTGCGGCGGTTACGCAAGATTCCGCCGCGCGGCGAACAAATGGCGGGCGCGTGTGCCCAGGCTTGCGACTGTTTCTGTCAAGGCCCAGACCTGAGGCCAGCGTGAGGTTGACGATCGAACCCAAAGGTGGAACACTCGTACCCGGAATGGGTGCAAGTGAACCTTCAGCCCAACTCGCGACCGCCCTGTTCGGCAAGACCAAACGGGCCCTGCTCGCCTGGCCATCGCTTACAACGCCGCGCTTCAATGTGCTGCGGCCGCGCTGGCAGCACGCGGGTATGCGCCCTCACGGGAGGCTCATCATTACAGGGTCATCTTAAGCCTGGAACATACGGTCGGTGCGGACCGCAAATTAGTCACGCAGCTCGATGCCTTTCGAAAGAAACGGAACCTTGGCGGTTATGAGGTTGCCGGAGCGGCCTCCCGAGGGGAGGCTGATGAGATGGTGGCCCTAGCCGGGTTTCTCCGCAGGCGCGTGGACGAGTGGTTGCGCGCGAGCTACCCCGAATTGCTCTGAGGCCTGTTTCGCATTCGCGGGGGGCTTGCTGCTCTGAATCCATAAACTCAGCGCCCCCCCACGTCGCCTTTTCGTAACTTCTCAGGTCACGCCGCCTCAGTCATGCGATAGGAGTGCGGACGCCCTCGTCCGCATCTCGAGAAAGCCGCAGTCGCGGACGAGGGCGTCCGCGCTCCTATCACCACCTGAGCAGGTACGCTTTTTCTTTCTTTTCAAAATCGTCTCAGCCTCTAAATTAGGCCCCATGAAGAACGATTCCATTGCGGAGGGGCTGGCGGTCTGCAGTTGGTCTCTGCAACCCTCAAGCCCCGGCGACCTGGTTGACAAACTCCGAGCCAGCGGCTTGAACCGCGTTCAACTGGCACTGGACCCGGTCCGTGAATCGCCCGCCGTCTGGGGCGATGTCCAGGCGCAGCTTAACCAGAGCGGCGTCAGCATCGTCTCGGGCATGTTCGGCTGCGTCGGCGAGGATTACACCACTCTTCAGACCATTCGGGCTACGGGCGGCATCGCCCCGGACGGCACCTGGGAGCAGAACCGCAAGAATATCAAGGCGACCGCCACGCTGGCAGCCAAGATGAAGCTCAAGCTCGTAACCTTTCATGCCGGTTTTCTCCCTCATGACCAGTCCGACCCCAACTACCAGAAGATGCTTCGCCGCGTGATTGAGGTGGCGGAGACCTTCGTTCCGGAGAAGATCGTGCTGGCCCTGGAGACGGGACAGGAGACGGCGGCCGTCCTGCTTGAATTCCTGCGGAACTTGAACCGCCCCGAGGTGGGGGTGAATTTCGACCCCGCCAATATGATCCTTTATGAAAAGGGCGACCCGGTGGAGGCGGTGCGGATCCTCGGCCCTTGGATACGCCAGGTCCACATTAAAGATGCCCGCCGCACGAAGACTCCAGGCACCTGGGGCGAGGAAGTCCCCGCCGGAACGGGCGAGGTCAATTGGCGCGCCTTCTTCGACGCGCTCAAAGAAGCGGGTTTCAATGGCGATCTCGTTATCGAACGGGAGGCGGGCGACCAGAGGCTTGCGGATGTCCGGACAGCGCGCGAGATGGTGATCGGGATGGGGCGGTGAAGGGGTGGAGTAGTGGAGTGATGGAGTAGTGGATTGGTGGGGTGGTGGGGTTGGGAGCGGAGCAACTGAGGGTGGAGTAGTGGTGCATTGGTGGTGTAACGGACTAGTCACGCCGTGCCAAGCCGATCACAGACCGCAAATCGCAAATCGCAAATCAAAAATCGAAAATGACCGCAGTGGCGAGTGAGATGAAAACTTCTGATAACAGAATCAATGTCGGTGTAGTTGGACTCGGATTTATGGGTTCGGTCCATTTGCGGGCCTACCTGGCGGCAGCGTCGGCGCGGGTGGCGGCCGTTTGCGATGCGGTCCGCCTGCCGGTCAAAGGGATTCTGCCCGGTGTGGCGGGCAATGTCCAAAAGACCGCGGACATTGACCTTGGACGCGACATCAAAGTTTTCCGCAAAATCGAGGACATTCTTGCCGACCCGGAAATTGAACTCGTGGACCTCTGCACACCCACGCCGCTGCACGCCGAGCAAGCGATTGCCGCGCTCAAAGCCGGCAAGTACGTCTTCTGCGAGAAACCCATGGCTCGCACGGCGGCGGCGGCCCGTCAGATCCTGGAGGCCGAGGCCGCTGGTCCCGGCTTTCTGATGCCGGCGATGTGCATGCGTTTCTGGCCGGGTTGGAGCTGGCTCAAACAGGCGGTGGCTGAGGAAACCTACGGCAAGGTCCTCTCGGCCCGTTTTCAGCGCCTCTCCGAAATGCCGGGCTGGAGCGGGCAAGGCACCTACACCACCGACATCGGCGGAGCCCTGTTCGACCTGCACATCCATGATACGGACTTCATCCAGTTCCTTTTCGGTCGGCCCGCGGGCGTCTTCTCCACCGGCGTCTGCGGAAGCGCCGGTTCAGTGGACCACGTGGTGACGCAGTACCTGTATCCCGGCGGGCCGCAGGTCTGCGCCGAGGGGGGCTGGCTCCTGACCGCCGGATTCAGAATGGGCTACTCGATTCTATGCGAGCGCGCCGCACTCGATTACGACATCGAACGGGGGCCGGATGCCATGCGCATCACCGAGAAGGGGCAGCCTCCCCGCTTCGTCGAGTACGAAGGGACCGATGGCTACAACGCCGAAATCCGCTACATGCTCGAATGTGTGCGGGACAAACAACGCCCCACGACAGTCACCGCCCATGACGGCCTGCACGCGCTCGAAATCTGTGAGGCGGAGGAGAAATCCATCCGGACGGGCGAAATCGCCAGGCTTTAGTCCGGCTCACCGCCGATCAATCGCTCAGGGCGGTGGCCAGGGTCGTTCTCTTGATATGCGGAGCCTCAATAGGCCGTGGGATCCCTTTTCAGTATTCTTCCGTCATCCGCACGCCGCCATGCTCCATAAGGGGAAGGATGACCGACTCCTGAGGCTGGGTCTCGCTGGGAGTCCAGCCAGTGGCACAATCGCAGAGGTGAACTGACATGGAGCCGGTTAAGCGTGGGATCGGCGGGATGTTCCGCACAAACTCTCAGCCGCTGCCGCACAACGAGTTCCGTATAACCTTGTGAGCCGCCACGCTGGAAAGCCGGGGGAAAAAAATTGGAAAATAATCCTTGATCCCGTTCCTGGACGGCCTATCTCACTATTTGCGTAACGGGCAGCCAGGTGACCAGTGAGCGCTGCCCACGAATCGAAAGGAAACTAATTATGTCATCGTCGAGCTCGAGCTCGAGCTCGTGTTCGTTCGGCCGCCTCCGGTTTGCTGACGCCAATCAGTGGGTCGCCAAGAACGTCAAAAACCACACGCTCAACTACAACCCCGGCGGCATTGTCGATAAGATCACCGTCACGTGGGAGGCAAACGTCAGCGATTGCTGCTCAAACCACCGTTGGAAGACGGCGGTTAGGACTTACACATATACCTATACCTTACAGGATACCGAGGAGGTGCTGATTGCGACGAGCGGGGACATCTTGCCGATCGATCTCGCCGCGTACACCGAACTATACCCAACGCTCGTCTCACTCGTGACGCAGTGGTTCACGGACCAAATATTCGACACCGTCTACGCTGTTTCGCAGGACGACAAGACAACGTACGACAAGGTCCTAAAGTACATTATGGATCAACTCAAACCGACGCTGCCGACCCAGGGCGCGTGGAAGGCCGGGGCGGGTCCCTGCTGACCGAATCTTGAGGGGGAATTGGAGCCCAGGAGCCCTTATGTTCAGAAGACTTCATCTTGCTTCTCGCGCGGACGCAACGTTGCGTATTCGGTTGGTGGCGTCGTTTTTCGTCCTTAGCTTGGCCACGGCGGGGGCCGGTGCTGTCAGTAACGCCGCCCTGCTGTATTACCGGGGGACTTGGGTGCTCGAGGACCCAAGCGTCTCCAAGCTCGTGGCGGGCGGAGGCAACCCCACGGCCGCCGCGAGGCGTCGCTTCCTCCATGAAACGGCCGAGGTCGAGTTTATGCTGGAGGAAGGCGCACGAGCGAGGCGTTGCGACTGGGGGCTCGATGCGCCGGGGCACGATACCGGCCTCTACGGCACGGTGGGCTTGGAGTCCCGCCTGATGGGCCTCGCGAGGGTATCAGTGCGGCGGTTCGAGTTTCGGTCCCTCGAAAATGGTGGGCCGCTCAAGGGCGACGGCGAGCTGACCGCCTCGCTTGGCATTGCCCGCTGGCTGGCCGGGAACCCACCTCTACTCCTATCGCTCGCGACGCGCATGGCAATTGTCCAGACGACGTTGCTCGCGGCAGCCGGGAACGCCGGCAACATGGCGAGGGCGAGCAAGGGCCATTTCGAGCGGCTTGTCGCAGCGGATTCCGGCCCGTGGAAATGCGATCTTCCGTCCACAATAACAAACGAGCTCGAATACTGCGCGGCGCGGCTGGCCGCTCTTTCCGCAGAGCCGGGATTGACCAAGCAGCGAGTGGTTGACAGGCTCGCAGAGCTAAACCTCTTTCCAATTCCGCAGGCTTTGGCATCGAGGTCCGTGGGGGAAATCCTCTCGGCGGCGGGCCTAACCCTCCGCAGGTTGCGGTCGGTCGCTCCCATTTACGACTCCAGGTCGTATCCGCAGCTCAAGGAGGCTGTAGACGCTTGGAAATCTGACGTTGACACCCCAATCCCCGCCGCGAAGTGGCTGGAGGTGTTCAGATCGGTGTGGGGGAAGTGCCGCCGTACTCAAACCATGCGTAACATGTTCCTGGAGGGGCTTGGCGCAGTTAAAGCAGACGGCACGGTTGACGAGGCCGCGTTGCGCCGCGTCGCGGCCCGCTATTCGGTCAAACGAAGCGGTCACGGGTTCGTTCTCAAGGCCCGGCACGCACCGCTTGGCCCCGATGTCACGCTGGAATTCGGACGGCTGGGGAGATGAATGGGTCGGCGGTCCGAGGAGCGAAGACCGTCGAGGCTGAGGTACGCCTCGAGCTGAGGGAGGAACTGTCTTCGTACGAGGACCTCAACGACCTGCATCTTTTGAAGAGCGCAACCTCCATGGATCGAGCCAATTTGCGGCGTCGGCCGTTTTTCTTTCGCGGGGACGGCAGGCAGCTTGCGTTGGACGATCTTTACTCGGGCCAAAGCGTTTTTGTGATCTGCAACGGTCCGAGCTGCACCCCGAGCCTGCGCCAGGCACTGCAAAGGGCTGGCGTTTTGACCTTTGGGATTAACAACGGCGCCTTCTCGTTCCACCCCAACCTTTGGGCGTGCGTCGATGCGCCGCACAGGTTTGTGGAATGCATATGGAAGGATCCCGCGATTCTCAAGTTCTCGCCATTCGCCAACCTCCGCGGCCGACTTTGGGACTCTCGGCAAAACAAGTACTCGAGCACAACCGCCGCCGACTGCCCGAATGTCGCTTGGTTTCTGAGGAACGAAAGGTTTTGCGCCTCGTCGTGGCTCACAGAGCGGACCTTCAACTGGGGCAACCATTCGGACCTCGGAGGCGGGAGATCGGTGCTCCTGCCGGCTCTGAAGATCTGCTGCTTGCTGGGCTTCGCAAATATTTTCCTCGTTGGCTGCGATATGCATATGGAGGCGAAGAGGCCCTATTGGTTCGCCGAAAGGCGGAACAAGGTGATGGTCGCAAACAACGCGCACACGTACGCGTGCTTGCAGGGGTATCTCGACGAGCTGGAGCCCCATCTTCGCGCAGGGCGACACCGCGTCTTTAACCTCAACCCCGAGAGCGCCTTGCGGGTTTTTCCATTCATCGCGTTGGACGAGGCTCTGGAGAGAGCGGCGATACCGAGATTCGGCACGACGGCCGGGATGTATAGCCGGTGAAGCCGATTTTCGAATGGAACGACATGAGGCTGGTAAGCTTTCCGCGGTACGCGCCTGAGTTTGCAGATACGGCCCACCGTTACTATGCCTCGCATTTCGCCTCCGTGCTAGGCGTCTTGCGAGAGGCGGGTTGCCGGATCGCTTTCTTCGAGCCCACGCTTTCGCACCAGTCGAGCAGGACCCATTTCCACCTGGAGTGTGGTCGCGCATCCCTCCTGTTCGATATCAGCGATTACCACGACACGTCCGTCGGCGCGGAAATTGCGCAGTCGGACGCGGTATTCAAATTCCATTACAGTCGGGCTCTTCACTCGTGCTATCCGAAAATCTTTGCATTTTCGCCCGTCTCATTTCATAACTGGAGCGAGTATCGTGGGCTGGTCCGCGAGATCGAATACCGCGCCAAGGGTTTGGTCCTTTGCAACCAGACGCCACACACGCAGAACGCCGCGCGGCGGAGATACGTCCGATCTCTTCTGCGGGAGACCTATGGCCCTCAGTTTGATGGAACGCTGACGACGCAGATCGAATTCTGGAGAAAAATCGAACACGCCCTCATCTCCGTCTGCGTCCCGGGGGCCCGCCTCGACATCCTGGACCGCGGGCAGTTGCAGTACATGGCCTTCGGAGCATGCACCGTCTCGCCGAGGCTTTCCATCGACCTGCCCAATTCGGAGCCACTGATCCCGGATTTTCATTACCTGGAGTGTCGCTCCGATTGGCAGGACCTCGTCGAAAAGATCGAGTGGGCGAGGACCCACGCGCAACAGTGCGTTGAAATCGGTCTGAACGCGAAGGCGTTGTTTGCAAGAGCCCTCACCCCGGAGGCCCTCTTCCAATGGGTGACGGACTCGGTCGTGGGCCTCAAGTCCTAAAACGTGTGGAGACGCGCCGGCTTGACCGACCGCATCGCGAAAGGGTCGAGCAGCATGGCAACGTCGAGGCTTGGTACCTATCCGGTCCCCTTGAAGGCCGGATATGTAACGGGTTATTACCTTATCAGCTTCGGACTTCTCGCGTCTCTCTCCAAAACGACTTACGCCGGGCCGGTATCGCTCTCACTCAAACCGGCAACGGGACGGATTGAACTGGCGTGGCCTGCGGCCATGACCAACTCCTCTTCGCAACGGGTCTTCCCCGAGTACGAAATTGAATACAGCACGGACCTGAATCATTGGACGCCCGTCGGCGGCAAGGTCCGCGGCATCGAAGGGCGGTCCGGGCCGCGGCTGAGCCTGTCGCTGGACGAGCCGCCGGCGCCGAGCTTTTTCCGCGTGATCGCCAATCCCGACTCGACAACGACAAACCAGGTTGGGGAGGGCGGGGCGCAGGTTTTCGGATACGACGAGCAGTTCCAGAAAGAGTTGGACCAGTTGGGCTTCTTGCGGTGGAGGACGTCGCCACCAACGCCTCCACCGCGCAATATGTTCCTGAACTGACCTGGGACCCAACCACCGCGCAGTTCTGGACCAATTTCGATTCGACCAACGTGTTCTACATGCAGTACGGCAACTGGAACCCGCCCATCAGTTACAATTTCCAACTCACCCCGCAGGAGCGCGCCATCTTTATGACCAACGGTTTTGTGGTAAGTCAGCGCCTGGGTTCCCCCACCTTCGGCGACGCTTACTACCGGATTTTCAACGCCGACCTCCCGGAGTTCATCACGGCCGATTCGGTGCTGCACGCCTGGCATCGCTCCTATCAAAGCATGCTCTCCGAAATCGAGGAGCTGACGTTGGCCACGCTCCTCGAACAGGTTCTGACCAACATGTCCGCTCAACTGCCCGCAACCTGGCAGCAGTACGGCTCCGGCCCATTGCGCGACAGCATCCTGGACGCGGATTATTTCCTGACAGTGGCGCGGAGCCTGTGGGCAGGGAAAGAGGTGGCAAACGCCTTGAATGTGGAGGGCCAACCGCAGCAGGTGGCCGATACGCTGGCGGCAATCACCAATCTTGTGATCACCGACTTTCCATTGTTCGGCGCCGCGCGCAATGTGGACTTCTCTCAATTCAAGATTCGCGGGCATTATGAGGCTTCTCCCCGGTTGGGCCGGTATTTTCAGACGATGATGTGGTGCGGGCGAATCGATCTGCGCTTGGCGACTTTCGAGCCCAACAAAGAGGACGACATCCGCCAACTGGGCGCGGCTGTGGTCATGCAATACCTCCTGGCCCAGTCCGGCCAGTTTACCAACTGGTCCATGCTCGACGCCATCACCCTGCTGTTTGTCGGGCAGACCGATTCCATGACCTTCGCTCAACTGGACGACCTCCTGGCCAGCGCCAACATCCAGTCGCCGGCGGATGTGCCGGACTTGCTTACCCTCACCAACTTGCAGACCCGGCTGCTCACGGGCGAGTTGGGTATTCAGAATATTCATAGTTCCGTCCTTTACTCTCCATTCAGCCCTGCCCAGGTGAAGCTGCCTCGCTCATTCACGCTCACCGGCCAGAAGTTTGTGCCGGATAGCTGGGTGTTTTCCCAGGTCGTTTTCGACCGCGTGCTCTGGTACGCCGACGATCCTCGAACGATCTTTGGGAAAGTTATCCGGCGCAAACCGAGTTGCCTGGACGTGGCCTTTGCGGTACTCGACAACCGCCAGGCGGTGCCGGAAATCGTGAGGCAAATCAACGATACCAATGGCGTGCCATTCCGGGATGGTCTTCCTTATCAGCACAACCTGCTGGCCGCGCGCAACACCCTTCAGAGCCAGGACCCCGCGGCCTGGACCAATAGCATCTACACGGCCTGGCTGGACGCCCTGCGCTCCTTGTCCGTGCCGACAACCGACCCCAATTATCCCGAAGCGATGCGCACCCGCGCCTGGGCCATGAAGACGCTCGAAACCCAACTCGCCTCCTGGACGGAGTTGCGCCACGACACGCTTCTCTACGTCAAGGAGTCCTATACCGAGCCGGTGCTCTGCGGTTACCCCGCCGGATTTGTCGAGCCAATCCCCGGTTTCTGGCTCAATATGCAACAATTGGCACACGTCACCGCCGGCGCGCTGTCACAGTTGCCGCTCTCCGGGCAGGTCACCGTTTCGAACCATACGGGCTTCGGCACCGCCACCTTTGACCTGGCTGCCGTGAGAGCCCAGGAGGTCGAATTCCTCAACACATTCGCCGGCCAGATGGCTACGCTCCAGGACATGGCTGAAAGAGAGCTGGCCCAGCAGCCATTTACCGCGGAGGAAACCCAACTCCTAAAGGACGTCGTTGAGCGGTCGATCGATTATGTAGGCGTGCGCACCTGGAGCGGGTGGTATCCCGCTCTCTACTATAGCAATGAGCTCAACCAGTTGGAGGGAGGCCCATACCCATGGCCAGGGGGCGCAACACAAGCGCCCGACTGCGACGTTTGGGATGCGCTGGTGGCCGATGTTCACACCGACCTCCCGGACGAAATCACCGGTGATCCTGGCGCCGTTATCCATGATGCTGTGGGCAACGTCAATATGATGCTCATTGCGGTGGATAACGGCGCGGACCATGCGGTTTACGCCGGCCCTGTCTTCAGCCATTATGAATTCGAAGTGCCGGGCGTCAGCCGCCTCTCCGATCCAGACTGGAAAACGATGTTGCAAAGCAACCAGAAGCCGCCCTCGCCCGAATGGACTCACTCCTATCTCGTCCCCGGCGCCATCCCGATTCCGCCAGGATATTGAGCGACAAACACGAGCAGCATGTCTTGAATTGCTGAACCGATAGGAGCGCGGACGCCCTCGTACGCGACCGCGGCTTTCCAGAGACGCGGACGAGGGCGTCCGCGCTCCCACGACCACCATGAGCAGTAACGAATTATTCTCTTTCCCTCCGGCGGGCCTTTGAGTAGAGTCCGCGCCATGCCCGAGATAGTGGATTTTGTAAATCGCGGGGCGGTGAACATCACCCCGGCGATTGTCGAAAAGATGCTGCGTCATTTGGCGCAGTGGAAGCTCGAGTTTACTCAGATTTACGAACCCCTGTTTCCGCACCTGGCGGATCAACTCGAATTCCTGGCCAACGCCGTTGAGGACGCGGCGGAAGGGGCGTACAAAGACCTGCCTTACGTGGCCTTCGCCCAGGCGGCCTTTGCGCTGATTTATTCGCACAAGAAGGTGGGCATCATTCCCGACTCCGTGTTGAATCTCGGCCGGGCGGATGACTCCAGCGTGGTCCGAGCCGTGCTGATCCAAAACGAAAAGGCCTTTGCCCTATACGCGGCGATGCAGAAGATGGAATGGTCGCAGGTGACCAGCCAGCCCTGAAGATGCCTTCCAAGTAACTGTTAGGCTGCTTTTTTGATGAGTTCGAATCCGAGTTCCCAGCCAGGAGCAAAACGCTTTGGCCAGCGCCTTTTCCAGCTCCTGGTCGCATGCTAATGGGCGAAAACCGCCCAACCCCTTGGAGGTGTTGGAGGCGCCTTAGAACACGTCGCCCCTCCAAAGTCCATAACCTACGGCTGGCGCTTGAACTGGGCGACCGGCAGGATCGCCTGCTGTAAGCGGCGCAAGTCGCCCAGGTCCGCCGCGTTCTCGGCCCGTTTCCAATAGCTCTGTTTCTTCTTGAACTGCTTGGGCCATTTCCATTTCCACCGCTCCACCCGCCCATCGGCGAAGGAGAGAATGCCGATGTTCCCATGCCGCCCGGCCGGCA
>JAJYHY010000575.1 GCA_021784555.1 bacterium
TTTGAGATAATGCTTGGTGCTTAACTGCTCATCGAAGCGCTCCCGCTCCGAGTCCTCGATAAGGCGCAGGGTGACCGATTCTTGGAGTTGGGTCTCGCTGGGAGCCCCGCCAATGGCGCAATCCTAGGGATGAACTGACATGGAGCCAGTTAAGCACGGGAGCGGCAGGATGTCCCGCACAAACTGTCAACCATTGCGGCACAACAAGTTCCAGGGAACCCTGTCACCCGCCGTGGGCCTGGGGGGCGGACGACACCATTCTTCGTTGCCTTTGTTCTCGCGCCGGAATGGCCACCGGACAATCGGGGTTGAAAGGGCAGGCCGTTGATGGCAGTATGCGTGTGAGTAAAGGCTATGATGAATGAACAACAGCGCGAGCGTTTAAGTGACATCGAGCTAAAGGAGTTGTTCGACCGGCTTTTCCCGCACGGCTTCGCCGGGGCGGACGTGCAGGACGAGATAGCGCCGGAAGGCTGGGCGAAATCACGTTTGTTGGCATGTTTTCACCCCTCACCGGAGCAGGTGTTCAAGGAGCGGGTGCAGGTGCATCGAAATATCGAAGGCGTCATCCAGGCCCGCAGGAAACGCGAGCCCAGCAATCCAGACCTTGCGCCCCGGCCCGAGCCAACGCTCGAAGAGGTCCGCGCCGAATGGGAGGAGACGGAGGTGAAGACGGAGGATGAAATCATGGAACTGGTTGGCCAGTGCCTGTGGGACGTGTTCTCGGACAACCATGAGGTGATCACGGCCGACGGACGGGTTGCCGACACCGGCTCGTTCCGGGGTTCCTCGGCGTTTCTGGATGAATACCTCTCCGGCAGGATCGGCTCCTGGCCGGAAGGGGATTGCATGCGCTTCTACATGGGAACGATCTGGACTTCCGGGCGCGCCGACCTCTCGCCAGTTTATGAGACGATTTTCCGCCGGCTCAAAGCCCTGGGCGCCGACTGGGAATACCATTTCCCTGAGTTGGGTGTGGTGGATTTGTCGCCGCTGCGGGAGGCGCAACAGAAGCCGGCCGATTATTCCCCTTCGGAGGCCTTTGCCAAGGAGCAGCAGGAAAAGGAGCACGAGGCGGAATTAGAACAGGTGCGCGCCGAGTTGGCGGAGATACATGAACAGGCCAGGAACGAAGCCATGGACCGGCCACCACCCACCACGGTGCGCGCTTACCAGGCCATCTACGGACGCGATCCCAAGGGCTGGCCACCGATGTGATCAACCCGATTTGCCAAAGCGGCCCGGATTGGTAAGAATAATGGATGCAGTTTTTCGTCCAGCAAAGTCCGTTGCGCGACCTCTATGAGAAAGTCAGCGAGGGGGCCAGGATTTCGGAGGAAGATGCCTTGCGGCTCTTCGAGAGCAAAGACCTCAATGGCTTGGGCGCTATTGCCGACTTGGCGCGCCAGAAGAGGGTCGGCCGGCGGGCCAGCTATATTGTCAACCGCTACATCAACTACTCGAATTACTGCATCCTGAGCTGCCAGTTCTGTTCGTTCGCGCGCAAGAAGCGAGACGCCGACGGCTTCCAATTCAGCATTGAGGAAATTGTTCAGAAGGCGAGAGAGGCGCGTTCGCTGGGCATCACCGAGTTGCACATTGTGGGCGGACTGCACCCATCCCTGCCGTTCAGTTACTACACGGGCATGCTCAAGGCCCTCCGTGCGCTTGACCCCGGCTTGCAATTGAAATGCTTTACGGCCATCGAGGTGCTGCATTTGGCCTGGCTGGCGCGAAAATCAGTTCCCGAAACGCTGCAAGAATTGAAAGAGGCGGGCCTGGATTCCCTGACCGGCGGGGGCGCGGAAATTTTCCGCAAGGAAGTTCGTTCCGCGATTGCCAAGGGTAAGGAACCCGCCGATGAGTACTTGAACGTGCATCGGCTTTGGCATCAAATGGGCGGGCGCAGCACCTGCACGATGCTTTACGGCCACGTCGAAAAGCTTGAAGACCGTGTGGACCATTTGCGCCAACTCCGCGAGCTGCAGGACGAGACCCATGGCTTCGTCGGGTTTGTGCCGTTACCTTACCATCCCGATAACAACGAGATCCCCGTGGACCGCCCGCCGACCGGCTTCGACATGCTCCGCACCATGGCCGTGAGCCGAATCTACCTGGACAACTTCGATCACCTCACCGCCTATTGGGTGGGAATGGGCGGACTCAAACCTGCCCAACTCGCCCTGAGCTTCGGCGCCGATGATCTGCACGGCACCATCCTCGAGGAACACATCTTCCACATGGCCGGCGCGCACACACCTCAACTGCAAACTGAGACGAGAATGATTGAGGCCATTCGCGAAGCGGGCTGCATCCCGGTTCAGCGGAACACGTTTTACGAGCCGATCAAGGTCTGGGAACAATCCGAGTCAGCCGCTGGTGCCGCTCCTGCCCAGGAACTTCAGGCGGCTGCGGCGGCAGCCGCTGACCTGAGGCGGGACCACGGCCAGTGACCCGTTTCCTGCGTGGCGAGTAAAGACGGAGGGAATCACTTCGCGTTCAGGAGTTCCGCCAGCGGCATGACTTCGACCTGTTCGGCAAGCGCGTAACGTCTTTCGCCCGGATACACAACGCGCAGTTCGTCGAGTCTCAGGTCCGCCAAGGCCACGGGCATGGACGGCGTGAGCACAGGCGCGTCGGCGCGCTTGCACTCCACACCGATGCGCCGCCCGCGCCGGAAGAGCAGAAGGTCCAACTCGGCGCCCTGGTGCGTGGCCCAAAAATAGGCCTCCTCCGGACGCAGTGCCTTGAGGATTTCCTCGACGGCGTAGCCCTCCCAGGAGGCGCCGACCTTTGGGTGAAGCTCGAGGTCCCGCTGGTTGGAGATACCCAGGAGCGCGTGGAGCAAGCCGGTGTCGCGGATGTACACCTTAGGCACCCTCACCTGGCAGCCCTCTGAGCGGACGCAGGGCGGTGTCGGGTTGAGAAAGGCGCGCGAGACTCCGCACGTCCTCGAGATCAAAGTAGTTGAGCGAGTCCGCCGGCACAAACTGCCGGGCGAGGGTGGTCTTGCCGCTCTGGCGCGGGCCGAGCAGGGCCACCACCCGGCCGCGTTTCAACGCGGCGCGGACCAGCCCGATGTCGGTCTTACGGTCAATCATCCCTCAAGTATTGACCATGAAAATCCCGCAGGCAATGCCGGATTTTCATGGTCTGTTTAGGCGCGACGCGCAACCTTAGAGCAACGCCGCAAGCGTTAGCCCGGAAATTTCACGCTTGGCCAACCATCCCATTAGCACCGCGGCTTTAGCCCGGTGTCGGGGTGCTGGCGCGAGCTTGGAACTGTTTTAACAGTTTGCAGGCTGCGACGAGAAGCCGTTAAAACGGCTGGCTGGCCCTCGCCTCGCCTGTTCACAGGGCTAAAGCCGCGGTGCTAATGGGAACAGACCCGTGGAGCGTGAACTATCCGGGTTAGGATTCA
>JAJYHY010000576.1 GCA_021784555.1 bacterium
GTCGGTGGTGATGTGGTTCGATAAGCACAATCATCCGGTGGACTATGAGAAGCTCAGCGCCCAGGAGCGCAAGGAGGCCCACCGCGAACGCTGCTACAAGCTGGTCAGCCTGCTGCATCTGCGCCATTGGATTTGCGATTTGCAATTGGGTTTAACGGGCGAGACATGAGGGCATGAACGCCACCCGATTGATGGCTAAACTGCCCCGCTCGCGTGGTTCGCCGTCGCGCAGCTCCCAAATCGCAAATCGCAAATCTAAAATCGCAAATCCTGGTCATGCCTACTGGAGCGGTGCAATGGCGTTTGGCTGCCGGGCGGCGCTGAGCTTGCCCCAGGCTTCCAGCAGTTCGGCCTGATGCTGCCTGGCCCACTCAAACACCATGTCGCGCACCCGTTGAGGCGCCTCGCCCTGAATGACCCGCAGCGGGGCCACCCCGACCACCAACTCGCTGTTCCCATAGATCGCGTGGAAGCGCGCCGCCATTGGCCGGACAAACAACATTCGGATAACGATCCCGTAAAACTTCGAAAGCACTGGCATAGGTCCAACTCGCGTTCTTGAAATTCATCTCTTCCCAGGCCCTTCGGACAGCCGGGAGTCGCGAATCTTATAGCGGAATCCGTGCCAAAGTCGGAAGATCTTGCGCAAGTCATTGACAGTCAACTAAATACGAGGATGCCTCCCTCAAACCGCATCAGCGTCGAACCCCGCTCTCGTCCCACAAGCGGGATCTGTCCGTCCCACGAATGGGAAAATTCCGGGTTTAAGGATTGCGCTGGGCGTGATACATCTGATAACCACAGCTTGTTATGGCTGACGAACATCACGATCCCGTCAATGAATTCGAGCGGGAACCGGTGCCGGGCAAGGCGCAATTAGGATTCAAGAGCTTTGTCGGCCAATACGCCGGGGAGCATACCGCCGGCACCGAACTGATGATCGGCCCGCTGTTTGTCGCCTCGGGCGTCAGCGCCTTCAGCCTCATCTTCGGCCTGCTGGCGGGCAACCTGCTGGCGGTTCTGAGCTGGAGATTCCTGACCGCCCCCATCGCCACCCGCGCCAGGCTCACGCTCTATTACCAGCTCGAAAAGATTTGCGGACGCAACCTCGTCACCCTCTACAACCTGGCCAATGGCGTCATGTTCTGCTTTCTGGCCGGGGCGATGGTAACCGTCTCGGCGACGGCGGTGGGCGTGTGGTTTCACTTCCCGATGCCCGGCCTGAATGACCTCTACCCGAACAGCGTCGGCTGGGTGGTCGCGGTGCTGGTGGTGGGGGCGCTGATAGCGGTGGTGGCGGCCTACGGCTACAGTTTCGTGGCGCGCATCGCCAATTACGCGGCGCCTTGGATGGTGCTGGTCTTCATCGCCTTCGGGCTGGTTGGTTTCAAGGAATTCCTGGTGGCCACCCACACGCAAGTCCACTCCCTGCGCGACGTGTGGACGCTGTGCAAAACCTCCATCTGGAAAGGCGGCGCCCCGCTCGCCGGCCAGGTGAAATTCACCTTCTGGCATATTATGTTCTTCGCTTGGTTCTGCAACATGGCCATGCACATCGGCATGTCCGACCTCTCGGTCTTCCGCTATGCCAGGAAATCGTGGCACGCGGTCGCCTCCGGCGCGGGCATGTATCTCGGCCATTTCCTGGCGTGGATTGCCGCCTCGATTCTTTACGCCCTCCAGCTCCAAACCAACCCCCACAATACGGCCGTGTTGCCGGGCCCCTTGGCCAACAGCGCCTGCGGCATCGCGGGTTTGCTTTGTGTCATCGTGGCGGGCTGGACGACCGCCAACCCGACCATTTACCGCGCCGGCCTGGCCTTCCAGGCCGTGTTCCCCAAATCATCCCGTTACAAGGTGACCTTGGTGACCGGCATGATCGCCGCCGTCGCCGGCATGTTCCCGGCCATTGCCATGCGCCTGCTGGACTTCGTTGCCCTCTACGGCATGATCCTCATGCCCATGGGCGCCGTCGTTTTCGTGGACTTCTGGCTGGCCAAAAAACTCAAATTCCAGCCCTATTACGCCGAGCACAGCGGCGTCCGCTTTAATTGGGCGGCAGGGCTGGCCTGGCTGCTGACCATTGGCTTCTGCTTATGGCTCATTGATGTTTTCGGACACTCCTCGATGTGGTTTGTGAGCCTGCCGGGCTGGTTTGTCGCCGCCCTGCTCTATATCGTCCTGAGCAAGCTCTGTCAGAAGAAGGCCCTTCAGCCGGCCACCGCCTGAAATCATGTCCAGACCATGAAACGCGTTACCCCGATCATCTCCGGCCTCGCCTTGGCGGGCACGATTGTTCCTTCGCTCGCCTACCTCTTCGGCAACACGGCCCTGGAACAGGCCAAACTGTGGATGCTGGTTTCGACGGCGCTGTGGTTCATCTCCGTGCCCTTCTGGATGGGGCGGGAGGCGCCCGGTGATTAGAGCCCGTCCCAAAACGGCGATTCTCGGCAGAGACTCCGGAGATAGTAAAGCATCTATTCGCAGGCCTTTCCTGGGAATTTTAAAACAGGCTCCAAGGAGGGCGAGGTGTTACGCGCCCGCCGCGCCTTCAGCGCCAACCGGCGGGAAGCCGCGGCGCGCGGGCTTGACAAACTCACGATGGAAGAGATTGACGCCGAAATCGCGGCGTGTCGCGCCGAGCGGCGGGTGGGGGAATAGGCATGATCGCGCCGAGTTGGGTGCTGGACACCAACGTGGTGGTTGCCGCCCTGCTCACGTGGCGGCTTGTGCTTTGACTTGCGGGCGGACGTTGGGTAGGCTCTTTTCATGACGGCGACAGTGGAACAAACGCAGGCGGAACTGCCTCGGCTGTTGGCCTTGGCCACCCAAGGCGAGGAGGTCCTTATCACGGTGGAAGGCCAGGCTGTGGCCAAACTGACTGCGGTGCCGAGGCCGAAACGAACGCCACAAGAAATAGAGCGCTGGCTGGCCGAGTTAGATCAACTCCGCGGCCGCGCCTCCACCGGTAAGGTTGGGCTGACGGTTGAACAGATCCTGGAGGAGGACCGCGGCAACGGAGCGGCGTGAGCTATTGGGACACATCGGCGGAATCCAGCCGTCCTGGCCGAATTCGACCGCATCATGGCGGCCTGTTACCGACGAACTGCTCCCCTGCTCATCCGGACCCTTGACGCGTTGCACTTGGCATCGGCGCGCGTGGCCGGGCAAACCGAAGCCGTGGCCAGCGACGGGCGGCTGCGGGAGGCGGAAGTTCAGGGCGCATTGCAGACAATTGCCTGAGGGTTCCGATGCCGCTGGCCGCGGCCGGCAGATTGGAGCCGGGCGAGGGCCTGGAGTGGGTGCAGGCCCGACGTTATTGGAGCAGCCGCAATTTTCCTTTGCGTGTCTGGAGGGATCGGGCACCTTCTGGTTGCTTATATGATCAAGCGGATCAGAATACGGGATTTCAAGTCCA
>JAJYHY010000577.1 GCA_021784555.1 bacterium
GGCCAGCAGGCCGTGCCGGTGCTCGAAAACGACACTCCAGAGACGCTCTTGGAGCGTATTCACGAGGCCGAGCACAATCTATACCCAAAGTGCATCGCGGCCATTGCCCAGGGCCGCGTGCGGGTGGAGGGCCGGCGCGTCCGAATGGGGAGCGGTTAAAAGTCTGGGGCAGGCGCGGGGCCAGTCCTCACTTTTTCCGCGGGAATGGATGGCGAAGGCGCGGAAAAGGGTGTAGGACTGGCCCCGGCGCCTCTATCACGCCCGTCCAGATAGGGCGCGAGGCCGGATCGCCGGCATAGGAACAGCAGAAGTAATAAATAATGAGCAATAAACACGTTTTGCGGTTTGGTTTGCCCAAGGGCAGCCTGCAGGAAGCCACTATCGAAAAGCTGGCCAAGGCCGGCTACAACATTTCCGTGAGCAGCCGTTCCTATATTCCTTACGTCGATGACGAAGAACTGGAGATACGGATGATTCGGGCGCAGGAAATCAGCCGGTATGTCGAGCATGGTTACCTGGACTGCGGCATCACCGGCCATGACTGGATACAGGAGAACGGTTCCAAAGTGCATGAGGTGGGCGAGTTCCTGTTCAGCAAAGCAACGCGTCAGCCGGCCCGCTGGGTGCTGGCCGTGCCGGAACAATCCCCGATCAAGTCGGTCAAGGACTTGCAAGGCAAACGCATTGCCACCGAGGTAGTGAACCTGACCCGAAAATATCTGAGGCGGAACAAGGTCCGGGCGGAGGTGGAATTCTCCTGGGGCGCGACGGAGGTCAAGGCCCATGAATTGGTCGATGCCATTGTGGAAATAACCGAGACCGGTTCGTCGCTGCGGGCCAACAAGCTGCGAATCGTCGATACGCTGCTCTATTCCACCCCGCGGCTCATCGCCAACCACGCTGGGTGGAAAGACCCTTGGAAACGGCGGAAGATCGAGACGATGGCGCTCTTGCTGAGCGGGGCGCTGGAGGCGGAGGCCAAAGTGGGGCTGAAGATGAATATCGCGGAGAAGAACCTGGCCCACCTGCTGCAGAGCTTGCCCGCGTTGCGCAATCCAACCATCTCGCGCCTGAGCCAGGAGGGTTGGGTGGCGGTCGAGACGGTGATTGACGAGCACGTGGTGCGCGAATTGATTCCGGCCCTGAAAGCCGCCGGAGCGGAGGGGATCATCGAATACCCGCTCAACAAAGTGGTGTTCTAGAGTCCTTGACTTTCAAAGCGTGTTGCGGACAGGTCAAGTTTTGCCGTTTGTGCGGAGAGGGCGAACCGGCCTCGGACGCGGCGCCGGAGCCGCCTGCCAGTCAAAGGCATCGTCCACGATCTGCCGCATCCGTTCGAACCACCACCCCGCCCTGCCGGGCCGGCGGGGAGCTCGAATTCTGCCAGGGAAGGCCGGCCCTTCGGCCAAACCCAATTCCATTTGTGAATCGTTCATCATGCCACCATCCTAACGCAGCGGGTTGGACATCTACGGGGGGACCCTGAAAAATATTTTAACGACGTACAGTAAACATATCTTATCATTTTTGGCCGGGCACGCGCCAGTTGTTTGCCCCAGTCGCTTGAAAGGCGGATCGGGGACAATATATTTCATTGGCTGAAGAGCCAGGGTCTTAGAAGACGGAAAGATGATGTCTAGCTCCATCCGTCAATCCGAATGAAGTCGTGCTCGCTTGCCAGGGGCTGGATTCCACGACGCGCCGGACGGTGATTCAGTTCAGTCTGCCGGCGCAGACGATCTCAGCCCAGCGGGCGGTGTTTCTTTTGGAGCTAGACGCGCATGAGCACAAGCGCCTGCATTCCAGGATCAGTTGCCTGGTGCAAAACCCATCCGCACCAGGACCGACCTTCGAATCCGCTTTCGATGAAGTCCACACCGCCTACCAGAATTACCGCAAGGACATCACGCTGGTCCACACCTCCAACTCGCATTTCGACGATTGGATGAATCAGTCCCGAGCCGATCTCCATCTCCTGCTCACGGCGACTCCGGCAGGTCCTTAACCTTATGCGGGAATCCCATGGTTCAGTTGGATCTTTGGCCGCGACGCCATCATCACGGCCCTGGCCACGCTTTGGCTCTTCCCGGACCTCGCCCGGGGCTTTCTGGCTTACCTCGCTTCCCGCCAGGCCACCGAAACCGACCTCGCTCGCGATGCCGAACCGGGCAAGATCCTCCACGAGCAACGCAAAATGGCGACTCGGACGGCGACGGCTTCGTCGAGTACCGGCAGCGGGCCGCCGGCGGCTTATCCAACCGGCTGGAAAGATTCCGATGACGCCGTCTTCCACGCGGACGGGACGCTTCCCGCCCCGCCCATCGCGCTCTGCGAAGTTCAAGGCTACGTCTATGAGGCAAGACTGAAGGCGGCCATGATAGCCGAGGCGCTCGGGTGCTGCGAAGAGGCCCTCCAGTTGCGGGAAGCGGCCCAGCGGCTCAAGGCCCGGTTCCATGAGGCCTTCTGGCGTGAGGAAATCCAGTGCTACGCCATCGCCCTGGATGGGTCCAAACAGCCATGCCGGATTCGAAGCTCTAACGCTGGACAATGTCTCTTTACGGATATCGCCAAACCCGAGGCGGCGGCGCGTATCGGGGCAGACTTGCTGGGCGAGGCATTCTTCACCGGGTGGGGCATCCGGACCCTGGCCAGTACTGAAGCCCGTTATAATCCGATGTCCTGCCACGACGGTTCGATCTGGCCTCACGACAACGCCCTCATCGCCGCCGGCCTGGCCCGCTATGGGTTCCACGAAGCCAGTATCCGCATTCTCAGCGCGCTATTCGATGCCAGCCAGTTCCTGGACCTGAACCGGCTGCCCGAACTCTACTGCGGCTTCCGCCGCCGCCGGGGCGAAGGCCCCACGCTCTACCCGGTGGCGTGCAATCCCCAGGCGTGGTCCTCCGCGGCGGTCTTCCTCTTGCTCCAGGCCGGCCTCGGCCCGCACATCGACGCCGCTGCCCGCAAGATTTACTTCAACAGCCCGCGTCTGCCGGAATCGATCGAGACATTGGAAATCCGAAGCCTCAAGGTCGCTGCCGGCCTGGTGGACATGGTCCTCACCCGCCATGCCCAGGACATGGCGGTCAACGTTCGTCACCGCGCAGGCGGGCTGGAGGTCGTGGCAGTTCAAAAGGGATAATGATGGCGTCCGGCATGGGAAATGATGATAATCTAATCCCAGGAAGGCAAGCACCCTCACGCAAAAAAACGCAAAAGAACGCAGACCACCTATCCGTTGAAGATTCAAGCCATCCGCTCGCGGGGCAAGCAGCCCCGCCTCTACGTGACCTTCCCCCTGGCCATTGCGGTCGCCATCGGAGTCCAGCCCGGTGAAACCGTCCAGTGGGAACTGCTCGATCGTGGAGAACTCCATCTGGTCCGTCCACATGCCAAGCCGCCAAGCACGCG
>JAJYHY010000578.1 GCA_021784555.1 bacterium
GCTACCGTTACAAGTTCCTGATCCGGCGCACCCCGACGACGTTGAGCGACTTCACCAACGTCTTCTCCCTGGTCGATGCCGCCAGTTCCTACGGTTCTCCCAACTATGTTGCCAACATGGAGAACCTGGCCGACATGGAGAATTGGATGCGAGTTTTCGCCGCTAACCACGCGGCTGGGAATTGGGACTCCTACGGTTGCCAGAACGCGCAGAACCTCTTTGGCTACATTGGCACGCGCGGAACCAAGTACTCACTGCTCATGTTTGACTTCAACATCGTCTTGGGCAACAGCGGCTCGTGGAGCCCCGGCCAGAACCTGTTCACCGTCAACGGCCAAGACTCCAACACCCAGCACATCTACCAGGAGCCAACCTTCCGCCGGATGTACTGGCGCGCCTTGCAGGAGCTGGTCAATGGACCGTTGGATGTGAGCAAGAGCGGACCGCTCATGGACGCCAAGTACAATGCGTTCGTGGCGAACGGACTCGCGGCCCAAAATCCGTCCATCATCAAATCCTGGCTGACTTCAGCCCGCGGGAGCATCGCCAGCCAATTGGCCGCCGTCAACGCGAGCGCTTTCACGGTGATTCCTTCGGCCACGGTCAGCCAAAACCTCGCCTACATCGCCGGCACAGCCCCGGTCGCAGTCAGGACAGTGGCTATCAACGGTGTGGTTTGGCCCGTTGCCTGGACGAGTCTGACCAGTTTCAGAATTGCCGTGCCGCTCCCGCCGGGGCTCAATCCCTTGAGCGTCGTCGGTGTGGATATGCATGGACAGCCGATGGCTGGGATGAGCAATTATCTGGCAGTGAGTTACAGAGAGACGCCGCCTTCGCCCGCCGGCCACGTCGTCATCAATGAGATTATGTGCCGTCCGGCTTTGCCCGGAGCGCAATACGTCGAGTTGTATGACAACTCGGCCTCGGTTGCCTACGACCTCTCCGGATGGGAGATCCCCGAGCTCTCCTACAGCTTCCCCGCCGGCTCATTCATCGGTCCAAACAGCTACCTCGTCCTTACCGCCAACCGGGCGGCTTACGCCGCCGCCTACGGCGCCACCGCGCCCGTTTTCGACACGTTTGACGCGGCTTTGGCTACGGACGGAGGAATGCTCACGCTTCTTAAGCCCGGCAACGCAGCCGCCGGCGACCTGGTCGTTTCCAGGGTCCGTTACTCCACCGCCGCGCCCTGGCCGGACGCCTCTCCGGGAAGCTCCCTGCAACTCATCGACCCGCTTCAGGACAATTGGCGTGAGGGGAACTGGGCCGTCGGCGCGACCAACGGTTCAACGCCCCCTACCCCAGAGTGGCGGCACGTTGTTTTCACCGGTACAGCGCCGCGCCCCATACTGCTGATCTGCATGCATGGCGCGCCGGGAGATGTTTATCTCGACGACCTCAGCCTGGTGGCGGGCAGTGTGCCGGGCGTTGGGACGAACCTGCTTACGGATGGGGATTTTGAGAGCCCCTTGTCCGGCCCCTGGAACGTCTCGGCCATCATGGCCGGGTCGAGCATCACGACCGACCTCAAGCATTCCGGAAACGCAAGTCTGCACCTCGTGGCCACGGGCTATGGAGACGCGATTCCCGATTCCATCTGGGAAGATACGGCGCCTATCGTAACCAACGGCACTTATACTCTGAGCTACTGGTATCGGCCTGGCGCCAGCGGCTCCCAGTTGCTGGTCCGTATCTCCGGCAGCGCCCCGGGCGACGGAACGGTGTACAGCCTTGAAGACCTGCAAACTCCGCCCGTCATAGCGCGGGCTCAGGCAACACCCGGCGCGGCTAATTCGGTAAGCCAGGCCATCCCGTCCTTCCCGCCCCTCTGGCTCAATGAGCTCCAGCCCGATAATATTACCGGCATCACCAACCGGGCGGGTGGCCGATCGCCCTGGGTCGAGCTCTACAATCCAAGCAGCCAAACCGTCGGCTTGGACGGCCTCTACCTTTCCGACGATTACAATAACCTCACCGCTTGGGCATTCCCATCAGGAGCGGCCATCAACCCGGGAGAGTTCAAGGTCATTTTCACCGATGGCCTTACCAACCTCTCTTCTCTGGCCGAACTCCACACGAGCTTCAGTCTTCCCAGCCGGTCCGGCGCCCTCGCCCTGAGTCGGGTTTATGATGGCGCCCCCCAGGTCCTCGACTATATCGACTATACCAACATCGCGCCGGACCACTCCTACGGGTCTGTCCCCGACGGACAGAGCTTTTATCGGCAGGAGTTAGGCTACGCCACGCCCGGCCGAATGAATAACGTCGCCTTTACCTCCTCCTTCGTCCCTTACACCGAGGCGGGAGCGGTCTATACCCAGGATTTCAATTCCCTGCCAAACCCCGGCCTAGCCTCGGTGAACTCGGCCAACCCGGTCACCATCAATGGCATCACCTATTCACTGGGCAACCCGCTGGACTTCGCTTCACCTCTCAACTCCAGCGGGAGCGGCGGCTTGGGCATCTCCGCCATCGCCGGTTGGTATGGCCTGAGCGCCCAAGCCGAAAAGTTCGGCGCCACGGACGGAGACCAAACGACCGGCGGCCAACTCAGCCTCGGCCTCCCCGACAGCCCCAACCGCGCGCTGGGTCTGCTAGCCACCCACAGCACCGGGCCAACGGCCTTTGCCCTCAAGCTGATCAACCTCACCACCAATACCCTCTCTTATATCAACCTCCAGTTCACCGGCGAGGTCTGGCGCCAATCAAGCCTGTCCAAGACCCTCGATTTCCATTATTGGATTGATCCCGGCGCCACCGGCCCTTTCCCCACCAATTACGCCGCCGCCATTCCGAGCCTTAACGTGAGTTTCCCCACCGTGGCCGCCGACGTGGGGGGGGCGGCGGTTGATGGCACATCGCCGGCCAACCAGGCAGACCTCAGCGTGGCCGGACAGGCCATCACCAACTGGCCCCCGGGCGCGGCGCTGTGGCTGGTTTGGTCAATGGATGACGCGACGGGCAAGTCGCAGGGCCTGGCTATCGACAATCTGAGTTTCTCAGCCTCAGCCCAGCCCCCCTTTGCTCCGGCGCCCATAACCGCTCAGCTAACCGCCAACAATCTGCTCTTGTCCTGGGCCTCTCGCCAGGGCCAGGTTTATCAACTGGAGTACAAGGACAACCTCGCCCCAGGCCCCTGGACCCCATTAGGCGCACCGCTCCCCGGCTCCGGTCAGATGCTCTCCGTTACGAGCCCGCTGACCAACGCGGTCCAACGCTTCTTCCGGATTGAGGTGCTGCCATGAGCCGCGCCCCTGGCAGGCCGCGGCATAGGCGCACCCGAGCAGACGAGGTCTCTTGGGTAGCGATCACTTCACACTCTGCTGAACCCGGATCGAGGTCATAGCCATAGATGATGTTGGTGAAGGTCTGACCCTGGTATTGCTTGCCGCGAACCAGGCC
>JAJYHY010000176.1 GCA_021784555.1 bacterium
GGGGCCGGGCGTCAACCCAGCCGACACGCCGGGCATCAGCGCCGGTGGCCGCCTGGTCGTCTTTTCCGCCTACGATTCGGGTCTGGTGCCGAACGACTCTAACAAGGCGTATGATGTCTTCGTTCGCGACATGATCAGCGGCACAAACCAGATGATCTCCACCCGTGCTGCCTCCCTGCAATCCGTTACGCCCAGCGGCGCCTCCGGGATTGCCGGGTTGAGCGCCGACGGCACGCGGATTCTGTTCTGGAGCGATGCGGACGACGTGGTGATGAACGACACCAATGGCGTCACCGACATTTTCATCCGGAATATGACGAACCAATCGACGATTCTGGTCAGCGCCAACACCAATGGCGTGGGAGGCGATGGGGCTTCCGCTGAGGCCACCCTCAGCGCCGATGGCCGCTACGTGGCTTTTAGCAGCGGCGCGGATGACCTCGTGCCAGGCGATGCCAATCAGTCGGAGGATGTCTTTGTTCGCGATTTGCAAACATCGACGACCACGCTGGTCAGTGTAAACCAGACCGGCGCCGGTTCCGGCAATGCCGATTCGTACTCCCCGATTATCACGGCAGATGGGCAGGGGGTGCTCTTCCTCAGCCAGGCAACCGATTTAGCGTCCGTGTTTAGCGTATCATCGGGGAACCTGTTTTTTAGAGATCTGAAGTCGGGCGTCACCTACGCTCTCACGACCCGGGGTCTATGTGCTTTCGCGATGACACCTGACGGACATTATGTCGCCTTCACCGAGCCGATCACGGCCATCAACCTGTACCTTTGGGATTCGCAAAGCCACGCCCGCGTCCTCACCAATTCCGCCGCCTCATCGTTTTACGGTGTGGCAATCAGCCCGGACGGCAATCGGCTCGCCTGGGCTCAAGGCTACAGCCTGCACCTGCTCGACCGTGCCGCCAATACCAACTGGGTCTTCGGTTCGGCGCTTGATCCGCTCAGCCCCTCTCCAGAGATGGACTTTAGCGGCGACGGCCGTTTTTTGGCCTATATCGCTCAATTCACCAACAGCCCCGCAAAAGAGGTTTATCTTTACGACCTGCAAACCGGGACAAATACCTTGCTCAGCCGGGCCTTTAATGGCGGCGGCCCCGCCGACGGCGACAGCCGTTCGGTTCGCGTCACCGCCGATGGCCGGTTTATCGCCTATCGGAGCGACGCCGACAACCTTGTCCCGGACGACAATAACGGCGTGCCGGATATTTTCCTCTATGACCGTGTGAGCGGCGCCACCACCCTGGTTTCCACCAGCCTGTTTGGACCTTTCAGTGCCGACGACCGTTCCCTGACCCCCGTGTTCAGCGCCGATGGCAAGACCCTGGCTTTCAGCAGTTGGGCCTCGGACCTCGTTCCGGGGGATTTCAATAATTGGAGCGATGTCTTCGCTTTTGCGCTCCCCGCCTCAGGCGCCCCCTCAGCTTTCTCGCTGCAAGCAACACCCGTCGCCAGCCCCGGCCAAGGCGTCGTCATAAGCTGGCCCGCGGCGCCCGGCGCGACCTACCACGTCCAATTCAAGAACAGCCTGAGCGATGCGGAATGGCAGGACCTCGCCGTGCCGGTCGTCATCATCGGCAACGGGGCGACGGTCACGGACACGACGGCTGCCGGCGCGCAGCGGTTTTATCGCGTCGTGGCGTTCTGATTCCGAACATAAGCAGTCCCATATTCTACCCGGTTATGAACACGATCTCTGATTCCAAAAATGGCAGCGTCGGGGGCTTCATCAGCTCCTGTGCATCCGTGGTCACTCAAGCGCATCAATATCTCGCGCAGCGTTTGGAGTGCGACGCCATCCGTCGCTTTTGTTTTCTTCCTTCCCGGGCGGCCAAACTGAGAATCGCTGCCTCCGCCAGGGAAAGGACGATCGTAACTGCTCACGTCAAGCCCCCTGACGTATGCGATAGGAGCGCGGACGCCCTCGTCCGCGTCTCCAGAAGGCCGCGGTCGCGGACGGGGGCGTCCGCGCTCCTGTCACCGCCTGGGCAGTTACGGAGGATTGCTGCACCCGAAGCGGCGGCCTTCACGCTCCTGGAGCTGCTAGCGGTCATCGGGGTCGTCCTGTGCCTTGCCGCCTTGCTCGCCCCGGCGCTCGCCAGCACAAGCCATGGCAGCAAGGCCTTCCAGTGCATGAACAACATGCGGCGCCTCATGAGGGCCACTCTCATCTACGCGCAGGACAATTCCGATTTCTTTCCTCCGAACCCCGACGACGGCAATACCGTTCCGGGCCATGATTGGTGCGCAGGTGGTGCCGGCATCGGCATGGCCCATGAGTTCGATTCGGATATTCTGGCCGACCCGCACCGCTCGTTGCTCGCGCCTTATCTCGGAGGCGACGTGCAGGTGTTTCATTGCCCCGCGGACAACCGGGTTGGGCGCTACGACGGCGCCGACCTGGCCAAACAGGGACTCATTGTGCCGGCGGCACGGACCATCTCGATCAGCGGCGCGGTGGGGACGGTCTGCCGCACGTTCGCTTTTAGCGGCGGTGGCCATTCCGGACCCCCGATCTATCCCGTCAACGGCCCCTGGCTGGATGGGATGCATGCCAACATGCACAACCACCCCTGGCGCACTTACGGAAAGACCTCGGCCGTGCTCGACCCCGGTCCCGCCAGCCTCTTTGTGTTGCTCGAGGAATATGTGCTCGGTCTTAACGATTCCTGCTTCGCGTTCTCAATGGCTTCCCCAAAGTGGGTTGATTTTCCCGGCATTGTCCACGATTTCGGCTGCAATTTCGCTTTTGCCGACGGCCACGCCGAACTCCACAAATGGAGAGATCCCCGCACCCGCATCCGTGCGCTCGTCGGGCAGGTTCCCGTTCCCGGAAGTCCAGATTGGCTCTGGCTTTCGCAACGCACCTCCGCGCGCGCGCAATGAACTACGCCCAAGCCATTTCGAATGTAACTCGCTATGAGAACAAACATTATTCCCCTCGGTCGCGTTCACGTCCTTATACCCCTCACCGCGGTCCTCGGCATGTGTTGCTCCCCGCCCGGCCTTCAAGCCGAAAACAACGTGGTTGCCTGGGGCTACAACATCTATCAACAGACGAACGTCCCTCCCGATCTCACCGACGCAGTGGCAGTCGCCGGAGGTCAATATCACAGTCTGGCCCTGAAGGCTGACGGGACGGTGACCGCCTGGGGCATCTACCACGACCCGAAACTGGGCTACACGCAAATGACCGTTCCGTCCGGTCTGCGAAATGTCGTGGCGATTGCCGCTTACGGCGGAAAGAGCCTGGCCCTTCGCGCCGATGGCACGTTAGTTGGCTGGGGTGATCCTCTTAGCGCGAACCCGCCACCCGACTTGACCAACATCGTGGCCATTGCCCCTGGTCTGGCGCTCAAGGCCGACGGCACCGTGGTCTCGTGGGCCAATAACTCAGCCGCGCCAACGAATTCGCCGCCTGGTTTAACGAACGTCGTTGCCATCGCCTCGGCGGACGAGCAGAGGCTGGCCCTCCAGGCGGACGGCAGAGTCGTCGGTTGGGGATCGTGGTCTGGAATGGGCGGATTCGAGACTCCACTCATCGTTCCGGCCGGTTTGACCGATGTGGTGGCGGTCGCCTGCGGCCGTTCTCTGGACCTGGCGTTGCGACCGGACGGCACCGCAGTTGCATGGAATGGATTCGGCGTGCTGACCAACCTTCCGCCTGACTTCACCAATCTAACGGCAATCGCGGCCGGCGGCGACTACGCGGTCGGGCTTCGGGCAGATGGCACCTTCATTGCCTGGGGGCGCCGGCAGGAGGTCGGGGACACTGATGTGCCGATGGAAGCGCCCCCGGGCCTGACCAACGTGGCGGCGATTGGCGCCGGACTCAATCACGGGCTGGCGGTTGTGGGCAGCGGACCACCCTTCCTGACCGCCCCGCTGGTCAACCGGACGGTCGCTTACGGGGGAGGCATTCGCATCCGGGTCACGGCCAGCGGCGCTCAACCGCTGAGTTATCAATGGCGCTTCAACGGCAATCCACTGCCGGGGGCCACTAACCAGATGTTTGAACTGGACAACGTCCAATTCACTGAGGCGGGCGCCTATTCCGTCGTCGTGAGCAATCCCCTCGGCCAGGCTGCCAGTCCCGACGTGGTGCTGAGCGTCGCGCCTAATCTCGTCCTGGAACAACCCGAGGACGAAAGCGCCTTTCTCTATGGGCACGCGACTTTCCACGTTGTAGCCGCGGCCCGCGACCTCTCCTATCAATGGCAGTTCAACGGCCAGGATTTGCCAGGGGCAACAGCCAACCCCCTCATCCTGACCAATCTTCAATGGAACCAGGCGGGCAAATACGGGGTCGTGGTGAGCAACCAGTGGGGCGCCGCTCGCAGCCTGGATGCAAACCTCTCCATCGGACAGATTGCCACCTGGGGCGCCGCCCCGGGCACTTTCCTCCCGCTTCAGCCGCCTGCCGGTTTGTCCAACGTAGTGGCCTTGGGCGGCGGCGGTTTGCTGGCCCTCAAAGCAGACGGCACCGTGGACGCATGGAATACAAACCCCCTGAACGGCGGGCCGTTGCCTGCCCCCCTCGACGGTGTAACCAATATCGCCGCAATCTCGGATGGCAGTCTGTTCCTCAAGACCGACGGCACGGTGCTGCTCTGGCAAAGCGCATCTTCCGGCGGACCGGTGTTTTTCGATGGCTTGAGCAATGTCGTGGCCGTGGCGGGTTACGGCCTGGCATTGAAGGCGGACGGAACCGTCGTAGCGGTTGGCGGAGCGGCACCGCCGCCTGCGGGCCTTGCGGACGTGGTGGCTATTGCCGGCGGTGACTTGCCAATCCCGAACTTCAACCTCGCTCTCAGGTCTGACGGGACGGTTGTGGTCTGGGGGCAGGATTCAACGGTAAATACGAACGTGCCGCCGGGTCTGACCAACGTCGTCGCCATCTCCGCTGTCGGCGGGCATGCAATGGCGCTCAGAAAAGATGGGACGGTGATCGACTGGTATTGGCGGCCCTTCCGTGTCGTCGATGTGCCATCCGGTTTATCAAATGTGGTGTCGATCGACGCCGGCTGGGACCACAGCCTGGCATTGGAGGCGGACGGCACTGTAGCGGCTTGGGGCTATGATGGCTTCGGCAGCACCGATGTCCCTGACGGTCTGCGAAACGCCAGCGCGATAGCCGCGGCGGACTACAGCAGCTCAGCCCTGGTTGCCGACGGACCGCCCGCCCTGGCGCCTGTTGTGGCCAACCGCTCGGTTGTCGTGGGTGGAACGGCCCGGCTCAGCGTTTCGGCCGCGGGCGCCCGGCCTCTGAGCTATCAATGGCGCTTCAACGGAGCCGACTTGCCGAACGCGACAAACGCCGTCCTCACGCTCAGCAACGTCAACACCAACCAAGTGGGCGTCTATACGGTTGCCGTCAGCAACGCCCTTGGCCGGGCCGTCAGCTCGGACATGACGCTCAGCGTCGAACCGACCCTCATTGCTTCCCAGCCGCAGAGTCAGTATGCCTTCCTCGGCGGCATCGCTGCGTTTTCAGTGGGAGCGCCCGCTCCAGGAGCTGAATACCAGTGGCAGTTCAATGGCCAGGACCTGCCCGGCGCCACCTCAAGCACTCTCGGCCTAACGGATGTGCAGTGGTCCGACGCGGGTCAATACGCTGTAACCGTCAGCGATGGCGGAGTGAGCACCCGCAGCGATAATGCAACCTTGTCCGTCGGCCAGGTGGCCGCGTGGGGCGATAGTGTCCATGGCACCCCGACACCTATAGCGGGCAGAAAGGACATCATCGCCATCGCCGACGGCGACACTCACTCAATGGCGCTCGCGGCCGATGGAACGGTCTTTGCCTGGGGAGATAATTCCTACGGCCAGACGACGGTGCCTGAGGGACTTTCTAATGTCATTGCCATTGCGGCAGCCGGCGGCAGGAGCCTGGCCCTGAAGAACGACGGCACGGTTGTGGCGTGGGGCCAGGGCGATGATTCCGGCCATGCCACTCTCCCCGACGGCCTGACCGATGTAGTCGCTATCGCCACCGGCCCCTATTACCACAGCCTCGCTCTCAGGGCAGACGGCACGGTCGCCGGCGCCGGCACGTATGACTTTGGGGTTCCGGCTGTTGTTCCCAATGGCTTGTCCAATGTCGTCGCCATAAGCTGCGATCATGCCCATGATCTTGCCCTCAAGTCAGACGGCACCATCATGGAATGGGGAGCGGACGGCGCCATCAACACCAACGCGCTTCCGGGCGTGACGAACGTCGTGGCGATAGCCGCCGGTCAGTACAACCTGGCCCTCACGGCGGGAGGCACGGTGCTGGCTTGGGGCGGCTACGCGAATACCAACACAAATCGCCCGGCGGACCTGACGAATATCGTTGCTATTGCCGCCGGTGACACGGATTACGCGGCTTTGAGGGCCGACGGCACCGTGGCTGCCTGGGGTGATGGCCTGTACGGCGAGACCAACGTCCCGCCGAGCCTGACCAACGCGATAGCCATCTCAGACGGCTCCACTCATTTCCTGGCATTGATTAGCCAGGCGCCGCCCTCACTCCATGCCGCGTTGCTCGGTCCGGCCTGGAACGTTGAAGGCTTTTCCGTCTCAGTCCCGACCCGGAGCGGCCATGTCTATCGCCTGGAATACAAGGATTCCCTGGGTGATTCAGCCTGGAAAGCATTGCCGCTCGTGGCCGGCAACGGCGGCATGAGAGCACTCAGGGATGCGACCGCCAATGGCCAAGCCCGGTTTTATCGCGTGCGCGAGTGGTAGCCGAAGGCGGGAGCAAACCATATCTTTATGACCATTCCTCCTGAGTCCGCCATTGAAGGCATCGGGGCATCGAACTTGGCCGAGCCCTTGGAGTGTCCCGACACAGGTCGGGACCGCTTTCGTTTTCTGGCCAGCCAAATGAGATTCGCTGCCGCGCGAAATCCATCTATTGACGATTAACTTATTTGGTTTATGCAGACTCCTTATCAATCTCAAAGCGACGGATTCACTCTCATGGACCTGCTAGCCACCCTCGTTGTCCTGGTGATTTTAGGCTCCGTGCTCGGCACGGCCTTTGCCTCAATTCGCCCCAACACCCGCGCTCTCGTCTGCCTTAACAACCAGCGCCAACTGGCAAACGCCTGGAGGTTGTACGCCACCGAGCATGAGGATGAACTGCCGCCCAATCGTGATGGCGGAAACGCCGGAAAATCGCGCTCCGACGCATCCTGGGCCGGCGGCTGGCTGGACTATACGTCGAACACCGACAACACGAATACCGATCTCCTCGTCAATCACACGCGCTACCCGTATGCCGCCTACCTCGGCCCGTACGTGCGGACGCCCGCCGTCTTCAAATGTCCAGCGGACACCTCGCAAGTGAGCATTGCCGGTCAGTGGTTCCCTCGAGTCCGCAGCGTCTCGATGAACAACGCTCTCAACGGGCGCCTTTGGAGCACTTCGACCAGCTTCCCTGCGTCCTACGAGAAACTCACCCAAATAAAGTTCGCGGCCAAACTCTTCGTCATTCTGGATGAGCACCCCGGCAGCATCAACGACCCTTGCTTCTTTTCCGACCCTTCCACTCCGTTCCTGATGGTCGATTTTCCAGCGAGCTACCACGACGGCGCCGGCTCGTTCTCGTTCGCCGATGGTCATGCGGAATTGCACAAGTGGCGCAACCCCCGCACCACACCCCGCCGCGGTCTCCTGATCCCACTGAACGTGATTCTGCCGGGTGATGCCGATGTGACTTGGCTCCAGCAGCATGCCGCCCAGCCGAACTAAGCCTCCGCGGGCCGGGTCCTCCTGCAGATTACGAAGCACCGCGAGTGCAAACTGATCCTATCGTGTATCCCTCCGGGACACAGAAATGGTGCGGGAGCGAGCCAACAAATCCCTCAAACGTTAGTGGCATTGGATTGCAAATCTGCGCTACGACTTTGACAATAGCCGTCGATTGCGAAGGGAGCGACGGACAAAATCGCTGGTCAAGCACTGGTTCTTCGGGCAAGATTGCGGCGCATGAGCCAGTCCCAAACCCTTAACGACCAAATCGATGCCCCCCGGAAATTTGCCATAGAAATCTTTCTGGAGCCTTTCCTCAGGCTGTGCTTCCCCGCCGTCCATGCCCTAATCGACTGGGGCCGTCCGTTTCAATTCCTCGACACCGAATTGCGGAAGCTGGCCCCCGACCATGCCCAAGGTGGACTCCTTGTGGACCGGTTGATCCAGGCCCGGATGTTAAACGGGCACGATGTCCGGTTTTTCATCCACGTGGAGGTGCAGGGCCAACCCCAGAGGACATTCCCAGAGCGGATGTGGACCTATCATTACCGGCTCGTGGACAAGTTCGGGCCGAACGTGGTGAGCCTGGCGGTGCTGGCCGATGCGGACCCCAATTGGCGGCCCAACGTGTATCACACGGAGATGGCGGGGTGCATCCGGCATTTTGAGTTCCCCATATTCAAGGTGCTGGACTTTGCGGACCCCATCCGGGTGTTTGAGCGGACGGGCAATCCCTTTGCGCTGGTGATTGCGGCACACCAGGCGGCGCTGGCCACGCGGGGCCAGCCGGAGCTTCGCTACGAGGAGCGGTTCCGGCTGCTGCGGCAGTTGCGTCGCGGGGGACTAACGAAACCCGAGGTCGGGCACTTGACCCGGCTGCTGACGTGGCTGACCCGCTTGCCTCGGGAAATGGAATTACGGTTTGTGGAGCAATGGAATAAGCTGCCTGGTAACGAGCGAGTTATGACAATCGACGATCTGACGACCCCGTGGGAAGAGTTTGCCATGGAAAAAGGCCACGCCAAGGGCCTGGAGGAAGGCCAGGCCAGGGGCTTGCTAGAAGCGCGACGGCAGGATGTGCTGGAGGCGCTGGAGACACGCTTTGGCGACATGGGGGAAGACGTGCGCGAGCGGGTACAGGCCCTGAGCGACGAAGGTCGGCTGCGCCAAGCATTACGCTCGGCCATAACGGCCCCAACGCTGGAGCGGTTCCTGGCCGCGTTGTGAAGCGGTGGTCTGGACCCGATTCGCTTGCGGATTGTGGTGTGGACCGTCCACGGCTCACGACGGCCGCGCGCGGCGATTGAGAACGACGTGCGAATCGGAGGCTCCCGGTGGACTGCAGCCTGAGCCTCGCTACGGGAGACATCCACGTCGGTGAGGATCGGATGGAGACACAATGCCTTCGCGAGCAGGTTGGGCGGCGGTAAGAAATTAAGGTGGCAAGATGCCGCCGGGATTTTGGCGTCTGGCGAGGCGCATATCCGCGGGATCTGTAACGAGTGAGCAACGAAGCCAGGCGCCAAAAGAACAGGGCAGGTGGCCACCTTAATTTCTTACCGCCGCCTTACCAGAAGATCAGGTTGAGGATGATGAAAACCACGAAAACAACTGCGCCCCAAAAGACTGGTTTCTTGTGCCAGGGAATACCGTGCTCGGTGGGAACGTCGGTGCAACCGCGCACCAAACCCACCAGTTCGCTCGCCGGCTTGGGCTTGGTTGCCAGGCTGACCAGAACGGTGACGGTCACACACGCCAGGAAGGACCAGAGCGCACGATACATGTTCTCGGCCATGGGCTTGGCGTCGGCCGAAAGGGCCACGATGGACAGTGCCGCGGGCGCCGCCTTCACCCATCCCCAAAGGCCGATACTAGTCAGTGTTCCGACCAGCAGTCCCCAGAAGCCGCCGGCGCCTGAGGTCCGTCTCCAGAACATGCCCAGCAGCACGGTGCCGAGAAGCGGCGCGATAAAGAAGCTGAACAGCGCCTGGACGTAATCCATGATGCTGCGGAACTGCATCACCAGGTAGGCCGTGCCGATGCTGATAAGCACGCCCAAGACGGTCCACCAGCGGCCGACCCGCACGTAGTGGTCGTCGGGCGCCTGTTTCCTGAAGACCGGGCGGTAAATGTCATACGTCCACACGGTCGCAAAGGCGCTAACGTTGCCCGCCATGCCGGACATGAACCCCGCCACGAGCGCGGTGATGCCCAATCCCAGCAATCCAGGTCCCAGGTAACGCCCCATCATCAGCGGCAACACCTCGTTATAGCTGTGGCCGCCGGTGGCCAGCGCCTGGTCGGTGGGGAGCAGCTTGGTCTGCAGCAACGCCAACCCCAGCAGCCCCGGCAGGATGACAATGAAGGGCACCAGCATTTTGAAGGCGGCGCCAATGATCGGCGCCATTTTCGCCGAGCGCAAGTCCTTGGCGGACAGCACGCGCTGCACGACCAGGAAGTCCGTCATCCAATAGCCCGGCGAGATCACCATGCCCAGGCCGAATACAATCCCTATCCAATTGATGCCCATGGGGTTGCTCGAAAAGTGGCCCAGCCCGCCCCACAAATGCGTGTAATCCTGGCCGGGAAAATTCTGGTGGATCTTTGCTACCATGCCGCTCCAGCCGCCGGCCTGGATTAGCCCCAGGACGGGAATGAGCAAGGCCCCCAGCCAGATGAGGACGAACTGAAACACCTCGTTGAAGATGGCCGAGAGCAGTCCGCCCAAGGCCACGTAAACGGCAACGGTAATGGAGGAGACCCAAATGCTGAAATGGATGTTCCAGCCCAGAATCACCTTCAACACGAGGGCCATCGCATACATGTTGATGCCGCTCATCAGCACCGTCATAAAGGCAAAGCAAACCCCGGACAACAGCCGGGTGGCATTGTTATACCGCAACCGTAAATAGCCCGGCACGGAGTGCGTTTTGCAGATGTAATAGAACGGCATCATCACCAACCCCAGAAAGAGCATCGCCGGGATGGCGCCGATCCAATACCAGTGCGTCGCCAATATCCCATACTGGTAAGCCGCCGCCGCCCAGCCCATCAACTCCAGGGAACCCAAGTTGGCCGCCAAAAAGCTCAAACCCGCAATCCACGCCGTCATTCCTCGGCCCGCCATGAAGAAATCTTCGCCACTCTTGGTAAATCGTTTGAGATACACCCCGATGCCCAGCACCAGCGCGAAGTAGGTAGCAATGATGACGACATCCACCGCGCTGAGTGAAATCAGCTTCCCGGAGGCTGGCATGGCAGCGGCAATTAACAGAGATTTCATGTTTGGCAATTCATTTGGCGGTCCTCCGGGGGATAGCCGGAAAGCCGCTGGTTTGACAAATCATGGCGGTTGCCTCGGCGAAAAGCCACTAAGAAATCGCCCAACCATCCCGGCCCCAAACGCAGTTACTATGGAAAATGGCGAGTTGACTTCTTAGTCGGCTTAACACAGGATAGTCGCGTTTCTTATTCCGAGGCAAATATGCGGACAACGGCAATCGATCCGATCCTCGTGGCCGACCAGCAGCGAGTTGGTGGCAGGACTCATCGCGGGCAATCGCCCGAAAGGAACTCCGTGGTGAAACGCGAGCGCTTCGCCGCTTTCACCCGACCGGCCCGCCGCCTGCGGCTCTGCGCCGGGTGCCTGGCCGCGTCGCTCCTGATAGAGACGGCGGCTCGTTCGATGGCACAGGGCGTGTCGGGGCTGATCCCCGCCGCGTCGATGGCCGTGAGCGGCAATGAGCTTTCGGCGGTTCGTAACCCGTGGGACCAAAACTACAATTCAGATTCGTCCCCAAAGGCGCTGGATACCGCCGATGGGGCCTTCTTTTCGGACCCGCCGGCCACCTACTGGCCCGGTTCCATTTACTCCGTCACCCCGGTGACCTACACCGATCCCCTGCAGGCCGCTCGACAGGCGTTCCTGACGATGTTCGAGAACAGCGGAGCGCCGGGCCCACCCGCGCCAGGATCGGGGTTCCCGACATGGGTCCCGCTGGGTGGGATCACGAACGCCGCCGGAACAGTCGAGGCGATGGTGCTCGGAGCGCCAACCAACGCCGTTTACCTTACGGTTCCCTGCTACTGGGACGGCATAGGCTCCGGCGAGACGGTCAACAGCCATTTCCACTTTGAAGTCCGCGTCGAGGCGGCCGCGAATGGAAACGCCAGCACGACCACAACCGGTGGCGTGACTCTTCCTGCCGCCGGAGGGACGGTCCAAGTGCCTGTGACCTCCACCGCGGCGATGCAGACGACGCTGTTAAACACCAGCATTACCGTTGGCGGCTACGAGGTGATCCTCGATTCCATCGACAGCCCGACGCAAATCACGGTCTTGAACAACATTGCCGCCAACAGCAACACCAACGTGCCAGGCGGCGCGGCCGTCTTCTTCGCCGCCTCGGCCTTCGCTCCGTTAACGAATGCCACCCTTGACGTTTACGCGGCGACCAACGACTGGTCGGGCCTCCAGCCGCCGGGACAGAGCACGGTCATCACCGCCTCGGCGGACCCGAACAACCCGTGGGATTTCTCGGCGCCGCCCGGCATCCCCGAACCCACGATCCTTTTTCCGGTCAATCCCTCCAGCCCGGCGTCATGGCACGGGTACCCGTGGGTCGTCAGTGTCCTCCTGCCGTACCCCAAGACCGCGCTGCGAGTGGGAGTGTACGCGGCCATCTACACAACCGGCCATGATGAATCTCTGACGGGGAGCTATGCCGGCTTGTGGCAGGAGTTTCCCAATCCGTGGTACTACGCGGGCAAGTTCATCCCGGACCCGATGCAGTGGGGGGAGCTTGACTACACCCAGGCGATGGGGGTGGTCTTGACAAACGGCCCCGTTTACGACCCGCTGGGCGTCGGCACGATTACCAATGAGCCCGGCGATGCGCACCTTTGGGATTACTCGCCGCCGTTCACGGTCGCCATACCGCCCACCAGCGTGCAGACCGCCAAGTTTATGCCTTACACCATTATCTACGCGCCCCCGGGGAATGGGAGCACGGCGGGCTTTCAGACGGCAAGCAGCTTTAGCACGTCATTTTCGCTCCAGTTCGGGCAGGCCTCCCAGAGCACCCTCGCAAACGTCCAGGGTTCCGATTTCCATTTTGACGGGGAGGGTTCATTGAAGTTCGGCGACACCGGCATCAAGTTGAGCCTGGGCGGGCAAGACGCCCAGAGCAGCCAATTCTCGCTCGTGGACACCGTGCAAGACAGCCAAGGCACCACGGAGACCTACGCCAACGGCATGACTTCGTCCGCGGGGATACAGGGGTACGGCGCCGGGGGCAAACCGGCGAGCTATTCGCTGCCACCGGGGGATCAGGGGCTTTCGACCTGGGATGAACCGTTCTGGTACGACCTCATCGACGTCATCCTCGATCCGGCCTTTGCCTTCTGGGTCAGCCCCGCTCCCGGCGGCTCCGCGAACGAGCCGGTGGCTATCTCCGCCTCGCAGATCATCGGCTTCGCCGACAACCCCCCGGTGCATGCGCAACTGCGCGTGAGGGACCTCTACTGTTCGGTGCTCGGTCGGACGGGCTATACGATCAACAAGCCCGACGGTTCGACTCTCACTCTGACTCCGGACGACTGCGAGAGCCTGCTCCAGCTCGATCCGTTTTTTGCCCTGGGACAATCCCAGGCGGCGCCCCTGGATAGCCATCCCGAACGCTTTGTCCCGTGCTACGGCCAGGCCGGGTCAACGGCGCCAGTTACCTACATCCAGAGCATTTCCGACTGGGAGCAAAGAATGACCTCAGAACAGGCCTCCAAGGGGTACGGCACCCAAACCGCGACGAACGGCAGCTCAAGTTCCAGCATTAGCGTCAGCCTGTCCCAGATGGGCGGCTTCGGCGGGGGCAGCTCGTATGCGAATTCCCAGCAGAACAGCGTGACCATGTCCTTCGGCAGCCAACAGGCTGCAAGCGCCCAATACGCCACCACCGCGAGCGTATCCCTTGTGGACAGCGGCGGCTTTCCCCAGGGCTTCAGGATCTACTGGGACTCCTTGTTCGGATCTATCTGCGTCCAAGACGCGGCTGAGCCGGGGCCGCAGACCAACTCGGGCGGTTTTGTCCGGCCGCCTTTTTGCGGCGCCACCATCACTTGGACCAACGCCGCCGACGGCGACTGGACCAACGCCGCCAACTGGAGTCCAAACCAGGTGCCCGGGCCGCTGGATGACGCCGTCATCAGCGGCGGCGGCGTGACCTTGCCCGCGGCCGCCGTGGCCTACAGCCTCACGTTGAGCGGGGGCGCTCTCGTAGGCCCGGGCTCGCTGGCGCTCACCAACGGCCCCTTGCTCTGGAGCGGCGGGACGATACAAACCGTGGTGGAGTGCGACGGCGGCACCTTGGCCAACGCCCTGCACCTGGACGGCGGACACTTGATCAACCACGGTACACTGAACTGGACCAATGCCGACGTAGAGGATGACCATGACGCGATTATCGACAACATGCCCGGCGCGACGATCAATCTCGTGGTCGATGGGACCGGCACGTCCCACCAAAACGGCATGGAGGGCTTATTCTCCAACGCCGGGAACCTGAACGTCTGGGCGGGACCGAACCCGGCCTTTATCGCCGATCTCTTCAATAACCGTAGCGGAGGCATGGTGTCCGTGAAGAGCGGCACCCTCGATTTCCTGAACTCGGTGATAATGGATCCGGCCGGCAATCTGAATGTGGGCCTGAACCGCTCCAGCGGTTACGGCCAAATCGCGTTCAGTGGCAACGTGGCCCTGAACGGCGCCTTTGGCGTTCAACTCGATGACGGCTTCATTCCCTGGGCCGGTGAGCCATTCACCGTGCTCTCCTACGCCGGCTATTCCGGGGCCTTCATCAACTTCAGCCTCCCGGCCTCCGTGGTCTGGCAGACCGATCTTAACAACACGGCGCTCACGCTGACTGCCGCGCAATCCGTCGGCCAGCCGGCGATTTGGACGGCGGCGACCAATGTGCCGAGCGGCGAGTTCAACGCGGTGGCCGCTAGCCCGGGCTTATTCGTGGCGGTCGGCGGTGCCGGCGCGGTCGTCACTTCGACCGACGCGATCACCTGGACCACCCCGACGAATTACGTCGAGATGGGCAACAACCTCAATGCGGTCACTTATGGCGGCGGTAAGTTCGTCGCCGTGGGGGACAACGGCTGGGGCGTCACCTCCGCCGACGGCTTCGCTTGGAGCGCGAGCGGTTCTATCACCTCCACTAACCTGCACGGGATTGCCTATGGCGCCGGCCGGTTTGTTGCCGTGGGCGACGGCGGTGTCATCATCACCTCGCCCGACGGCCTCACGTGGACGCCTGCCAGCTACACCGGTGGCACTGCCGACACGGCCGACGACCTCACTGGGCTCGCGTTTGGCAACCGCCAGTTTGTGGCTCTGGGTTTCGACCAGGACGTCAGCTTCCGCTCCGCTGACGGCATCACTTGGACGCAGGGCGGGGCCGGACTGAACGGGGATCAGTGGTCGGGTGTGGCTTATGGCAACGGCGTCTGGGTCGCCGCGGGGGCCGCCGGTATGGCCAGCTCCACCGATGGGAACGGTTGGGTTGCCCGAGCCAACCCGCACGCTTATCTGGTGGCCGTCGCTTATGGAAACGGCTTGTTCCTCGCCGCCAACTATGATGGCGAACTCTTTGTCTCGGCCGGGACAAACTATTGGACCCGGTACTATCCGAGCGGGGACGTTTCGGGCCTGGCCTACGGCAACGGCGTGTACTTGGAGGTCGGCGATAATGGCATCATGACCGCCCCCCAGGCCGCCATCAACCCCGCCCCGGTGCCCATCACATGGACTCCGGGTTCCTATGGCTCGGGCGCCTCGGACACCAACGACGACCTTTCGGGCATCGCTTATGGCAAGGACCAGTTCGCGGCCGTGGGCTTCGACGGTGAAACCGCCTTCCTCTCGACCAACGGAACCACGTGGACCCAGGGCGGGAGCGGGCTGGATGACGATCAATATACCGGGGTGGCCTACGGCAGCAACGGCGTGTTCGTCGCGGTGGACGGCCGTGGCGGCCTTTCCTCCTCCACCGATGCAAACAACTGGACCGTGGAGACGAAGGTGGGGGCATGGCTGAGCGGGATCGCTTGGCTTGACGGCACTTACGTGGCGGCAGGATGGCAGCCGTCAGGGGCCGAGAGCCCGGCTCCTGTCTTCACCTCGCCCACGGGCCTCAACAACTGGTCCGCGCACTCTTCAGGGCTGCAGGCGAATCTTGATGCAATCGCCGCGGCCGCGCCGCTGAATGAACTCGTGGCCGTGGCCGACGACGGCGCCATCATCGTTTCCAAGGACCTTGGCGCCACCTGGAGCTTGGCTGACTCCACCGCCGCGAACGGAAAACCTCTTAATGGAGTCACCTACGGCGGCGGTCACTACGTGGCGGTGGGGGATTCGGGTGCCCTCGTCACTTCGAGTGACGGCGTAACCTGGACTCAACCAACCAACTACCTTGGAACGGATAACGATCTGAACGCCGTAGCCTACGACAGCGGAATGTATGTGGCGGTCGGAGAGCATGGCTGGACGGCGATTTCGACCGACGCGACGAACTGGACGTCGCTCAGTTCGGCCACCGTCCAGAACCTCTATGGCATTGCGCGGAATGATGGCGTTTTCGTGGCCGTCGGGGACAACGGGACGATCCTGGCCAACGTGGTATCGTCCACGCAGGCTCCTCCGATGCTCCACATCTCGCGCTCGGAGAACGGGGTCGAGCTATATTGGCCGGCCGTGCCGGCCTGGAATTTGGAGCAGAACAGCAGCCTGAGTTCGCCCGCGGGCTGGATGACGAGCAGCGGAGTGGCGACGACCAACGGCACAAATTACCTGAATCTGGCCAAGCCAACGGGCCAGCAGTTTTACCGCCTTTTCAAACCGTAAACCTCAGTCGACCAAAGAATGGAAACATCATGCAAGCCGTCGTTAGAGAATATGCCGGAAAAGGCGCCGCTGACCTGTTCGACCTGTTGGAACAGCGCACGGCGGAAGTTCAAACCACCATGGGCACCGTCCCCGGTCTGGTCGGCCACACACTGGTCCGAACCGGCGGTGTTGGCGAGGCCCGCCGCCAGGAGGGATTCAAACGGATCGCCCTCCAGCTCCGCGCGGCCTACCCGGATCTCAAGCACACGAGGCCGCCCAGG
>JAJYHY010000579.1 GCA_021784555.1 bacterium
GTCTCTTCATCTAATCTTCCGCGCGTAGGGCGCACTATGAGCCACGCAGACTCGCGACTCGCAAACTCGCATTATCAGCGATAAACCCTCACTACGATGAAAACGCACATTCATTCTCATCTCGCGGCAGTCGCCCTCGGGGTTGGCGCTCTCGTGATCGCTCTGGTGGTCGGCATGAACGCGCTCTCGCCGGCGGCGCATGCTCGTGCAGCGATAACCCCGCTTACGGCATCGCTCCAGCTCGGTTCGAGCGGTACAGACGTCTCGCAGCTCCAGTCATTCCTCGCGCAGAGTCCGTCTATCTACCCGCTCGGGCTCGTGACCGGCTTCTTCGGGCCGCTTACCCGATCAGCCGTGATGCGCTTCCAAACCGCGTACGGCATCAGTCCGGTCGGGCGCGTGGGTCCGCAGACCTTGGCAAAAATAAACTCGCTCATTGCCTCGGGCGGCACATTGATCGGAGCCACGGGAACGACCACGAGTACCACGAGCTCGACAGCGACAGTGCCGACGGTCATCGGCACGACGACGGTCTCAACGACCGGCACGAGCGCGACCATCCGTTGGATGAGTTCGCAGCCGGCGCGCGGCACGGTGTACTACGCCTCGACGCCGATCACGACCTTTGAGGTCTCGTCTCCGACCATGCAGCCGGTCGTCACTCCTGGCGCATCAGTCTCAGAGACTGGCTTCAGCACCGCGCACTCGATTACGCTCTCGAACCTTACACCGAATACCACCTACTACTACGCGACGGTCACGACCAATCAGGCAGGCCTCATAACGGTCACACTCACCAACACCTTCAGGACCGGTACGAGTACGGGTTCTACGACAGGCACTACCGCGACAGGCACGACTGGCACAACAACCACGGCAACCTCCACGACCACGCACTAGGCTGAATCAGCCACATAGCGCAATATCGCTCGCAAAAAGCAACAGGTGCATAACCTGTTGCTTGCGCTATGCGGCTCCTGTATAACAGGGGGCGGAGCACATTAGGAGAAGCGAATAAAAACCAATTGGCCAACCATTGGCAGGAGGGAGTATGCAAAAAACAGAAGTGTCGAGTTCTCAGTGGGAGACAGGCGGCATGGGCATCCTCCTGATGCCTAACAGGTTGAGATTAGTCGGGCAGCCGGAAGAGATCATTGCGGTGCCCGGCAGGCCAACTCGGCAGTGCTTCGAAGGTCGGCATGAGGATATCAGCTTGACGCTCTCGCTGCCCGAGATGCAGCCAGACTCGCTAGAGTGCACGGTCAGCGTGCTCGCGCCTACAAGCAAGGATGGTATCTCGCTTGTCGCCGCAGGAGCTGAGCTTGTCGGCATAGAGTCGCCATGGCAGTCGCTGTCGGTAGTTGGTCCTCTTGTCGAGCAGATGGGAGTGCTCGTCACAGTTTCGCTCGTCGAGTACCTGACAGAGCGTGTTGAAGAAGGCGAGACAAGCCTCGATTTGGACACTGAGGGCTCGCGGAATTTCTTCTTTACGTTTGGCAAGAACGGGATGATCCAAGGCGGCGCCACCTTCCGTGACACGGATGGCCTATGGTGGGTCGGTCTCATTTCGGCTGCCGCCATGATGGCGGCGTGTTTGTCCGCTCGGAACCGGATTATTGTCGGTCGGAGTGTGCAGCACCTTCGAGCTTGTCCGTCTGGGCTGTCTATGAATTGAAAAGGCCCGCACTATACTCAAGCCCTCGGCTGCAACTTGCAGCAAAGGGCTTGACTTTTTTACCGAAAATGTATATAAATGCTGGCGAATGCTCATTCAAAGCGCCAATCCCGGCGCAACACAACTCATTCATGAGGTGGTCTCGATGTTGGATTTCATGGAGATAGAGATTCCTAAATCCCGAAACAGCCATATTCGTAACGGCCACCACCCCAGGGTGAGTATTCCCGCCACTGGGGGGTGGCCCACGCGAGTGCGCTGCTTGGGGATGAAAATCTGGGACGGCTGGTGCATTGACGGGAGCTTCGCTCGCTACCTGCCAAATTTCGATCCGGCAACCCTGGAGGGCGATTTCGTTGCCCACGAAGTGCTGAAGAATATGCCCGCGGCACAACTGTTCCACTGGCTTTTCGGCATCCGGATGACCTATTCGGCCGTAACTCTCGGCGAGGCAATCGTCGACCGAGGCCTTGCCGTAACCCTCGGGCAGATTCGTCTCACAGGGAAGTACGAACCGCTCATGATTGGGATTGGGGCTGGTAACATCTTTCCTTTGCGGACAAACTTGCCAGGGAAGCCTGTATGTCTGGCGCGACTTGAGTGTCTGTACGAAGAGGAAAAGCGCAAAGATACGCTATGGCTCTCGCGCAGCGAGCTGGATCCGACGCTCCCCGTTCCAGGTCTTAAACTAATCGTTCCTAATATCGAGCTCTAGTGGCGCCCATCAGGCGGTAGAATAAAAAAGCCCGGTACGCTTTTATGCGGCCGGGCTTTTTCTATTGATCAGGATCCTCCATTCATCGACTCTTCATCGAGGATGTATATAAATGCCATTGGATGCTTTTTAAAAAAATGTGAGCGCCAATCCCGGCGCGCCGAAAAAGTCAGAAGGAGTTTTGCCATGGTGAAGTTGGGGTCCTTGGAAAAATTGGGAATCAAAGAATCCGCCGGATCCGAACACAGCATTTCCGGCACATCCCTTCTCGAGGTCGGGCGGGTCTGGGTTCCTGCTACCGAGCGCAGAAGCGTCTTCAGAACCTACCAGAGCATGAGGCGGGGCTGGGGGAATGTCGATGGAAGTATCGTATACAAGATGCGTGGGGAGGAGCCAGCGACGTCGGCGGGTGATGTTGTCGCACTGGAGCTGCCCAGAGGTGTTTCTGTCGGCCAACTCTTCCACCGATATTTTCAGTTCCCCGGCCCGGAAACATGCTCGGCCAGAAAGCTGAGCGAGTGGCTTGTCGAACAGGGTTTCGGGATGACGCTCAGGCGGATCAGCAAGGTCGGACGAAGTAAGCCCGATGTCTTTGGAGGGGGAGGCAGCGTCTGCTTGCTGAGATGGGATGAAGACTGGTCGATACGTCTCGCCCGTCTCGCCCAAAAGCCCTACGAGAAGCCGGGACTTACGCTCTTTGATCTTAATACTCGCCGGGCTTTCCCCGGCGTGCGCTTGGTCGTGCCGGACATATGGTCTTGAACCCTCTGGTACCCAAAAGGCAAAGCCCGCGACACAGGGACGTGTCAGCGGGCTTTTCTCTGTGCGCAGGACCTAGCCGCGCGTCGTCGGCAGGCCGGCGCGCACCCAGGTGACGATGCCGCCTGCGACATTTTCCGCCTGCGTGAGGCCGAGCGCGTGGAGCATCTGCGTCGCGTAGCTGCTGCGGTTGCCCGTCTGGCAGATGATGTGGATGGAGGAGTAGCTGCGGAG
>JAJYHY010000580.1 GCA_021784555.1 bacterium
AGCGGTAACCGAACTTTGCCCGCGGAACCATCGGCAGCCCGCGCGCGACCACCTCCATGGTAAACTCGCTCTTGGTGAAAATCAGGTCGGCACGGTTGAGGACGGGGCCGAAGTCTGGCGTCATCGGTAACCCGTCGAAGTTCATGTACAGGATCAAACGGAAGCGACGCTCCTTCTGTGGCAGGCACAGGTGCAGCAGCGTCTGCGGGTCGCCAAAGCCGAACACGATGTCCGGCTGCACCTTGGGCAGCAGGCGGAAAAAGGTCTTCTCGCCGTATTTGTCATCGGGTGCGAACTCGAGTTTCCCTTGCCGGTTCTTGAAAGTCATGGTGGGATAGACCGGCCACTGGGGTGTCGTGGCGGCGTAACACTGGAACAGGCCGAGCTGATGCACCTCGTACTGCTCCGGATACCGCTTCAGCAGGTTGCCGAAGATGAGCCGCGTCGTCTCGGCCAACCCGGTGGGCAGAATCGGGCTGTCGGTCGCTACCAGGATCTTCGTCCGGCTTGATTTATGACCATGCGTCTTCACATGATGTCCTTCTCAACTGTGCGGAGAGGCGCCTCTTCTATGTGTCCGGGTCAGCAGCCGGATCCCCGCCTGCAACTTGCTCGCCGCCTGCCGCTCCCGCGGCCCGACTGAGAGCGCCATAACCCTCCGCGCCGTATCAACGGCCTGCTTCAAGCGGTCGTTCCGCGCATACGCCTCCGCGAGCAGCGCCAGCGAGGCCCTCTTCCGGAAGCGAGAGCACTCGCAGGCCCGGCGTGCCTCAGCCAGTGCCCGATGCGGGTTGCGGAAGCGGGAGTCGCCGACCACCATGAAGAGCTTCGCCAGCTCACGGTGCGCCTGAGCGTCAGTGGGCTTCAGCCGCACTGCCTCCAGATCATGTTGAAGCGCAGCCGGGTAGTTGCCGTCCCGGAGAAAGGCATCCCCGAGGCACACCTGCGTGAGCGGCTCGCCCGGGGCGATGCTGGCCGATTCCGCGTATTCCGCTTCGGCCTCGCGCAGGCTGCCCGCCGCCTCCCAGGCCATGCCGAGTTGGCGATGCGCAATGTAGTTTCGTTGTGTGACCGACACAGCGTGCCGGAAAAGCGACAGACTGTCGCGCCAGTATCCAACGGTCGAGACCGCGCAGATGGCGCAGGCCACAACCGCGCCGGCTAAGCACGCGCTCAGCACGACCCTGCCCTGCGGGCGGTACGCCAGAAGGTCGGCTGCTTCCCATACGACGACCAGGAATACTCCCACCAGCGGCAAGTAGCTGTATCGGTCGGCCATCCCCTGGGACCCAACTTGGACGATCCCTATTGTGGGAAACATGGTCACCAGGTACCAACACCATCCCACCGTGCGCCAGGGGCGGTGCCTCGCCTGCCGAGCCGCCCACGCCGAAATCAGGACTAACATGAGGCCCGCCCCTGCCGCATGCCACCAGGCCCAGTCCTGGCGCAGCGGATAAATGGGCGAGAGGGCTGCGGGCCAAACGGTCTTCCACAGGTAAAGCAGGTACGCCACGATGCTGTTGCTTGCTCGCACCACCATCGGGACTTGTGCGAAGGACTTGACGGCGCCCAGGCCTGCCTGCGCCATCACCGTTATCCAACAGCCCAGGCCCGACATCACGAACAAGGGCGCCTTCTCCAACAAGAGCAGGCGCGCCCTCAACCAGCTGACGCCGAAGTCAGCAGGCCGGCTGGCGCCACATTCGGCGGGCCCCGCTGAGGTTCCGCCAGGGGCGTCAACCAGGGTCGTCCAGTTGTCCGCGTGCAACGGCCCAAAGCGCCCAAGCGGCCAGAAATCCAGCAGCAGCAGGGTGAGCGGCAGGCTCACGGCAACCGGCTTGGAGAGAAGCGCGGCGGCATAGAAACCAACCACGAGCAGGTAATCCCGGACGCCGCCGTGCCGGACATACCGGACATAAGCACTCGTGGTAAGCAACCAGAACAGCGCGCAGAGCAAACCCTTCCTCTCCGAGATCCACGCCACTGCCTCCACATGAAGCGGGTGGACGGCAAATAGGGCGGCAACCGCCGCCGCGCGCAACGTCCTCCCCGTCAGCACGGTCAGGAGCTTGAAAAGGAGTAGCACATTTGCCACATGGAGCCAGAGGTTTGTCAGGTGCTGCGGACCTGGCTTCAAGCCGAAAAGCTGGCAGTCCAACTGGTGTGTCAGCCAAGTCAACGGCTGGTACGAGGTTGCCCCGCCGTTTAGAGTCCAAAACGCCCATTTCAGGTTGGCCAGCGTCAAACCGGTATAAACATGCGGGTTGGCAACGACGAACAGCGGATCGTCGTAGTTGATGAAACCGTTCTGCCACACACGCCAGAATACCACCACCGTCACTCCGGCCAACAGCCACCGGAGCCTGGACCGCAACGTCTCTTGGTCTGGGTTCATCGTCAATTGCGTCTGACCGCTGATTACACGGATTACACGGATGACGCAGACCGCCGGAAGCCTGCCCGGCGTTCAGGAGTCCTTCGCGCCGAAAACCCAACTTTCCCGCCCCCGCCGCACCCCGACAACGCGCCCCCCCCAGCAGTCCGCCAATTCACCAACCCACCGGAGCATTAATCCACCGGGCCACCACCCGCCATCCATCACCCACCATCCCTACACCCACTCACCCGTTAATCCCCTACCGCATCGCTGCGCCCACGCCCGCCGCCCGCCCCCTGCCGCCAATGAGCTTCATCCATCGCTCCCGGCCCCAAACGCGCCACAGCGCGCCGGCACTCCCGACGAAGAGGTAGAACGCGAGCACCTGAAGAAAGATGTCCGCCATCCCCTGCGGCAGTGGCAACCGGCCCGCCAGCTCGCCGAGGCAGGGGCACAGGTGAACGCCCAGCCAGTAAGTCCCTACATGGTACGCGATAAAGTTCGCGCTCAGCCACAGCACGACCAGCGACCTCTTCAGAACGCTGTGGCTGCGCAGCAAGAACACGGCCACCGCGATTTCGAGCACGCCAGCGGAGACCATTAAGGGCCGGTAGCGGATATGAAGCAGCGCGTCCTGAATCTTGAGGATGCCGGCGTTTCCGCCCGCGCTGTAGAACTTTGCCAGGGCGGTCAGCAGCAGTGCCCCCGCACTGAACCTAAAGAACCATTCGTCCGTCTTTGCATTCATAGTGTAACGCGGTCAGAGACGCTGGGCTGCTAGGGCGCCTCCGCTGGCTTCCACCCTTCGTTGTGCGGTTGGTGATCGATGTTCCACCGCCGGGCAGCCCAGGCGTAGCCGATGTCGAATAGCCCGTGGGGGCCTTTGGCGGCCAAGGTTTCGACATGCCCGTCGCAGAAGGCCACATTCCAATGCCCGCCGTGGCGCTGGCGCGTGGCCTGGACCACCGGGTCGTCCGGAGGAGTAGATCGGAA
>JAJYHY010000177.1 GCA_021784555.1 bacterium
GCTTCCCGGCTTTAAGCCGTCGAACAATTTCCCGCGCTTTGCTATCCGGCACCGCCTTGTTCTTCACGTGCGACCACCAGATGAGGACGTCGCAGTCCCGGAGCGTCTGGCTGGAGAGGCCCTGCTCCGGATCATTCAGGCTCGCTGACTTTACCGAAAGGCCGGGCAGCGTCTTGAGGTAGCCAGCGATCTGGCCCCCGATGAAATTCGTGTACAAGTGCCTTTCCGCCGCGTTCCGCTCGTCCCACACGACGACGCGAACGGGCGCGGCGCGGAGCACGGCCGCCGTACAGAGCAGGAGGAGCCAGATGAACCTGTTCAAGAATGCCATCTCAAGGTCAATCTGGATTGAGCTCATCGAGAATGGGTCGATTGTCCCCGGTAAGGCCATGAACGTGGTCCCTCAACTGCTCGAAAATCACGATCTGGTTCGGGCCCTTGTGAAGCCAGACGCCGGGGCAATAGAGCGTCTGCTGCGGGCCGATATACCAGTAGCGACCAAGGTTATGGCCGTTGACGAAGACGATCCCCTTGCCCCAGCCGCGCATATCGAGAAAGGTGTCGCCGAGATGCGACAATTCGAATGCGCCGCGATGGACGGCCGGCGCGGCGGCCGTTGGAGTGGAATTGAACCTCAGCGAGGGAACTTCGTCGAACGGGAGCTTGTACATCTCCCAGCCGGTCAATTGCCGGCCGCCGAGCGTGACCGATTTGGTGATGCCTTTGCGGTTGTACGGGAGTTGGCCGCCGTAATTGATGCGCCCGCAATTCTCAACCAGAATGTCCAGCCGGGCGGATGCGCCGGTGATTCTGAGCGGGATGGAATTCTGCTTCAGGCGCCGGTCGAGCACCGCGACCCGTTTGCCGTCCATGCAAACGACGGCATAGTCGCGGAGTTGATGGATCTTGAGGACGGCGTCCGCCGGGCCGGGGATTCGCGTGCGATACAAAACGTAGCCGTAGTCCTGGTCGAGGTCTTCAAAGCTCAATGGCTGTTCCGACCTCACCGGCGCGCCGAGATTGTCGAAAATGCTGGCCGACTCGTTGAGTTCTATCTTCGGGATTTCGATGACCGGTGTGGTGGCGGGAACGTCCGGCAAGGTCTCGCCCGGGGCCAGGTGCTGTGCCAGGACCTCGCGCAGGGCAAAATACTTTTCGGTGGGCCGGCCCATTTCATCGATGGGCGAATCGTAATCATAGCTGGTCGGCTGTGGCTGGAAATGGCCGCCGTAATTCGCCCCGGCCATGAAGCCGAAAGAGGTGCCGCCGTAAATCATGTAGTAGGAGAACGAAACGTTATGCGTGAGCTTCCATTCCGTTTCCCTCACCAGCCCGCGAATGCCGACGTGCGCGTGCGGCTCGCCCCAGTGATCCAGCCAGCCGGGATAAAACTCCGGCACGAACCACGGGCCATGGGGACGATACCGGCCGATTTCCCTCATGATACTTGGCCCCGAGCCGCCGTTGAGGCCGGGCAGAACACCCGGCAACGAGCCATTGGCCATCATCCGTCCGCCGCCATCCGCCGTGAACAAGGGGACATCGAAGCCCGCCGCGCGAATCATGTCGCGGATCTTGCCCATATAGACGTGGTCATGGCCGTAACTGCCATACTCGTTCTCCACTTGCACCAGGATGATCGGCCCGCCATGAGTGATTTGCAGAGGTGCAAGTTGCTGGGCGAGTTTCTTGAGGTAGCCCGCCGCCGCGGCGAGAAAGCGCGGGTCCTGGCTGCGCACCTTCATGTCGTGTTGCTTGAGCAGCCACCACGGAAAACCGCCGAATTCCCATTCCGCGCAGCAGTATGGGCCGGGACGCAGAATCACCCACAAGCCTTCTTTCTGGGCCAGCCGCACGAACTGCGCGACATCCCCGTCGCCGGAAAAGTTGAATTGGTCCTCGTGGGGTTCATGGACGTTCCAGAAGACGTAAATCGAGACGGTGTTAAGGCCCATGGCATGGATCATCCGCAGGCGGTCGGCCCAGTATTGATGGGGGACACGCGCCGGGTGCATTTCGCCGGCCTTGATCTGGAACGGGTGGCCATTGAGCAAGAAATTAGAGCCGCCAATCGCGAAGGTGGCGGCGCCGAGCGGCCGAACCGGCAGCAGGAGCAAGAGAGCGGCGGTCAGAACTAACGGACAGCCGCGAAAGAACGCGGAGATCGCAAAGAGAAGCCCCTTCTTGTTCAGCCTTTGTGTTCTTTGCATTCTCTTGCGGCTCATTCTGTTATCCGCTCTGGGGAGTAAGTCCGGTGAAGTATTCATAGTTCTTGAGTTTCGATCTGCGATTTGCGTTTCCTGGGATTTGCCATTGGGAGTCCGACTATTCAATCGCAAATCGCAAATCGAAAATCCGCATCGGATTTCACCCTTGCGGGATGGCCTCGATGATCAGGACTTCAAACGGCGCGAGATTGAACACGGCTTCCTTGCCGGCCTGGAGCTGACTCAAAGTCACGTTCTGATCTTTGAATGGGTCCTCAACGGTGTAATTGGTGGGCGCGCCCGCGGGCAACTCGAATGCACTGGCCGGCTCCAGAGCGATGGATTGCGTCGTCGAAGAGGGATTGCGCAAGGTCAGAATCCCTTTCTTAGGCGACCATGCCGCCCAGCCATAGATCTGGCCCTTGCCCGGATCACCGCCAACCCAGTGCGTATCGACCAGCACGTCCGCGTTGGCGCGCGACCACTTGGCCGCTTGGGCCAGGGCGTCCCAGTCGTGCCTGTCGAGTAATTTTGGCGTGATATACATCTCTTGCAGTTGCGTGCCGTTGCCGAAATAGGCGCGGACTTGATCGGCGAAATCTTTATCACTCATCTTTTTGAGATGGTTAGCATACCGGGCGTAAATGATGCCGTGCAGCATCAGCGAGTTCAGCGGATAGAGAGGGGCGCGTTTGACCACCTTTCGATAGGTCTGCTCGTCGCGATAAGTCATCCATTTCTGGGCCCAGGAGCCCTCGCCCGCAAATGAATGATCGCTACCGCCGCGCCAGGTCGAATCAACGTAAAGCAGCCAGAACGGCGAGGGCCAGGTGCCCGTCGTCTGGTTGATGTAGATGTCCGGTTTGAGCGCGCGAAGATCGCCAACCAACCGGAGCATGGCGTCGAAATCCCGTTGGGCGCCGCCGCCTCCCGTGCCCGTATTCTCGCCCAGACCATCGAATTTGAACTGATTGATGCCGTACTTGGTCACCAGGCTCATGCAGACTGAACGGAATCGGTGGTAGTATTTCGGCCCGGCCAAAGAGAAGTTGCCGTTGCGAATCTCGAAGCCCTGCTCGCGGCCATACTTGATGCGCTCGTCGTGCGGCCGTGCATAGCCGCCCCAGGGCGAAAGCCATATACCGGGTTCAGCGCCGTACTTTTCCGCGGCCGCCCTGACTCGCGTGAACCCGTCCGGGAAATTCTTCCGGTCGAACTCCCACAACGTGGCGTTGTTATCCCAGCCATCATCAAACAGGAACGAATCCATTTTCACCCCGCGCTTGACGACAAGCTCCCGGCCAAAAGCGTTAATGGCATTCAACGCCTCCTTCTCGTTGTACTTGGGGTAGCTGAGGTCGTACCACGAGTTGTAATGCAGGAACGGACGATACGGGTGGGCGCGTTCCCGCTCCAGATACGCGAGGAAACCGCGCCGCATCTGCCCCTTGGACGCGAACCCAATCACCAGCGAGGCGGAATAGCTCTCCCCCGCTTTCAAACCGGCCCCGCGCGGCAGAGAACAGCGGACGCGGCCCATCTCAACGCGGTTGATCGCCAGCGGATGTTCCACGCCGAAAAACGCGGTGTCGGTAATGACCGGCGAGCCGTCCACAACACCGGCCGCGCGGGCGCCCGGCATCGGTGTGTCGAGGAGTTGAATGCTCTTGATCGGCACGCCGGCATTCTCCGCCTTGAAAGTGAACTCCTGCCGCAGGTAGCGCGAACCCTTGCGCAAAATAGCGCGCCAGGTGACATGGACATTGCCGTCGGCGCTCACCATCCGGGCGATGAACTGCCGGCCCGCTAACCGCTCCGAAAACCGCGAACCAGCCGGGTTTACCGGGAGTGGCTCCTCCTTTACGGGACCGATCAGCTTGAAATCGGCGGCGGAAATGGAAGCGCCGTTGGTCAGTACGAGCGTGAACAGGTCGCCGCGCAAGGCAAGCGTTTGGCCCGTTTGCGCGTCCCGCAAAGAACCGGGCTGAAGCGTGTTGTGTTCTGCCCGCCAGGTCGCAGTGACCAGGTCGTTTTTCAGCGTGAGGCCGGTGGCCTGAAGGTTGAGCGTGAGGCATCCTGCGCCCAGCAGCGCCAGGAGGCTGGTCAGGAAAGTGTGTCGAATCGATGCCATGGATATAGACATAGCTGGCGCTCAGGCACTTCACAAGCCTCGATCACAACATCCCCAAGCATGCTCCAGGAAGGCGCGCGCTCGTTGAGTCCGACATAGAGCAAGCCGCGCTCTACTACGTTGCGAGCGGAAAGAGCCGGGGCTGGGGGTTGCGTTTGCGTTCGAAGCCCAGCATCACTTCTTTTGCAGCCTTGCCTTGGTGTTCTGGTAGGCCTTCTGGGCCTCGTCCCAACCAATGACGACGGCGTTGCTGGCCTCGGTCCAGGCTTGGTGGCTGGCGGTCTTGAGCCGGGCGAGTTCCTGGTTGAGGGCGCCGCGCTTGCTCTTGAGGTTTTGGAGGGATTGCCTGACCTCGGCCTCCGTTCCCTTCGCGGAGGTCGCGACTTGGTTGGAGAGTTGGTTGATTCTGGAGTCAAGGTCCTTCATCTTGCTCTCGAGGGAGGCCAGGAATCGTTGTTCTCGTCCGGCGCGGATTTCTTGGCCGGCGGCCCCTGGCGGGGCGGCGGCCTGGGGAGGCTGGTTCGTGGCGGCTTGCGGATTGGTTTGAGGGGTATTGGACTTGCGGCTGCACCCCAGCAGGGCGGTGCAGGCAAAAGCCAAGGCGGCGAAGTATGCGGTTTTCATTTCCAGTTTTCCTAACGTGAGCGTGCGACCTGGCGCCAACCGAGGGCGGCGGAGGTGTCGCCGAGGGCGGCGGCGGCCAGGAATGCCAGACGGGCCGCCTCGACGGAGTGGCAGAGGTTCCAGGACTGCTCGGCCGCAGCCAGCGCGTCCTCGCGCTCGCCGGCGCGGAGGCAAGCGAGACTGCGGTGGAGGGCGGCCGCCGCCGCTCGCGCGACCTCGAGGAGGCGGGTCAGATCGCAGCCGCACCGGGAGCAAGTCTGTTGCTCTTGATCGGCCTTGCCGCAGGCGGGACAGGTAACGCTCATGGGTCAATCCTCCAGATAAAAGAGCAGGTCGGAAAGCGTCTCGTTTCTTTCATTGAGGACGGTCCAATTGTTCTCACTGATGGCGGCGGCGCTTTGATGGATAAGCTGGCGGATTTCATCGGCGTCTTCCGGGCTGATGTTTTTCTCCAGGAGCGCCTCCCCGCGTTTTCGAAGGTCCTTGGCGGTGTTGAGCAGTTCGTCGGCGCCGGCCAGCGCCGGGGTCGCGGCCGTTTCAGCCGCGGCTTGACCGGGTGCGGTGGGTTGGGTCTCGCCGACCAGGGAGGAGATATTGCGCCGGGCCTCCTCCAGGTTGAGGTGGTGCTGGCCCTTGGTGTCGAGGGTGACGGACTTGGCCAGGCCGGTGACTTTTTCGGTGGCCGTGACTTTGAGGATGCCGTTGAGGTCGAGATCGAAATGGACGACGATAGGGTTGCCCTCAGGCGCTTTACTGAGGCCCTCGACGAGGAAGTCGCCGATGGGGGTGTTGCTTTGGGGGAGCTCGTCCTCGCCCTGGTACACCTCGACTTTGGCGGCAGGTTGGTCATCGTACATGGTATAGACGACCTCGGATTTGCTGGCGGGCAGGGGCGTGTTGCGGTGGATAATGGGCACGCAGTAGAGGTCGCCCTCGCCGTGGCGGAAGGAGATGGCCGTAGTGCTGTAAGTGTGGGGGGTAATATCGACCAGGATGCTGTGCCGGCTTTGGCCGGCGATGACGCTGCCCTGCATGCCGGCGCCCATGGCCACAATGAGGTCGGGGTTGATCTCAAAACGAGGATCCAGTTGGAGGCGCTCCTGGAGCAGGCCCTGGACCAGCGGCGTGCGAGTGGCGCCCCCGACCAGCATGACCTTCTGCACGTCCTTGGGGGAGAGATGGGCGTCAGTGAGCGACTGGTGAAGGCAGGTCAGAGTCCGTTCGAGCAAGGGCAGGATCATCTGCTCGTAATCATGGCGCTCCAACTCCAGTTCCAGGTGGTGCTGGCCGTCGATGTATTCTTCGCGGACAGCGGCGTAAGGCTCGTCAGAGAGGGTGCGCTTGGCGCGTTCGAGGACGACCTTCAAACGGCGGAGGGCGCGCAGGTCTTGAACGAGATCGACGTTGTGAAGGCGCTTGAATTGGAGCACGGCGTGATCGACGAGCAACTGGTCGAAATCATCTCCGCCCAAGTGGGTGTCGCCATGGCTGGCCTTGACTTCGACCACCCCCTGCTCCACCACCACCACCGAGACATCGAACGTGCCGCCGCCAAGATCATAAACGAGCATCGTTTCGCCTTCCTTGGCCCCGGCACCGTATGCCAGGGCGGCGGCCGTCGGTTCGTTGATGATGCGCACAACCTCCAACCCGGCCAATTCTCCGGCCGCCTGGGTCGCCTTGCGCTGGCGCTCATTGAAAAAGGCGGGGACGGTGATGACGGCCTTGCGGATGGGTTGAAGCAACTGCCGTTCCGCCTCCTGTTTGAGTTCGCGCAGAATAAACGAGGAGATCTCCTCCGGCGAATACTCCTTCTCGCCCAGACGCACGCGGATTTCCTCCCCCATCTTGCGTTTGATGGAGAGCACGGTGTTGTCAGGTGAGGCGACCAGTTGGTTGCGGGCGGCCTGCCCGACAATGAGTTTGCCCGCGGGGTCCAGACCCACACAGGAGGGCATGATGGGGTTGCCATGGATGGGCAACACATTGACTTGGCCATCCTGGTTGATGGCTATTTCGGAGTTGGTGGTGCCAAGGTCGATGCCAACGATAAGATCATTCATAATTTGGACTGCGATGTGAGATTGGTATATAGGAAGACAAAATGGTCTGAGGCGAAGCCTCGTTAGGTATTGGTTAATCACCGGCGGCGGGAGACTTTGACCTGCGCAAGCCGAAGCAGTTCGTCGTGGCGGCTGTAGCCCGGGGCGATTTCCTCCAAAACAACCTGAACCGGGCGACTAACATCCTGGTCCACGGCCACGGCATTCATGACGGAAGGGTCAAAGGGTTTTCCCATACTATCGAGCCGCGTGACACCCTGGTTCTTAAGCAAATCCCGAAGATGGCCCAGAACGATGGCCAGCCCCTGTCGCTGGGCTTCCCAGGCTTCATGCCAGGCGGCGTTTTTCCCGGCCCACCAGGAAGTCCGGGGAGTGGACTGAAATGAGGCGGCAATGCGCTCCAGCCGATCCATCACCTCGATGAGGGCCAGGCAGTGGGCGCGGGACATCTCATCCGGCTTGGGTTGAGCAGCCGTCAAGTCCGCGACGCTCTGGCGCAACGGAGAGAGGCTTTCGTCGAAACGGGCAAGAGTTTCGCCCCACTGGCTGATGACCTCGGCGGTGCGGCGATTGGCCTTGCGCGTCTCGGCATTGGCGGCGGCCAACTGCTCGTAAAAGGAGTAAAGGTCGGGCGATTGCTCCTCCTCTTCCTCCGGTTCGGGAATTGCGTCCACCTGCTCCAGCCACGTCTCAAAGTCGTCCAGGAGCGCGTCTTTCCAGGCTTCCAATTCCTCCCTGCGCGCTTCCTCTTCCTCGGCCTGTTCATCAAGACGGTCGCCTCCGGGTGCCTCCGGCTCCGTCTCGGCTGGCGCGGGCGGGCGGGCGCGCCTGATCACCCAGGGCTCGCCTTCGATGCGCACTTCAGAGCAGATCTCGGACGGCGGGGCGACCGCCGGGGCTGGAAAATCGGCGGCGGCAGGTTCGGTGGCCTCCGCGACGGCAGGCTCTGGGGAGGCCGTGGCGCCGGCGGCGTCGGCATTCTGATCTGATTTCACATCTTCGAACATAAGCGCAAGAACTCTTTCATGGCCTCGATTGAAATGGGTTTGGGTGGCGGGCCGGGGGAGGTGAAAAAGGCCTCAATCGGCGAATTGCCGGGGCACTCCGTGTGGAACAACTCATATTCTAGGCGGCGGGTTTCATCCTTGATCCTATCGTAAGCGGCGGTCAGGGCTTTGAAACGCTCAGGGTCCGTTTCGGGAGTGGCTTTTTTGATGGCCTCCAGGTAACTGCGGCGGATGGTTTGGTCGTCGGCATTGCGCGGCACGCCTAATAAGAGATAGGGATTCATGATCAACAGGTTAGCGCCACGAACGTTTGGATGGCCGGCCTGGACCAAATGGAGATTGGCCGGTCTTGGCCGCCTTTACGAGGGCATCGACAAGGAAGGGGGGCATGCCCTTTAAAACAGTGTTGCGCAGGCGGCGGATTTCGTCCTTGGAGGCATGGGCCAGCATTTCCATTATCTCTTCCATCTCTTCGGCCTCTTTCGGCAGGAAGTGGGGCGGGCTAAAGTCGTCGCTAAAGTCGTCCTCGAAGTCATCTTCAAAGTCGTCTTCCTCCTCATCCTCGAAGTCGGGTTCATCAGGGGACGCCGAGGGAGGCAGCGGCGGGCCGCTCAACTCTTTAAGGGTGTGTTGCACACTGCGCGCGGTTTCGGTATCCCCGCGGCGGCGGGCCTCATCCAGAATGGACTGGAGCTTCTGGCGCTTGGCTTCAGGACCAAGCGTCCAGTGGTCGCCGAGGCTGAAATCCATAAAGCTGAAAAGGGGGTCGGCCGGGTCGCGCCGGAGCATGGCCTTAGCGAGTTGAGCGGCCTGATTGCGAAACACATGGATGTCCAGCGCGTTGCTCAAGGCCACGGCTTCCGGGCGCGTGAAGGGCTGCTTGAGGGCGGCGTCGAGGTATTCGCGGAGGAGTTGGCTCTCCTGAGTCAACGCCAGCGATCGCGGGCCGCACTCGAAAAAGCGCAGGACTTGGGCCAGAAATGCGGCGTCGGCAACGGTCGGAGGCGGCTTGTCTTGCTCGCGGCTGGGTTTGAGAAACGGCAGCAGCTTCCAAGCGCGAGGTGCGTTTGGCTGCAGCTCCGAGCGTAAAGACTCCAGAAAAGGAGAGCTAAAGCTGCGCACCGGGGAAAAGGAGCGATGCGTCAAATGGGTGAAGAGCAGGAAGGCGCTGGGAAACGGGCCGAGGGGGCGGGCTTGCTCCAGAGATTCCTGGCCACGGGCGGCGTCGCCGAACAATTGCTCCAGCACCCCTGCCCAAACCAACGCGACCCAACGGCTTCGCTGCAGGTCGCCGACCTCGTCGGTGAGGAATTCGTTGGCGGCGGCCATGGTGTGCCGGGCCTTGGTAAGCTGGCCTTTTTGAAACTGTTGCTGGGCCAGGGAGACGTGGGCCAGGACCGCTGCCTTGGGGATATGTGGGTCAAGGCGATCCAAGCCGCGGGCCCGGGCCAGGTAATCCAGGCCCTTGATGTAGGCCTTGCGCAGGACGCAGCCGGCGGCGGCTTCTAGCAGGACTTGCTTCTCTTCCGGGAAGCGTCCCACCATCTGGTCCAGGAGCCGATTCCGCTCCGAGCGCTTGTTAAGCGCGCCATACACCGCGCTGAGTTGGAGGTAGGCACCGAGATTGCCGGGGTCCAACTCAATCGCTTTGAGCAGGCTCTCCCGCGCCCCTTTGGGGTCACGGAGTCGGGCCCGGCCTGGGCGGGGGCCAAAGGGGCCGGACTCGGAGTGAGTCATGGACAATTCCTTGCCCAGCCGGGTATAGGCCATGGAAGCCAGACGCCTGTTCGGGCCGTAGAGCGCCTCGTGGGCGCGGAGGAAGCCTTCCCAGTTCGACTTGGCCTCAATGGGGGAGCCATCGGAATACTCCAGCGCCAACAACCGGCGCGAGCGCATTTCCTCGACCTTGCTCTTCGCGCCCTCATCCGCGAGCATCTCCGCGAAGAAGTCCAGGTAATCCTCTCGGTCATCGAAGGACATGGTGTGCGGGGCCTGGAAATAGAACTCGCTCAAAGTCCCCAATGGCCCGTCGTCGGCCGCCGGGAACCCCGGCAAGGCCTCGCGAACGGTGCAATAGGACTCCACGTGCTCGCCGTTGCGCCATTGGCGGTCGGCATCGAGCAGGGCCTTGCCCAGATGAGAGGTTCCGAGCAGACGCCCCGTTGCGTCCATAGTCAATTCCGCCAGCCGAGGCTTGTCTTTGGGCAGGCTGGCGCGCCCCGACAGAACCTGGAAGGCGAGGCTGGCCTTGCCGGGAACTGATTTCGGAGGCAGGGCCTCGAAAAACCGGGCCGCTCGCTCGAAATCAGCAGCGTGGAAGGCGGCCACCCCTCTGGCGAAAGCGGCCCAATGGCTGAAGGGGGAGCGGCGTGAGATGGGCCGCAGCAACTCCGGCGCCCGCTGGGAATCTCCGGCACTGACGGCTTCCAGGGCGGCATGGATGGCCCGGAGGTCACCCGCGAGAGCCTCGTGAGCGGGGCTATCCATCGGCGGTGCGGCGAAGGCCAGCACCACCTGGTCGGCAAGGCGGAGCCGCTCCTCTTCGGGAAGTTTGCTGGCCGGCTCTGCGAGCAGGGCCATGCGTTCGGCCAGGCGGTCGAGGGCTTGGGGGGTGGGGCCGGCAACATCAAGCTCAAGGGCGCGAATTTGCTCTGGCGGGGCGATGGTGGCCAGGTGGGCCAACACCTGGTGTGCTTCCGCGACCTGGCCTTTAGCGGTCATGTCGCGAGCCAGGCCGAGGTTGGCCTGGATGAGCAGCGGCAAGTATCGGTCCTTGTCCGCCTTGACCAGCGGCTTGGCCTCATCCCGCGCTTTGCGCCACTTGCCCTGGGCCAGGAACTCGCGTATCCGCTGTTCAGGCCCCGGCGGAAGCGGCGTGGGGTTTGAATTGTCGATTGGTTGTGCCACTAAATAAAATTGGCACTATCCGCACCGAAAACTCAAAGGAAAAGTTGCGTGGGATGCGCCGTCGCTCGGTTGTCCCCAGAATTGGTGACTGGCGGGGGACAAGGGGGATGTTAGAGTAGTGGCGTGTTAACGATGCAAAAACGCAGTAGCTGGACCGTGTGTGGCTGGTAGGCGTGTGTCTGCGGCGCCGCATCGAAAGACGATTTAAGAGTAGCGTGTAAAGTGTGTCAGGAAGGCCGGGCTTGTTGCCCGGCCTTTCTGTTTTGTGGCGCGCTTGGGGCGAACAGGCGCCGTTCGAAAAACTCATGGCGGACTCGGAGTTTGACCCGGATGGAGAATTGGGACAGCTTTTAGACCTGTAATTGAGCTTCGATTCCGGGTTTTATCTGTGCATCCGATTGCTTTTGAGTTCAGCGGATTGACCATCCACTCCTACGGCGTGATGGTAGCGCTGGGATTCTTGGCTGGTATCTGGACGGCCAGCCGGCGGTGCCTGCGGGAGAACATTTCGCCAGAGCGGATTCTGGACCTGGGGCCATGGCTCATTGTGGGGGCGATTCTCGGGGCCAGAACATTGTATGTGACGACCTTCTGGCGCGAGCAATTCGCCGGTCGTGGGATATTGCCGATGCTGGCGGTCTGGCGAGGCGGGTTGGTTTTCTATGGCGGCTTGATTGGCGCGTGCCTTGCCTGCTTGCTCTACGCGCATCTAAGAAAGCTGCCGCTTTGGAAACTGGCCGATATCCTGGCGCCGAGCATCCCATTGGGCCAGGCCTTTGGGCGCATTGGCTGTTTCCTGAACGGGTGTTGCTACGGGCGGGCGTGCAGTATGCCCTGGGCGGTCCGCTTCCCGGCCAACAACTTGAACGGCGCGCCCAGCACCCCCGTGCATCCCACTGAAATCTACTCCGCTCTGCTGAATTTCGGCCTGTACTTGGCCCTGGCCCGGCTCTTCCGACGGAAACGGTTTGACGGCCAGGTCTTTGCGGTCTATCTGGTTTCCTATGCCCTGCTGCGCTCCTTCGTTGAGTTTTTCCGCGGCGACTATCCCGCGAACCAGTATCTTTTTGGCGTGCTTTCGCCAGGCCAGGTCGTGAGCATCCCGACGCTGGCGGCAGGGCTGATCCTGCTCGGCCTGCTGCCTCGCCTGGCCCGCAAGATGGTTTAGAGAGGGCTGGATCTTGGTTGCGGCGCCTGTCCGTGGGTGGGTTTAACCTCCCGCGGCAGTGGGGGGTTTCACCCAGTGAACCCAGGGGCGCACGAGCCGATAGGTTAAGCACGGTTCATCCGCGCGTTGGGGCCAGAGGGCGGGCGTGTGACAACCTTGCCAAAACGGCCCGGTCGAATTGCTAATGAAGGACGATTTTGATGCGAAGAGATGGCTTCCCGGACAGGGCGGCCGGTACGGGTACAGTGATGACGACCTGCATTTGCGCGAAGGACCGCTCCCCTACAGGACTCACCCGCCGGGTTCTTCCCGCAACGGCGAGATTACCGGAGCGCGCATCAGCTTTTGGACAATCCTGGACCTGTTGATGCGGCATTGGTGGAAGCTGGCGCTGGGCAGCCTGCTGTGCGGCGCGCTGTTTTTCCTGGCCGCGAAGCATTTCATCGGCCCAAGTTACACCGCCACGGCCCGCCTGCTGCGCTATAGCACGCCCGGGCTGGGCGACTTCTTCAACTCGGCGAACACGATGACTCGCGACACCTTCGCCGGCCTGCTGCGCTCCCCGGATCTGCTGCGGCCCGTGGGCCAGACCGTCAGCCCAGCCATTGCTCCGGAGGTTCTGGCCAAGAGGATCGTCATCGGCGGCGACCAGGATTCCGACTCGGACGTTGTCACCGTCTCGCTCGCGTCTCATAAGCCGCAAGAGGCCGTTATTCTGTTGAACGCGTACATTAAGGATGCCAGCGCCTATTTGCGAGAGCTCCAGGCCAAACAGGTCCGCCTCGTCGCCAATGCCTACTTGCGCAAAGAGGTTGAGGAAATGGACAAAGACATTAAGGTGGTGGACAACCAATTCCGCCGCCTGGCGTTGTCATCACCGGAATTGGAAGACCAACTCGCCAATGTGGGCGGGCAAATAAGGAAGCTGGGCCAGAAGGCGGCAGGTGGGGTGGCGCCGTCGGCGTTTGTGCAAGTCGATACCGAACGACTGGCCAAGGCAATAAACGACTTGGACGTCCTGCTTTCCAAATACACCGAGCGCTGGCCGGCGGTCATACAGAAGCGTGCGGAAATCGAGGCTTTGAAATCCGAGATAACGAGGGAGTCCACCAATTCCACGCTTTCATCGCTACCCGCCGCAGCCACTGGATTGGGGACGGCCAAGCCGCTTGCCAATCCGGAGCTGGACCTGATCCGGAGCAAGCTGCTGGCCCTGGAAGGCGAGCGGGCCCAACTGCAAAACCGGGAGCGCCAGGCTGAATTACTGGCGGCGAATCCACCCGGCATCGCCCGCGTGTTCGCGCCCGCAACCATGAAGACGGTCCACGCGAGCAAGCGCTGGCTCAAGGTTTCCATCGTGGCCGTTTTCGGAATGGGGCTGGGACTGGCCGGCTGCCTGGGCTTGCTGGCGATTGTGGAACTCGCCGATAGCCGTCTCAAGACCTTCGATGACGTGGAGCGTGTGACGCGGTTGCCGGTGCTTGGCTCGTTGGGCGACTTGGATCACATGGGGGACCAGGCCCGTCGGCAATGGGCCTTTCGCACCTGGACGATGCTGCAAGGACGGCTCAGCCCTTCCCCCAACCACGGGTTTGTGTGCGGCATCACCTCCGCCTCTCCGGGCGAGGGGCGCTCAACCTGGGTTCGCTTGCTGGCGGAGGCGGCCAGCCTGACCGGTTTCCGCGTGCTGACGATTGCCACGCGTCCCGCCGCTAACGGCGCCAATGGACATGGCAGCCGGAACAAGGGGAAGGACAAAGAGCAGGAAACAGAGGAATTCCAATCGTTGGCCCTGGAATTTGGAGGCTCTGACAGGAGCATCGAGGTGCTGGCGTCCAGCGCCCTGGCTTCCCCACGCAAAGTCGCCGATCAATTGGCTGAACCGAACGCGCCGCCCGTCGTTCATATTCCGTTGCCGGGCTGGGTCTGGAACCTGGAGCGGCGCAAACAATGGCTCGAGGCACTGCAATGCTGGCGGCGGATAGACAACCTGGTCATCCTGGTCGAATTGCCCCCCGCGGGAGTTGCTGAATCGGTGCTCCTGGGCTCCAGTCTGCCCAATTTGCTCTGGCTAACCCGTTCAGGCTCGTCCAACGCCGGCGAAACACGTGAACAGCTTGAAACGCTCCGCAACGCCCGCTGCCGGCTCGCGGGGGCGGTTATCAACCGTGAAAAGAGCCGGCCAATGAGGAAGCGATTCCCTCGCTGGGTAGCCTGCGCTTGCCTGCTGACGCTCCTGAGCGTGGGCCGCGCTTGGGCGCAAGGCTCCAATTCGCCTCCGGCCACGGCGGCCGCTCCGGGCCCATCCACCGGACCGCAGCTAGAGATCAACACCAACCGGACCTTTTCCATTGTTTATCCGTGGCAAAGGGCGGCTTGGCAGCAGCACCTGACCCTGGGACCTGGAGATATCCTGAACCTTGGGCTATTCGGGCAGCCGGATCTGGAACTTCATGACGTGGTCGTGGGGCCTGACGGGCGCGTGAGTTATTTGGAGGCGCAGGATATTCAGGCGGCCGGTCTAACGATCGATGACCTGCGGGACAAGCTCAACGCCGCGCTGAGCCTCTACCGCCGCGCGCCGCGGACCATCGTCACGCCGGTCGCGTTTCACAGCGAGAAATATTACATGCTCGGCGAGGTGGTTCAAAAGGGCGTCTATGCCATGGACGGGCCGGTGACGGTCCTGGAGGCGATTGCCCGCGCGAAGGGATTTGAAAGCGGCTTGGTGGACGGCAAGGTGGTGGAGTTGGCGGACTTCTCGCATAGCTTTATCGCCCGGCACGGAAAGCGGCTCGGACTGAACTTGGGCAGGCTCTTCCGCGAGGGCGATCTGTCGCAAAACGTCGCCCTTGAGCCGGGCGATTACGTGTATATCGCCCCGCTCAACCTGGAGCAGGTGTACGTTCTGGGCCAGGTGCGGCTTCCCGGCACGGCGCCTTATTCCTCCAGCGGAACGCTCTTGCGGGCCATCGCGGCGCGCGGCGGATTTGCGCAGCGGGCCTACAAGTCGCGAGTGCTGGTCGTGCGCGGGTCGCTGGACCATCCACGGAGAATCGTCGTCAACACCGACTGGATCCTGCGGGGCAAGGCTCCGGATTTCCCTTTGCAGCCCAAGGACATCATCTATGTCAGCGGCAGCCCGTTTGCCCGAGTTGAAGACCTCGCCGATTTGGCCACCACCGCCTTCATTCAGTCGCTCATTTCCACTTGGCTGGAAGTACGCGTGATCCAGCCCTTCAACCCATGAATTTCGATACGGCCAGAAGCGCGCTTCACAACTTGGCAAATCGGCGTTCCGGTATCCTTCATTTCCAGCCGCCTGCGATGACGTTGCCCCTGGCCATAGGGATGGCCCGAGGACTGTTTCTGGCCGGGCTGTTGCTGGGCGCCGGAGGATGCACCCATCTCCAGCCCGGGCGCCCTGAACCTGCCGAGACGGCGGCCACTCGAATGGAAACCGCGCCGGCGCTCACGTTTACCAACGGCATTAATCCGAACTGGCTCAAGCCGCCCGCTCATTTGTTTACCCTTGGGCCGGGCGACCAGGTGCAGATCGAGGTTTTGGGGGACCCCTCAACCAAGGTGACGACCGTAGTCGGCCCGGACGGGAAGCTCTACTTCAACCTCCTGCCGGGGATCGACGTTTGGGGGTTGACGCTGGCGCAGGCCAAGGCGCGTCTGGAGCACGCCTACCAACAGTTCGTGCGCGAGCGACCCGACATCTCCATCGTCCTGCGCCACGTTGAGAGCAAGCGGATTTGGATTCTGGGTCGGGTCAACGCCCCTGGGGTTTATACCCTTGATACGCCGACGACGTTGCTGGAGGCCATCTCGCGGGCCGGCGGCACGATGGAACTAAGCTCCTTGCAGGGGCAGGGGGTGGCGGATGTCACACAAAAGCTGGCCGATTTGCAGCGCAGCTTCGTCTTGAGGGGGGGCAAATGTCTGCCGGTGGATTTTACGCGCCTGCTCCAGGACGGCGACCTCTCCCAAAACATCTACCTCCAACCGGATGACTTCATCTACCTGCCCTCGGCCAGCGCGCAGCAGGTCTATGTTCTGGGCGCGGTCACTCAACCTCGCGCGGTGCCATATCAACCGGGAATGACCGTAGCCGCGGCGGTGGCCGGGGCTTATGGCACACTCAAGGACGCCTATTTGAACCATGTGGCATTGGTGCGCGGTTCGCTTTCGCGTCCGAGCATCACCATCATCAACCTCCGCGCGGTGCTGCACGGCCACGTGGGCGACCAATTGGTCAAGCCCAACGACATTGTCTATGTGCCCCTCTCCCCTTATCGCTACTTGAAGCGATATCTGAACATCATCCTCGACACCTTCGCCAGTTCGGCGGCCATTTATGAAGGCGAGAGCGTGGTCGGCACGCCGACACATTTCACCGGCGGCGTGTTCATCCCGGTGGGCAGCGGCATCCAGGTCATCCCCCCCACCGCCCCGCCGGCGATTCACTAACGAGGGCTCCGCCTCTGACCGCTTTTCCCATCGTGCGCATCTCACAATCTTTGGAGGGGGTGGCTCTTGGTGATGATTTCACATTTGAGCTGGCGTGGGGAACTGGGTTAGTGGGGCATCAGTTTAGGGTGTTGGGGGAC
>JAJYHY010000581.1 GCA_021784555.1 bacterium
CGCCCAACCCCAGGCCATCTCCATCCACACCGGCTGGCTCGCCTTCCTCATCGTCGCCTCCCTCGCCCTCCTCCTCGCCTCCGGCCTCATGCTCTGGAAACGCACCCGGTTCTCGTAACGGCCGCGCTGCGGGAAGTCATAGGTTGGTGATCCCTCGCAATGTCGACGCGAAGTTGTCATATTTGACAATCTTAGATTGAGAATGGCCGAAGCCGGAAAGACTCGACCGGTCTCATGGATCCAGGCGGCACGAAAGGAATTCGGGACGTTTCCGGAAGAATCGCAATACCGCTTTCTCACCACGCTGACAATCGCGGCGGCAGGCAGACACCGCGAGGCCCCGGCAAAACATTGATCTTGTGAGAGACCGGCTGAAAAGATTGAAGGAGGCACTCCGATGAGACGTGAAAAACTGGAACTCGCTCGCGGCAGCGGAAATGTGTTCCGCGACTTTGGTCGCGAGAACGCGGATCTCGATCAACTGAAGGCGCTCTTGGCAGCGGCGATCATCAAGACGCTCGACCGCGAAGATCTGACCGTCCGCGCGGCTCAGGCCCGTACCAGTTTCGCCGCCGCCGACTTCTCCCGCATCCGGAACGCCGATCTCGGAAGGTTCACGGCCGACCGCTTGATGTCGATCCTGAACCGTCTCGGCTCTCGTGTAGAACTCAAAATCCGGGTAAGGCCGCGCGAATGCGCGAAGCGCCAGTTGCTCGCCTGAAATCAACCGCCCTACCCGGGAGGGTGATCACCACGGCCAAACAGCCGCGCCGTTGCCTCGCCTCGTCCCCACCGTTCGCTTAGTACCCCAATTCGGAATTACGGTGACGTATTCTTCGGGGGTCAAGCAGCGGCGCGCAGCGCGTTTGGCTTGAGGCGCTGCATGAGGTTGGCAAGGTCAGCCCGCGTAAACGTCCAGCGAAAAGGAGCGGCGGATTTCTCGTAGCGATGCTGGAAGGCCAGGAGCGCCATCTCCAGGTCGGCGAGATTGGAGAAATCGCCGGGGGTGAGCACTTTCCGCTGGATGATGGAGAAATAGATCTCCACCTGGTTCAGCCAACTGGCGTGAACCGGGGTGTGGACCGGGATGATGGACGGCCAGCGGGACTGCAAGCGCTGATCGGCTTTCTGTCCGCGGTGAGAGGAACCGTTGTCGAAGATCCAGAACACGCGGCGGGCCGAGCGGTAGGGTTCCTGACCCATCACGTCTTCCACCAACCGGTCGAACGGCGCGATTCCCGTGCTGGCTTCGCAGCGACCGAATACCTTGGCGCGATGGACATCCCAGGCGGCCAAGTAGGCCCAAGCGCCGCGACGTTCGTACTCATGTTCGATGCGTGCGGGGTGTCCGGGAGCCGGCGGCATCGCAGGATGGATGCGACGGCGGGCCTGGATGCTGGTCTTCTCGTCGGCGGAGAGCACGAAATCGCCGGAGCCCAGTGGTTGGCCTTCCCAGAAGCCTTGGTAGAGATCCAGGACGGGGCCGGCTTTCTGGACGAAGCGGGGGTCGCGCGGAAAGATCCAGGTGCGATGACGCCAAGGACACAGCGCATCCCGACTGAGCCAACGCCAGATAGTGGTGCCGCTGATCTGGGCGATCAGACCTTGTGCCAGCACTTCTTGGCGGATGTCCTCCACAGAAAACCGGGACAAAGGTAATCCCAAGCGGTGTGGCAGCTCACAGGCGAGGGCTTTGACTTGGACGACGAGACTGGGGGGAAAAGCGGGCCTTGCGCCCGCCTCGGGGTTGCCCCTCGAGGCCAGGCAAGCGGGCCAGAGCGAACCGCTTCCGCCATTTGCTGACGATCTGACGGGGCGTATCGAGGCGGGCAGCGATGAAGTCATTAGAAAGGCCATCGGCTGCCATGAGAATGATCCTGGCGCGGACAACGTCACAATACGGTGACGTATATTGGCGGGCTGCTGATTCGAGTACCCGTCGCTCCTCTGCCGTGAGTTGAACGAGGAATGGGCTTTTTCTTGGCATTGACTGGCGAGTGTCGCCAATGCCAGCCTATCAGATTACGTCACCGAATGGGGCCACATAATACGTCACCGTATTTACGAATGGGAGTACTTAGCATCCCACCCAACCCCCCATCTGGCACCCTCCGGACGCATCCTCCTTCCGAAAGCGCCCCAGCTTCTCTGCGCCAGCGTGCCCCGGATCGGAGTCGCCGTGGGAAATGCCACTAACCTGATTCACCCGTCGCCAACTTAACCCGGCTCGACAAAACCCGCGCCTTCTTCTCGTGGGACTCCATCCGCACAGAATCATGCGGCGCGTACAAATCATTTAACATCGCCGAACTCGCCGTCGACCGCCACGCCGCCGGACCCCTCTCTAACCTCACCGCCCTCCGCTGGATCATCCGCGGCGGCCTGGTTCTCGACACCACCTACGCCCAACTCCAGATCCAAACCAATCGCTTCGCCAATCTCCTCCGCACCCTCGGCGCTAGCCCCCAGGACCGCGTCTTCGCCTTCACTGGCCGCATCCCGGCCCTCTACACCGCCGCCTCAACATCGAAATCCCCGAATCCGGCTACACCCAACTCAACACCCTCTCCGGCCTCGCCCGCTACATAGCCACCCACCAACCCGCCCCGCCCGCCGCTACTTCCGGCCCACCGTGGCCGTGAACACCTCTTCCATGACGAGATCCGTGCTGCATCCGGTCGACGGAGTCATCTGGAACCGGCTGTCGGTCCACACCGGATGCGACACGCCCCCGTAAGACGCCAGCCCCTCGTAATCGCCTTGTTGGTTGCCGTAGTCGATGCCGGCGCACGGGAACACGCCATTGCAATCATGCTCGTTGGAACTCACGCTGCTCACGCGCGTGTTCGGCAGCGACCACGACGCGGCCCCGTTCGTCGACTGGCTGAAGTACACGTCGGTCATGTATCGATAGCCCGTCGTGTCGTTGCGCGTATCGTAAAACGATACGTTGACATCGCCCGTCACCGGGTCCGCCGCTAGCCAGTGATTGAAGCGGTCGGTGGGTGTGCTGAGTTGATCCGTCGCCGGCATCGCCGTCGACCACGACTGTCCCTGGTTATCCGAGTACGACACAAGAATGTCCGTATCGCCCGCCGCGTTCAGGTCCATCCACGAGCAGTACAGCCGCCCGCGGTGAGTTCCGCTCGAACGGTCGGTCGCGCAACTCGGATAAACCAGCGCGCCGCGGTAGCTTTCCGCCGGGATGGCGATCGCAAATGGGATCTTCTTATTTGCAATCACTCCCGCCTGGCCCCATGTCGCGCCGCCGTCAAACGAGCGGTTGAACGCGATCGTGTTCGCCGCATAATCGTTCCACGCCGCGTAAAGCTCGCCGTTCGGACCCACAA
>JAJYHY010000582.1 GCA_021784555.1 bacterium
GCGGCGCCAACGATTCCACTGCCGACGACCCCGACGGGCGGGGTGTGCCCGGAAGGGCCGTTCGGCGCGTGTGGGCGAGGCTAAAAGCCCCGCCGGGGGCCGGGAAAGGGGCCGTTGAAGGCAAAGGACGCCGATCGCCCATCATTTTGTGATGACTATGGCCCCGCTCCCGCGCCAAAAATCACGCGTTTTCTCCCAGACACTAATTAGAGCCTGTCCCAGGGTCTTGACGAATATACAACATATTGTGTTCCTGAGAGGCCGAAAACCTCAACAGCTTGTGGTGCGTTAAGTAGTTTGGGACAGACACTAATTAGCCCAGGATGAGCAAAGCGAAGCACCAGCGGAAAGAGAAGGCGCCCCTAGCGAGGGCACGCCCGCTCTCGGAACAAATGGTTCTAACGTTAAAGGCGTTGAAGTTGACCGAGGAAGCTGCGCTCGGCGCTCGAGTCTTCCTGCCAAGCGAGCCGAACTGCCTGACCCCTCCTGGGACGCCCCAGCGCCTCACCTCAATGTCCACCTAATGGACAGGGATTGACTCAACCGCGCTTTCAAAGAGCTTCGAAATGTTTTGTCCCGCTGGGATGTTGAACAGGACATCGCAGCAGGAATACAGGTGCCACAGGGTCTTCCATGTTTCAGTGTCTCGCGGTAACTCGTCCACACGGAGATGCAGCCCGTTCTCAGGTTTGATGTCCCGTGCCGGGATCATCTGGCCATGTGAAAACGCCCCGGAGGCGAGATATGTCAGCGCCTTGTGCAGTCCCCGGTACGGGCGCTTGAGCAGGATGTTCGCCGACGCCAAAGCCCTGAACATCCTGAACAAGATGCCGGTGAACAAAGACCTGGTCACAGAGCAGGAGGCGGCCAAATTATCGGAGGAGTTGGCTCGAGAGATCGCGAGGTATCCGGCATCCGCACAGCGACCGCACGACCAAGATCATCCATGCCCACGCCTTGAATCAGCGCCGGCGGTAAGGCGGCGGGCGCGCTGGGCGAGCAGTTCCAGTGCGCCCTGGCGCGGGCGCGGCAGGTTGTAAAACAACATGGACCAGCACACCTCATAGCCGCCCTCGGCGTAGGCCTCGGCCGCGGGGAGGTAGCCGAGCATGCCGTTGGCGCAATTCATCGCATAAACCGGGTTGGAAGCGTCCGTCCCGGCGAGGGCCGCAAACCTGGAAAAGGCCTCGGCGTTGACCGCCAGCACGGAGGCCGGACCGAACATGACAGCCGTCAGTTCAGCGCGGGTATGAGGCGGTTCTCCCCGCTGTAGCCGCTCGGCCATGCGAGCGCGCCAGGTCTCGACGGCAGGGGCGAATTTGTCCCCGAAATGGTGATGCCTCGAGCCGTCGGCCAGGCAACTCTCGGCATAGCGGTTGATCTCGCTCAGGCTCCAGGCCTCGACCGGGAGATCAACCGTATCGGCGCGGAGGTGGAACCAGCCATCGTCAAGGGCTGGTTCTTTGCCAGCTTGAAGGAGCAGAGGCAAGACACTCCCGGCGACGCTTCGGCCGAACTGGCGCATCTCCTCGGGTGTTACCCCAACGGCCGGAGGATTGATATTGCCGCAGGCGCCGCTGCTGACCAGGCTCACCGGACGGCCCGGCAGTGACTCGGACAGCATTCCGGCCGCTTCGCCGGGCCAATCGGCGCTGATGAGGCCGCCGCGGAGGCAAACCGGATGCATCGCATAAACCAGAAGAGCCGCCTTGAAAGTTCCGTCCCGGCGTTGCCACGCCAGGGCGCCCACTCGCGGGTCGGTGTGGGCGGAGGCAAAGCGGCGCCGGTCAATAGCCAGCGAACAGGCGCCCTCCGCCGCCACGAGACGGCAGGTCTCAGTCTCCCGCAGGGCCAAGGCTGCCGCCGCCCGGAGCTGCCTTTCCATCGACTGCAAATAACCGGGCGAGACCTGGCCGCAGCCGGTAAGCTGGATGGTTGCGGGGCCGCTATGGGTGTGTGTAGCGGACAGCAGGACATGGGAAACCGGCAGGGCGAATTCCGCGCTCAGCGAGCGGCGAAGCCGGTCCGCCAGCGACTGGTCGAAGGCCAGCAGGTCCGCGTGCAGCCACAGAAACCGCTCCGGTCCGTCTTCCAGGTAAAGCGCGCGGACCCACAATGCATCAAGAATGGCGCTTGAGGGCTGAGGGCGGTTGGCGAAGCCGGCGAGGTCGATACCGGGCTGCGGCGTAATGTCGAGTTGTGCGACGCCGACGTTCATTGTTGCTTCGAGAGCTGCTGAGCCATCCACGCAATATCGCTTTCCACCGTCTTTCGCGCGGCAACGTAGCGGCTGGGGAACTCCTTCGCCAGGCGAACATCGATGTCTTGCAGATGGTGGAGGAAGCGTTCGGCGGAGGAATGAGAGGTCTTATTGCCAACCAGTGACCTTAACTTCATCCGCGCCGGGTTTGTTCCGGTGCCCCCGCCGCTCACCAGGAATCCGGGATAAGCCTCCACCAACTTTTTGAGGGTTTGGCGCTGGGCGGGGGTCTCCGCCAGGTGCAGGATGGCCTCGCCGATAGAACGCGCCGGCTGGTAGGCCCAGGGGTTATAGGCGTAATCGGCGCAGGTCGCCATGGGCAGGCGGTTGATCTCGTCCTGGCTCATCATCGGGTTGCTGATGTAGCCGTCGATGACGTTGCACAATCCCGGCTCGCGCCCGCGCACCGGGCCGAGGTTGAGCGTTTGGCGGGCGTCATTGACCGGGTAATTGTCCCAGAGGAAGAGCCGATGCCTGACAATGCTCTTGTAGCTTGCGGCGGCCTTGAGGGTGGTACGCGGGGGTACGACCGCGTCGCCTGTCCAGAAGATATAAACGTCCGAGGCCAGATTTCGGGCAAGGGTTTGCAAATAGGCGCGGGCTTGAGGGTCCGTGCCGTCGCCCCAATATGGACCGGGGCAAAAGATGAGCTGGGCGCGGGGGTCCTTGGCGCGCAGGCGGACAAAGATGACGTTGACGAATCGAGCGTCGGCAGCCGCGCAAGCGGTGGCGCCCCCGACTTTCCAGTTCACGTCGTCCATCGAGACGCTGAACCAGTGGACGCCCTGGCTTTGCGCCCAGGCGTAGTGGCGGTAGAACTGGTCGATGTCGTTCTGGCTGTCCGGGTCGAGCGGGCGCGGCGAGCCCAACTGCGGATGGAAGGCGAAGCAGAAGGTGATGCCGTATTGACGACAGGTGCGGATGACCTTGGCGTAGGCCCGCTTGCGAGCGTTGCTCATCGGTTTCCACCATTCGTTCTTCCAAGGCTGGCCGGGCTTGGAGGTGAACATCGAGAGGTAACAGTTCATCAGGAAATTCATTTTGAACTTCGCCAGATAAGGGATTTCCCTCAGGTACTG
>JAJYHY010000178.1 GCA_021784555.1 bacterium
GGCCAGCCGCTCGACGCACTGTCTCTCCTGTTCGGCACGCTGATTCGCCTGCTCAGCCCATTGCCTTTCCTGTTCAACCCGTTGGTCCGCCTGCTCGGCCCGTTGCCTTTCCTGCTCGGCCCGTTGGTCCGCCTGCTCAGCCCGTTGCCTTTCCTGCTCAGCCCGTTGGTCCGCCTGCTCAGCCCGTTGCCTTTCCTGCTCAGCCCGTTGGTCCGCCTGCTCGGCCCGTTGCCTTTCCTGCTCGGCCCGTTGCCTCTCCTGTTCAGCCCGCTCGTGCTCCCGGCGGGCACGCTTCAGGGTCTCCCCCGGCATCTCAAAGGTTGTTCCGTCAGGTCTCACAACCTTCAACCCTTCGGCCGTCGTCCAAAAGCGCACCTTCAGCCGGGGGCTTTGAAATCCCTCGACGTTCTCCACCGGCTCCAGCCCTTGCCGCCGCAGCCAGGCCCAAAACTCCTTCTTCTCCGGGTCGAACACGTAATACTCCTCGACCCCAAAGCGCCCATATGCATTGAGCTTATCCAGCATTTCCACCGCCGTGTTGTTCGGCGAGAGCACCTCAAACACCACCTGCGGCGCGATGCCCCCTTCCTCCCATTGCTTGTAGCAGCCCCGGTCACCCATCGGCCGCCCAAAGGCCACCATCGCATCGGGCGCCAGCGAGATGTCCACCCGCCCCTGGACCGGATACCAGAGCAAGTCGCCGGCGACGAACACGTTCGGATTATCGGGAAAGAGACCCTTCAAGCCTTCGACTAGAAAAACAATCCAATTGTACTGCTGGGTATTCTCGGCCATGGGTTTGCCGTCGCTTTCGGGATAGTACACCTCGCCCGGTTTGGGCCAGGTGCTTACGCTCTGAAGATTTGCCGCCATACCAAACCTAACATAGGCCCAAAGCGCTCTCCCCTGCAAGTCGATTCGGCTCGCTTGGCGGAAAGGCGCTTCCTGGAACATGGCATTTGGGTTTGACTGCGGTGGAAGCCTCGATAAGATGAAAGCCAAATTCAGAGATACACAGAATTATGGCAATTATCAATTTCGGCGGCACTGAAGAAACCGTGGTCACACGCAAAGAATTCTCCATGGCGAAGGCCCGCAGGGTCCTGAAGAACGAGACGATCGCGGTGATCGGCTATGGTGTCCAGGGCCCGGCTCAATCATTGAACCTGCGAGACAACGGATTCAACGTCATCGTTGGCCAAGCCAGCGCCTTTAAGCGCGACTGGGACCGAGCCGTGAAGGATGGCTGGGCGCCGGGCAAGACCTTGTTCGAAATCGAGGAAGCGGTGCGGCGGGGCACGATTATCCAGATGCTGGTGTCCGACGCGGCCCAGCGCGCCATCTGGCCCGTGGTCAAGCAAAACCTCAACGCAGGCGACGCCCTTTATTTCTCGCACGGCTTTTCCATCACTTACAAGAAGCAGACCGGGGTGATACCTCCCCGCGACGTCGATGTGATTATGGTCGCGCCCAAAGGGTCCGGCACGTCGGTACGGCGCAATTTCCTGACCGGGGCGGGCATCAACTCCAGTTACGCCGTCGCGCAGGACGCCACGGGCCGGGCGGAGGAACGTTGCCTGGCCGTCGGCATCGGCATCGGCTCGGGCTATCTCTTCCCGACCACGTTCGAGCACGAAGTCTATAGCGACCTGACGGGCGAACGCGGGGTCTTGATGGGGGCGCTGGCGGGCGTTATGGAGGCCCAATACGACGTGCTGCGCCGGCACGGCCACACCCCCAGCGAGGCCTTCAACGAAACCGTCGAGGAATTGACGCAGAGCCTCATCCGGCTGGTGGATGAGAATGGAATGGACTGGATGTACGCCAATTGCTCCGCCACCGCGCAACGCGGGGCCTTGGATTGGAAGCCGCGCTTCAAGAAGGCGGTGGCCCCCGTGTTCAAGGAACTGTATGAGCGCGTCAAGACCGGCAAGGAATGCGCGCGAGTTCTCTCGGCATGCGGCAAGTCCGATTACCAGGAGCAACTCGGAAAGGAATTGGGCCAAATCGGGGAGTCGGAGATGTGGCAGGCTGGCAAAGCGGTGAGGGCGCTGCGTCCCAAAGAACCGGCGCGGGCGATTGCCAAAGGCACTAAGGGCGTCGGCGGAAGGGCCGCCAACTGAGTGCGATGAGCGCACGGCGGCGGCGCTTCGGGCCGACGTGGCAAAGGGCAGGGTTGCTGTTGTCATGCGCGGCGGGGTGCGTAGCGCTCGCCGGCCCGAAAGGGCCGCAGGCCGATGCCCGAGGCGGGCGGTTCATCGGGTTCACCGATTTTTCCGCGTTCAAGAAGTCCGCGGGGGCGCACGCCGGCGAGGATGTGCTGGTGTCCCCGGTCGTCCGGACGCGCGTGGCCTGGAATGAGCTTATTGCCTCCTGGAATCTGGAAGGGTCCATGGGGGCCTATATTCAGGTCGAAGCCCGCGCCCTTTACCCGGATCGCGCGACGAAGTATTACACCCTGGGAACCTGGTGCGCAGATTCCTCGCTCCGTCCTCGCCGGAGCGTTCCCGGCCAAAAGGACCAAGACGGCGACGTCCTGACCGACACGCTTAGACTGACATCGCCCTGTCAACGGCTCCAACTGCGGCTGACGCTGGGAGACGCCCTTGCCCGGCGGCCGCGTTTGAAGTTCCTGGGGCTTTGCCTGACAGATACCCGGACAAGGCCTCCCCATTTGCCCCCAAACAGGGCGGCTTGGGGCAGAATCATTCCGGTGCCCCAGCGCTCGCAAATGGCCTACCCCAACGGTAAGGAACTGTGCAGCCCGACGACGGTCTCGATGATACTGAGCTATTGGGCGCGGCGACTGGAGCGGCCCGACCTGGAACACGACGTGCCGGAGGTGGCCGGACGGGTTTATGATTCCAACTGGCAGGGGACGGGCAATTGGCCGTTCAATACCGCTTACGCAGGGTCGTTCCCCGGAATGCGGGCATACGTCACGCGGCTGAGTGACGTGTCCGAATTGGAGGATTGGATAGCCGCCGGCATTCCGGTGGGTGTCTCCCTGGATTACAACCGGCTGCGCGGGAAGCCTGGCCCGCCCAGCGGCCACCTGGTGGTATGCGTCGGGTTCACTCACCAGGGAAACGCCGTGCTCAACGATCCGGGAACAAGGCAGCATGTCCAAAAGATGTTCCCGCGCAAGGACCTGCTCGGCGCTTGGGCCTCCTCCCACAATACCGTCTATCTGATCTATCCCGAAGCCGCCGAAATCCCCAAAGACCGCTTTGGCCATTGGGCCTCGCCGGCAAGCGATGGGAAAGGCGCGGCGGTTCACGCAAGCACGAACCCGGCCATAGGTTCGGAATTCACCCGGCGAGCTGGAGCTCAGGTTCATGCCAAAGGCCCGGTTTCGGCCGTTGCCGGCTGGAGAAAATATGCGGGCAACCCGGTTTTGGGCGGAGGCTATGGCACCTGTTTCGATGTCTCCGTTCTCAGGGCAAGCGAAGGGTATCGGATGTGGTTTTCGTGGCGACCCAAGGCCAGCATCGCCCTGGTGGAGAGTAAAAATGGTTTTCATTGGTCCAAGCCGGTGATTGTTTTGGGGCCGAACCGGGCGAGCGGCTGGGAGAACGACATCAACCGCCCGGTAGTCATTAAACAGCGGGACGTGTACCGGATGTGGTACACGGGCCAGGCCAAAGGCCATTCAGCGATAGGTTATGCGACCAGCCCTGACGGGGTCGTATGGAAACGGATGAGCGCCAAGCCGGTGCTCGTGGTGGATCGACCTTGGGAAAAGGCCGCTGTTATGTGCCCGGACGTGATCTGGGACAGCAAAGAGGGCCTTTACAAGATGTGGTACTCGGGCGGTGAACAGTATGAACCGGATGCGATTGGCTACGCGACCAGCCGCGACGGAGTCACCTGGACCAAGTTCAACGACAACCCGGTTTTCCGGGCCGACCCCGCTCTCAAATGGGAGCAGGCCAAGGTGACGGCCTGCCAGGTCGTCCGTGATCGAGGGTGGTACTTGATGTTCTATATCGGGTTCAAAGACGTGGACCACGCTCAAATCGGGGTTGCGCGCTCGAAGGACGGCATCACGAACTGGGAGCGCCTTGCGGCAAATCCAATTATTCGCCCAGGCCAAGGCCAATGGGATGCCGATGCCTGCTATAAGCCTTGCGCTATATTCGATGGCACAAAATGGCTGCTATGGTACAACGGGCGCCGCGGCTCCTCGGAACAAATCGGGGTGGCCATCCATGAGGGACGCGACCTCGGGTTCTGACATCCAGGAAATCATTGCGCCCTTATCTGGTACATGCCTCGTTCCGGATTGAGAATTGTCCGGTCCTCTCGCTTCATCTCGTCGAGTGTCGGATTGAGGCTGTCAGGGTTGGTCTTTTTGCCGCGCAACACCGAAACGCGCTTGGCGATCTCCCTCTTGCTCATCGCCTCCCCCGACTCCAGGGCCGTTAAGACCGCCGCTTTGACGGTCATTTGCTTATCCTGCCGCGTTCGCCCGCCCTCGGGGACTAACGTTGGCGCCATCCCTGGCCTGCTGCGGCGGCCCGCCTGGAAGTTCACGCGCCCGTGGGCGCTTGGCCTGCGTGTGCTCCTCCGGGCTGGCTTGTGCTTTTCCGCCGCCTTGGCATCCGCAACGCCCGCCAATTGGTTCAGTTCTTCTTGCAGGGCTTCGACCTTTTCCTTGAGATCCGCAGCCTTGCGTAGTTGTTGTGGCGATAGATTTGCTAATTCCATATCGCGGCAATCTGGCTGAGTTCGCGCCAAAGTCAATGCCGATCCTCGTGATGCATCTGGATGACGTGGTTAATGATCTCGTCGCGTTGATGGACGAGTTCATTAAGCACGGCGGCCATATCCGCAAGTTTTTCTCTGCCCGTGGCCTCATTCATGGCGGCGAGCTTTTGGTTGAGGTCCGATTCCATGGATCGCAGTTTGGCAATGATCTCGCGGCGGTGCTGGCGCATCATGGCCCATGGGCGCGGGCCCTTCATTTCACCTTCGTGGTGTTCGGCTTTGCCTCCCAACATGCCTCCCTGCATCATGCCATGCATGCGTTCCTGCCCCATCGGGCCGCCCATGCCGTGTCGCATCATGGCTTGTTGGCCGCCGTGGCGTCCGCAATTGCACACCCTGCCTTGCGTTGTTTTGGGCGGCTGGGCGGGAGAGTCTTTGGCCGTTGCCGAATCCGCTCGGGCGAAATTGAGAGGCAGCGCCAGCAGGCCGGCTGTGGCGAATAGAATAGCGAGTCGTGTGATTCTTTTCATAACGTGTGTTTCCATTGATTGTTGCCAACATGGCGGTCAGATAATTCACGCCGTTTGTCGAATTCCCCGTGGGTTTCCCGCTCTGCCTTGAGAGTGAGCTATCCGGACGCCAAAGCATCGTCGCAGGTACTTTCGTGCGCTCAGCGCGGGTTGCAAATTGGGGTAAAGACCCGCCGCATCCAGGAAAGCGGAACTCGGGAGCAAGGGATCTTGGACGATCGGATGATGGATGATCGGTTGGATAGATTGCGAGCAGGGGGCAAATCAGCGGATTATTGGATAAATGCACAACGTCCGACGGCTCGGTGAGGCTGGGGCAGTCCAGTGACCCAACGGAACAATGGTCCGATCATTCACCCATCCATCATCCAACCATCCATCATCCATCGCTCCCGCGGCGCAGGGCTGATTCAAGAAAATGAGAAGGCTTAGGCATTTTCGTGGCAGGGAATCGCAGTCACGCGGCGCTGGAGCTTGGCCGGAGGGCGCCGGGGGAATCGAAGAAGCCGACGAGGAGGCGAAATGGCGGCGGTAGGGCCTGAAAGAGGAGAAGCTCTCGGTCAGCGCGTTGTTGGCGAGCGCGCTGCGGCGATTCGGCTGGTTGAGCCGGTTGAGCGGAGGGTTAGGTGGGAGGTTGAGTGACTTGGTGGATCATGAGCCAGCGATTGGCTTGGTGCTCGGCTTGCCAGGTGGGATAGGTGCGGTCGCGCGCGCTGGGCTGTTTGTCCGCCCAAGCCATGAACAGGCTGATGCTCGCGCGATGGAAGTAGCCCAGAATCTCCACGGCGTTGGGGTCGTGGATGCGCAGGCGGTCCTCCAAGACCGAACAGTCCAGCCGCTGGCGGGTTCCGTTCTCGATGCCCCAGTATTGGCGGTTGTTTCCCAGGAAGGCCTCGGCCCCCATTTGAGCGGGCGTGCGTCTGGCAGCTTGACCTGAGCAGTTCCAATTGCAGAAGCTATTTGGCCGATTGGCCGGAGGGCCATCCACCTGCCGCACGATCTTCTTGCCATTGGGCCAGCGCGGGATACTCTGCATCGTTAAACCGGCCCTGTTCGGGGTTGGGGTGTGACAAGAACTCAAACGGCGTTTGAGACCGGAATGGGCGAAACCCTGTCCTGAGGGCGGGATCAATAGCTAACAACCATTTTCATGACCAAAGTATTGTTGCTGGGACTCGGGCGCTGGGGCGTCAACCACCTGCGCAACCTGAATTCCATGCCTGTCGAGCTTTACGCGGCCGAGACTGAGGAGCGGCGTCTGGAGCCGGCGCGCAAGGCCGGCCTTCCGGGGTCCAGGCTCACAACGCGCCCGAAGGACCTGCTTGCGGCCATCAACTGTGTCGTCGTGGCAACGCCTGCGCCTACCCATTATGCCCTTTGCCGCGAATACCTGGAGGCCGGCAAGGATGTCTTCGTCGAGAAGCCAATCACGCTGGTCTCTGAGGAGGCCCGGCAACTCACGGAATCGGCGGCCAAAGAGGGGCGCATTCTCCAGGTGGGGCATATCTTCCGCTACGACCCGGCTTCCCAATGGCTCCGGCAGGCCATACAGCAGGGTCAGTTCGGACAGGTCCAGATTCTGCGCAGCAATTTCAGCGGCTTTAAACGGCCGCGCAACGACAGCGGCGTCATGTTCGCCGATGCCATCCATTTCGTCGATCTCTTCAACTTCCTGACGGGTCAGCCGCCCGCGCGGGTCCTGGCCGCCACGCAGGATTTCCTGGGCCGCGGGATGGAGGATGCCTCGCTGATTTCTCTCCAGTATGAGAACGATGGTGGGGTGACGTGGGCCACCGTCGAAACCAACTATTTCCTCCCTGGCAAGTTCCGCGAGGTGACGGTCGTCGGCAGCGAACTGAGCGCTATATGCGACTACAACGTCGCGCAATACAAGATCCGGACGGTGGCAAATCGTCACGTCAAAGAAGGGGCGGGTTTCAAGGCCGTCGAGGGAGCCATGCACCAGGTTGAGAGTCCGCCCGAGGAACCGCTCCTGGCCGAACTCCGCGCTTTTATCGGTTCCGTCGAGACCCGAAGGCCGCCTGTGGCCGACGGCTGGTCCGGGTATCATTCTGTGCGCGTGCTGGAGGCAGCCATGGAGTCGGCCAGGACGGGCCGGACGGTGGAACTCACGCCGGAGTGATCCTTGAAACCGATTTCCAACAACCCCTAGACTCACCATGCAAAAGATCACCCTCTCAAAATGTTACGTCTCCGCCGAAGTGGAAGAGGCCGCGTTGCGGGCGCTTCGTTCCGGCCAATATATTTTAGGCAAGGAATCCCAGGCCTTCGAGGCGGAGTTGGCCTCCTACACGGGAGTCAAGCATTGCATCCTGGGTTCCTCGTGGACCCTGATCGTCTATCTCCTGCACCAGCTCCAGGGAATCGGGCCGGGGGACGAGATCATCGTTCCGAGCCACACGGCGTTTCCCACGATGGAACCGCTCATTCATCTGGGCGCGCGGCCTGTGTTCGTCGATGTCGATGACACTTTTGTAATGGACCTGGGGCAAGTCAGGGCGGCCATCACCCCGCGGACGGTGGGCATCATCCCGGTCTATCTCTACGGTCACCCGGTCGATGTGCATGAAGTCCTCGACATCGCCGCCAAACATCATCTTTGGGTCCTCGAAGATTGCGCCCAGGCTCAAGGCGCCAAGTACAGGGGCAAAACCGTTGGTGGCCTGGCCGATTTTGGCGCGTTCAGCTTTTTCCCGTCGAAGAACCTGACGGTCCTGGGCGACGGCGGATGCATCGCAACCAACAACACCCAGATGGCCGAGCGCCTCCGCATGTTGCGCAACCATGGCCGGCAGGGCAAATACGATCATGAATTCCCCGGGTATAACGTTCGTTTTAATGAGATCAATGCCGCCATTGGCCGCGTGATGCTTAAGCACCTCGATGAATTCAACGAGAATCGGCGTCGCATCGCCGCCCGTTACAATGACCGGCTCAAGGGGATTGTCCAAACCCCGCCGGAGCGCGAGTGGGCCAAGGCCGTGTACCACATGTATGTCATCCGGTGCGAGCGCCGCGACGAACTCCAAAAGTTCCTCAAGGAACATAACATCGACACGGGCATCCATTACCCGAAGCCAAATCATCTCCAGCCCGCTGTCACCGCGCTGTTCCCTTATGTCCCCAAGCTGCCCCGCACCGAGCAGTTCGTTAAGGAGATTCTCTCGCTGCCCATCCACGGAGAAATGACAGTGGAAACCGCCGACCGCGTGTGCGAGGCCATCGGCCAGTTCTACGGAAAGAAGCCGTCATAGGCCCAGACCGACGATGTCATGGAAACAGGCTGGATGGCGGAACAGCCACGCGCCAGGATGACTTCAGGACAATTCCACACGCGGCAACATCCCATGCGGGGAGTTTCAAGGCATCCTCCAACGCCCCCGGGCTGTCTCATACGAAAATGTCGGCGATCGCAATCTCGATCCCGAGACTTTCATCCCTCAGCATCCCTTCGGCGAAAGTCCTGCTCCCTCCGGCGGCGGGGAAGAGGGAAACCACGCGTGTGGCCGGTTCGACCAACCAGCAGGATTTTACGCCGTGCCGGAGGTATTCCCGGATTTTGTCCACTAACGGCTGAACGTTTTGTTTGGGCGACAGGACCTCGACCACCAGCGCCGGCGGGGTCGTGACTTCGTCATCATCCGTCAACCAATCGGTTGACAGGTCCCCCTTGGGATAGAGACAAAGGTCGGGAATAGTCTGCCAGCCGTCCAGGTTGAGTGAGAGCTGAACGCAAATAGTATAGCGGTCTTTGAATCGATCCAGCGCGGCCGCGGCATTGTGCGCCGCCCGGGCGTGATTGCGGCTGGGCATGGGCCTATCCTCCTGAATCTCGTCGGACACAAGGACCGGCACTGTTTTCATGCCAGATAATTACACGCGATGGAGATCGGCGCAAGGTTAATAATGCGCTATCACCTCGATCTCGACATTCGCGCCCTTGGGCAGCGCGGCGACCTGCACGGTCGAGCGCGCGGGGAAGTCGCCCGTGAAATACTTGGCATAAACTTCGTTCATGCCCGCAAAATCCGCCAGGCTGGTGAGAAAGACGGTCGTCTTCACCACGTGCGCCAGATTCAGATCCTGGTCCTGGAGAATGAGTTTTACATTCTCCAGCACCCGTTCGGTTTGGGCCTGAATGCCGCCGCCAACCAGGCTGCCGGTGGCTGGGTCGATGGGGATTTGGCCCGCGCAAAAGAGCAGGCCGTTGACACGCACCGCGTGATTATAGGGGCCCACGGCGGGCGCACAGTTGGCTGGTTTAATGATAGTCTTGGAGGCCATAGATTAATGCTCAATCCTCAATGACCCTGCGGTTTGTCTTCGATCATGGCCTCGTTTCCTCGGAGCCGCGGATCACCCGTGTGGTTCCGGCCCGGTCCCCGCGCTGCCGCGATGAAGGTCTTGACCTTGGCAGCGTCCTTCCGTCCGGGCGCTTTCTCGACCCCGCTGGAGACATCGACCCCATAAGGATGAACCTGGCGGATGGCGGTCGCAACGTTTGAAGGGGTCAATCCCCCAGCGAGAAAGATCGGCCGTCCCCAGCTTCCAGCCTCAACCGCCAGGTCCCAATCAAAACGCTCCCCGGTGCCTCCCCGGGCGCCCGGCGTATAGGCATCGAGCAGCCAGGCATCTGTGCCATAGTCCGGCAAAATCCGGAGCGATTCAGGCCCCCGAATCCGGAAGGCCTTCATCGTTCTCAAGCCGAAGCGCAGGCAATGCTCGGGCCTCTCCTCTCCGTGAAACTGAAGCAGGTCCAAGCCGCATTCTCCTACGACGCAGTTTATCCGTTCCTTGTCCGCATTGACAAAGACCCCCGCCTTGACAACCGAGGCGGGGAGCCGGCGGATAATCTCCCCCGCCACCCGCAGTGGGAGGTAGCGAGGACTGCGCTCATAAAAGACGAACCCCAGAATATCCGCCCCCGCCTCAACGGATAGCAGCGCATCCGCGAGGTTCGTAATGCCACAAATCTTGATCAGGACTGACATGCGCCAGCCCATCATCCCATCGGAAGGGGCGGCTGACAACTCCACGTTTTTGATGTGCGCGGGGTCGGTCCTGAGTTTTTCCGCGGGAATGAAGGGCGGAGTGGCGGAAAAAGGCGCGGGATTGCCCCCAGCTCCCAACTTTTTGGCTTGCGGAATATGGTTCCGCTCGTAGTATTGATTGTTGGTCCCAGAAGATAAGTGCATACTGAGAGTCGTGAAACCGCCCGGGAAAGAGCCCCGTTTTGTGGATTTCTGAAGAGAGAGCCGCCAAGGGGCCGTGCTGGTTGGTTATGAAAGCGAACGAAAGACAACAGGGACAGAAGCCGGTGGGTGGGGAGCGTGGATTTACCCTCATCGAGCTGCTGGTCGTTATCGCCATTATCGCCATTTTAGCGGCGATGCTCCTGCCGACGCTGAGCAGGGCAAAAGAAAAGGCGCAGGGCATTCAATGCATGAACAACCATCGCCAATTATGCCTGGCCTGGCGGCTTTACTCGGATGATAACGACGACAACCTGGTATTCGCCAGCACGGATACGGGCGACCCGAATGTCAATTGGCCGGTTTTGGACCAGTCGGCCTGGACGTGGGCGCACATGGATTTCGATCCGAACAACCGCATGAACTGGGATAAGCGTGTCGATATGGTCAAGCGCCCCCTCTGGCCTTATGCCCGAACCGTCAAGATCTACAAATGCCCCGCTGACACCTCGGTGGTGGTCATCAACGGAGTCACCAAGCCGCGCCTGATCTCCATGGCAATGAACCTTTACGTCGGCGGCTTTGACGGCACCGATGGCGGCTGGTCCTGGGCGGACCCCTATAGCGTCTTCACAAAGTACAACCAAATTGGCGCCAGCGATTCGCCCGGGCCGAGCAAGACCTTCGTCTTTTTGGATATGCGCCAGGACCGGGTGAACTGGGGTAATTTCATGACCGACATGCGGGGTTTCCCGAACAATCCTGGCCAATACCATTTCACCTCCGACCTCCCGGGCATGTACCACGATGGCGCGGCGGGCTTTTCCTTTGCTGACGGTCATGCCGAAATCAAGCGATGGCTCGACCCGCGCACCACACCGCCCATGGCCAGCATGGTCATTGGTGACCCGGGCGCCCAGCCGGATGTCCCTTCCCCCAATAACCGGGATGTCGGCTGGCTTCAAGACCATGCGACTCGGCCGCGCTCCGGCTCGCCAAACTTCTGACTTGGCTGGGCAAGCGGTACCCCCTAATACTAACCTCAATAACAACAATCCATGAGACTCACTCATTGTAAGATCCAGTACACTCTTGGCGCCACGCTCTGGTTGGCATTGCTTTGCGTCAGACCCGTTCGGGCCGATTATGCCTCAACCATTCTGGCCCAAAAGCCGGTCGGCTACTGGCGGCTCAACGAGACGACGCCGCCGCGGCCGGCCGCCTCAGCCCTCAACCAAGGTTCGTTGGGTGCCGGCGAAGATGGCGCCTATAATGACTACCCGGTGCGCGGCGTTCCGGGCCCATTCAATGGCAGCGTGGGTGTAAACTTCAATGGAGTGAGCCAATCGGTCATGGCGCCTTACTCGCCCGCGATCAACCCTAGCGCCTTTACCATCGAGGCCTGGCTCAGACCGGACTCCGCAACCCCGCCAGGGAACCTGACGTGCGTCCTGGCCTCGATGTACTCCGCTCCTCCCCGGGAGGGCTGGCTTATCTACCAAAGCGGCGGAAGCCCCGACTCGACCGCTCCAGGGTGGCAACTGCGCCTTTACGACACCAACGGCCTCGCCACGTCGTTGCAACTGCTGGTCACCAATAACGTTGTCCCCGGAACGTGGTATGACGTCGTCTTTACCTTTGACGGCACGACGGCCAAAGGCTACCTCAACGGCCAATTCGCCAACAGCGGTATCCCCACGGGGTTCGTGACGAATTCGGACTCGAACTCACCCTTTTCTATCGGGGTGCGAAGCGATACGGGTTTTTACTGGGCCGGCGGCGCGGCCGAGGTGGCGTATTACGACAAGGCGCTGACCGATGCGCAGGTCAAGGCCCACTTCGACGCGGCCACTACCAACCCGGCGGGTTACGCCAGCCAGATCATCGGTGACGCACCCGTGCTCTATTACCGCTTCCAGGAACCGCCCGATGCCGCCGCGGCGAATCTGGGCACCCTGGGCGCCAGCGCCAATGGCGTCTATCTCGGCAATTCCGCGCCTGGCCAGGCCGGCCCCCAGCCTCCGTCTTATCCCGGCTTTGAGGCCGGCAACAACGCCGTCGGTTTTGACGGTTCGGGCGCCGGGCATGTCAACCTGGGGGCGCTAAACTTTGACACGAACACCGTCACGATTACCGCGTGGGTCAAACCCAATGGCCAGCAGGCCCCTTATGCCGGCATCGTTTTCAATCGCACGGCCACAACAACGGCGGCGGGTCTGGCCATTGACGCCGCGGGAGGTTTCGATGTCGCCTACGATTGGAACGATGACAACGCCACCTACAACTGGCCCAGCTATCTTACGATGCCCGATTCGGATTGGTCCTTCGTTGGCTTGGTCGTTCAACCGGATGAGGCCTCCATGTATGTGGCCAACGGCACCAATGTCAGCACGTTTACCAGTGCCACCAACTATGTCCCGCACGCCAACCAGGCCTTCGAGAGCTGGACGTGGATTGGGGGTGATCCCGGCTTTCAGGGCAGTTATTTTAATGGCGACGTGGATGAAGTGGCTATCTTCGACCGCTCGCTCTCCGCCGGCGAGCTTTACGCCGAATATGCCGCCGCTGTTGGAGGCGTGGCGCCGAAGATCTTTCTCGACCCGGCGCTGAGCGTCAGCAGCCTGTACGCGGGGGATAGCGTAAGCTTGAACGTCGATGCCGGCGGGACGCCTGACCTGAGTTACCAATGGCGCAAGGACGGCTCGCCCATCAGTGGCGCCACGACCAATGTCCTCACGTTGACGGGCCTCACGACTCAGGACAGCGGCAACTACGACGTGGTCGTGACCAATGCTTATGGCACCGCTACCAGCCAGCCCGCAACCCTTTCAGTGAACCCGGCCGCGACGCCTCTGGTCGATCAACAACCGGTGGGTCGCACGCTTTATCCCGGAGGCACACTCAACCTGAGCGTTGTGGCGGAGGGCGGCGCACTCCAGTATCAATGGCAAAAGGACGGCACGGATATTACCGGGGCCACGGACTCGAGCTATGTCGTGGCCAGTGTGACACCGAACGACGGCGGCAATTACCAGGTGACGATTACGGATGCCGCCGGCTCGACAACGGCGGGGCCCGTCACCATGACCGTGGTTGCGCCCGCTGTCGGCAGCTTCGAGGAGGCCATCGTTGACGATGCCCCGGAGGCGTGGTGGCGCCTGGATGACCCCGCCAATTCGATTACGATGCTCGACGCCATGGGTCGGCATGACGGTTATTATACCAATATCAGCGGCAGCCCGGTGACCCTTGGAGTCCCCGGCGCCATCCCCAATAGCACCAATACGGCTATGTCCGTCGATGGCGCCTCCGCCAGCTTTGGCGTCGTCCCCTACTTCCCAGCCCTGAGCGATTCAGAGTTCACGCTCGAATGCTGGGTCAAGACAAGCGTCCTGGGTAACTATAATCTGGTTCCTATTTCAAACCGCTATGGCGGCACGTCAAGCACCTCCAGCCCTTACGGCGCCAAAGGTTGCTGGTTCTGGACTTATCCCAGAGGCCAGTGGAGCGGCGGGGTTAGTGTGGGCGTTCTTGATACGGCTGGTATTGACCAGAGCAGTTCTGATTATTATGTGCCCCTATCGACGCCAGGGGACAACATTGTTTCCAACGGCTGGACCCAACTGGTCATGACCTATAGCTTTGCTAACGGATTTCGCCTCTATGTGAATGGCCAGACCGACGGCCAGGAATGGGGGGATTTTGATCGGAACGGCGCCGGCCCGCTCCTGATTGGCGCCCGGGGCGTCTCGCACGGCACTCCCGCCGACGACCTGTTCGATGGCGAGATTGATGAAGTGGCCTTTTATACGCACGAGCTCACTCCCGACCAGATCCAGAATCATTATCAGATGGCCCTCTATGGCACCAATACCAAACCCGTGTTCAAGAAGCAGCCCCAGTCGCTGACCGTGTCCATCGGCGCACCGGCCGGCTTTTCTGCCGCTGTGGAAGGCACTCTTCCCATCACATTGCAGTGGTTCAAGGATGGTACGCCATTGGCCGGCGAAACCAACGCAACGCTCGATTTGCCCACGACGGACTACACGGACACTGGGAACTACACGCTGGTCGCCAGCAACAGCGCCGGCACCAACACGAGCGCCGTGGCCACTCTTGCCGTATTGCCGCCAATGCTCTTCGCCAACGTCACCAACGGGCTGGTGCTTCACCTTAGGTTCGATGGCGATTACCTCGATTCGTCCGGCCGGGCCAACAACGGCACGCCGGAGGGCAGCCCAACCTTCGTGCCCGGCAAGATTGGCACGGAGGCCCTCCATTACAACACCGATGTCACCAACTTGACCTATAATTACGTGAGCCTGGGCGCGCCCGCGGACCTGATGTTCAGCTCTAACGTGAGTTTCTCTATCTCCTACTGGGTCCGGCTGCCGGCGGGCTATGCATTAGGCGACCTGCCCATCTTTTGCAGCGCGGCCAAATCGTTCGGCAACGACGGTATCACCATTGCCCCTTCCTATGACGCCGGGGGCTGGTCGTGGTCTCTGGGCGATGGAAACGACTACTGGGGTCTCTACGGCCCTGACAACTCCATCAATGATGGAAACTGGCACCATTTGATCCACACCTTTGACCGTGCCGCCATGGTCGGCACGACTTATCTGGACGGCGTGAAAGTGGATGCCACAACCCTCGCCGGCTTGGGCGATATCGATACTCCGGGCCCCTTCAACATCGGCCAGGACCCCACCGGCACCTATGGCGAATCCGGCTCCGCCGACGTTGATGACCTTGGCATCTGGCGCCGCGTCCTGACCCAGGACGAGGCCTACGCCATTTACGAAGCTGGGGCAAACGCCGGCGCCTCCTTCGACACCTACGGGCCGGAACGGCTCGCCGCCGTCCATTCCGGGAGCGATCTCCTCCTGATCTGGCAGGCTGGCACACTCCTGGAGTCTGACAGCCTCAATGGGCCATGGACGCCGGTCTCCGGCGCGACGGCTCCGAGCTACAAGGTCCCTGTGGGAACGGGCCCGAAATACTACCGCGTGAGGCTCTGAGTTCCGGGAACCGCAAGCGCCGGACATGTCAGACCGGTCTGACGCGTCCGACCCGTCTGACTTGCTCGGCTGACCGCGTTACCACGCGGGTCAGTCCGGTATCTTTTTCCGCCGCTTCCCCTCCCTCTACCGCGGAAAAAGTGAGGGCTGACCCAGGACTGACCCCGCGCCCGCTACCACGGGCCGTTCTGGATATTGCCGGGCTTAACGAAGTACTTGTAGCCGCCGTTGTCCACGCCGATGGCGATGCTGTTGGTATCGCCGTTTTTGAAGCTCCTCCAACTGACGCGCCCATCTTCATAGAGAAAATTCCCGCCGTCGGGCACGTTTCCGCGGCCACGATGGGCACAGGTGGGGTATGCGGTGCCCAGTCCGGGGTCCATCCAGCCGCCGGGGGTGCGCCACTGCAGCACGTCGCTCATGATAGGGGCCAGGCGGTAAATGCCGCCGAGCTTGGTGCGGTAAAACCATTCCTTGAGGCCGTATTTCTCGTACTCAGAGTTCCTGGCGCGACCAGGGTAATAGTCATAGCCGATCAGGTTGATGACATCCTCCAGCCCTTCGTAGATACGATGCCACTGTTCGGTGGGGCAATAAATGACATCGTTGGCGCTGCGCTGGCCCACTTTCGTGCTGCCGGGCCTGTTCCTGTAGAGATAGAAGGGGTAGAAGTTGGTGTTAAACGCCACGTTCATCCAGGCCAAGTCTATGGCGCCGCCGAAGGTGTTGTCTGGAAAGCGGTCGCGGTTGTCATTGCTGTACATGTTAACCGCCAAGCCCCACTGTTTGAGGTTGTTGGCGCATTGGCTCCTAAGGGCCCGGGCTTTGGCGGAGGCGAGGGCGGGGAGCAACATGGCCGCCAGGATGGCAATAATGGCAATTACCACCAGGAGCTCAATGAGCGTGAAACCAACCGGAGCTTTCCGACCGACGGCGGCTGGGGAAGTATTTTCGACTTTCATAAGTTTCGACGGGAACACCGGGTTTTGATGGTAGATTACCCCCTGGCATGTCGTTGGTCAACACTGGCGGTCAAATCGGAAGGCCAGTCCGGCAGGTCTGACCAGTCGGACCTCAATCATTCGCTGGGCTCGATTGCCGGTCCCAGTAGATC
>JAJYHY010000583.1 GCA_021784555.1 bacterium
AATTAGAGACAACTTAAGTGGTGCAGGAAACCCCTGCGGTTATTGGTGATTCTAAAAAGGAACCCCGTTTTTAGGGGGGAAGATCAGTCGGGTTTAACGATGTTTGGCGTTTTCCCGATTGGCTCCTGCTCTGTTCAGCGCTGCTCCCATTTGGATGGGCGGTGGTTTTTCGGCTGGGTCCGCTCCTCGGACACAAAATCGACGCCATGCGTCAAGGTCCCTCGCCGCGAACGCCGCGGCTCCAAACCCGTTTCGCTGCGAAGATGGAGAGCCTGTCGAGCTATGCCGCATGGCTGTTCGCTACGATGTTCGTTTTATCGATCGGGCTTGGGGCGTTCGTCCATCGGCAGATCCAGAATTCCCGCGCCGAGGCGTCCGCCATGGTCCGTGATCTCGATGCGGATTATACCGACTATTACGGAGAATTCGCGCGTCTTTCCACAGTTGCCAGCCGGGCGGCCAACCTCCTCAGTCCGGCACAGCTTGCGGAAAGCACCAACGCCCTGAATCAATTCCTGGCCGAGTTGGGCGCCTTCAAGCGGTCGGGTTCAAGGATCCGAGACCGCATTGCCGGATCGGCGGAAGCGTCCGGCAGCCTCCAAGCCGGCCCCTTTGTTAAATCAACGCAAGCTTTGGAGCGACAGGCCGAAAGCCTCATCGGATACCAGATCCAGCAGCTCGCCCGACCCAAACCCAGCTTTCAGTCCGACGGTGATTACATGTACCGACGCCTCGGCCTCGCGACGAGCATTATCAACTACAACACCCTTTTCACCCGCCAGATGTTTGAGTGCGAAACCAACTTCTTCACGCTCAAGAGTGACCTTCAGGCCCAGATCCCCAGAACACGTCACTGGTGGCCCCCGTTTAAGAGGTGAGCAAGGTAACCGCGCCAAGCATGCAGGCCGGTCACCCGAGTCTGGGTCGAGGAATCCTGCCGCGCCCTGCTCCAGACCCTGGATTCTAAGCTGAGTTCCGCTTCGGAGGGTGCTTGCTCACGCCAGCATCATCCGCATTGGATGGAGGGTCCGCTTGAATGCGTCCAGCACCAGCCCCAGGATCGTGTTGCTTCGGCAAGAGTGCGTGATGGGGAGGTGGGCACGCGGTAGCATTCATTGCAATAAGACGCGATGATTATGTTATCGAAAGACAAACGAGCGGAACTGGTCGCCAAGCTTGAACCACTTCGTCAACAGGTCGAAGCGTGGCGAAAGGCCCGTCGGCCCAACGAGCACATGCCCGAGGCGTTCTGGGAACCGGCGACTGAGTTGGCCAGGGAGTACGGGCTGGCTCCGGTGCAGGGCATTTTACGGATCGACTACCGCGGTCTGCAGCGACGGGTCTCGGGCGTGCGGCTGCCCACGCTGCCGAAGAAGCCGCTGGCTGGTTTTGTGGAGTTGCCCGCCCTCCCAGCACCCCGGCGCTGTGAGCACACCGTGGAGCTCGAAGACGCCGGCGGGCGAAGAATGAGCGTCAAGCTTTGCGGCGGGAACCTGGCGGAGTTGGCTCCGCTGATCCAGGCCTTCTGGAAGCCGGGATTATGATCGCGGTGATGCTGCAGATGCGGTTGCTGGTGGCCGTCGAGCCGATGCACTTCAGGAAGGGCATCGATGGCCTGGTAGCTGTCTGTCGGCAGCGACTCCAAGCGGAGCCTTTCGGCGGGGCGTTGTTCATTTTCGGTTCTCGCAGTCGCAAATCCATTAAGATCCTCGCTTACGAGGGCCAGGGCTTTTGGTTGGCGCAGAAACACTTGTCGGCCGGACGCTTTGGCTGGTGGCCCAGCGCTGAGAAGGGGGCCGTTTACGCGCTGGAACCGGCGCAGCTGCAAGTGTTGCTGTGGAAGGGCGACCCCGCCCGCACGACGGCGGCGCCGATGTGGCGAGCGATTGCCTCGGCGGCGTGAGGCCGCCAGCGTGGCGAGAAAAAGTCCGTTTCCTGAGCTCGTCCCTTTGGACTTCGGTTTCAACCATGCCTTGGAGCAAGGCATTGATGCCCGCCGCCATCAGCCAGGAGAGGAGATAACTCCCGCTCCACAAGTCTCGCGTACTGCGAGCTTGGGCAATGAAGTCCTGCACAGGGCCGATCTGAAGTTTGAGGAGGGATAGGCTCATACGTCCTTCATGGCTGTTGCGGCCTGACACGCGGCGGCAAAGCGCCAGCTCCGGTGTAAGCCGGATGGGCATTCAAGACATAGCGGTTCTTTTGCACGCCGACAGCTTCGCATTTTCGCCGCCGCCGTGTACTTGCAAGGACGTCCGCAGACGTCTGAGGTGGAGTGATTCTCATACGTTCCGCTTCTGAACTGGCCGCCAACTTAAAGCAGTATCGCTATTTAGCCGTTTCCGGCGGCTTCTGGCAAGATAATTCTCGGGGACTTCTCACCTCCGCCCGGATATCGGCCCCGCGCTGCACCCTAAGTGGTGATGCAGGCGAGCGAAAAGCGTGCAGGCCCCCGCTCGCCACCGCGACGGACCTGTGCGGCCAAGGGCCGGCTGACTGTCCATTGGCGACCCCGTGGAAAGCCGGCCTGGTGCCCTCACAAATGGCTCGACGGATCTCAGGATGTACTATGGCGAACACGCTCAGTTCGCGAGTCGATTCCGAGACGAGACCTGTTGGCCCCGCGTGAACCTGCAAAAATATTGCCTTCCCCCCGGATATCGCGAAAGGCGCCGCCTTGAATCCCGTAGAAGGATGAAAATGCAAACTGCAAAGAAAGAAGCAATGAAGACCAACAATAATTCTCGAACGGCCCAGGGCTGCCAACAGCGCCAGGGGATGACCTCAAAGTCCGCGCTCGCCGCTTTGTGCTTGCTTGCCGCTGTCTCGCTCGCTAAGGCAGCGCCGGACCGTGCCGCCACCCTGGACCCCGCACTGGTTGCCGCCGGCACCAACGCGCCGGCCATGCCGACCAACTCGGTGGCCGCCCCCAACACCAACGGCATCCTGGGCCGGATTCAAGCCGACCTGGGAAACGTAAAGGGCGAGATCCTCGCCGCCGTCAAGCAGGCACGCGATGCCCTCCGCGCCAACCCGGACAAGCAGACGACGGTGGTCACCAACTTGGCCGGGCGATTGCGTGGCCTCGCCACGAATGCCCTCGGCTCGAGCGGCCAGTTCCTGAGCGCCCTGGACGGACTCGCGAAGCGGATGCAGGCCCAATATCAGGAGGGCCTCAAACGCGCCTCCAGCACCAACGACCCCGCCGCACCCATTTACGCCAAAGGCATAGTCAAGCTTGGAGACGAGATCAAGGCGCTGGAGAATAGCCGCACCACCATCACCGTGGTGCGCGAGCAGATCCTCGCGGAGGCCACAGAACTGGAGGCCAAC
>JAJYHY010000179.1 GCA_021784555.1 bacterium
GCCATCTTCCCTGCCTTCGCCGTGCGCCACGCGGACCAACCGCTAGCCCACCCCTCTCCCTTCCCCCAGTGTCTGAGTCGCAGTTGGGCCGTTCCATTGTCCTTGACACGGAGCCGTCAGGGGGTCAACGTACGACTCGTGAACCGCAATTTGTCGTTTGGCAACGACATCCTATCGCTTCCTTTGTCACAGAATTGATGCTGGGGCCACGCTAATCGCGATGAGGATTCTACCGTGTATTTTGCTTTTCGCTCTGGCAGGCTGCGGCCGGCCGGCGTCGCGCGCGCAGGAGATGGGCGAACAGATTCGCCAGTGGGTCCCGGACGGGACGCCCTTGGTATCAGCACGGCGGATTATGGAGCGGCACCAGTTCGCCTGCTCGGTTGCCTCGTTCTCCAATGCCGGACAGATGTCCAATAGCCCGGATGCGGTCCTTTGGAAGACGATTGTCACAAGGCATGGCCAGCAGTTTGCCGTCACCAACATCTCTTACTTGCAATGTCAGAGGCCATGGTGTCACGTTACGTTCTGGATCATCAATGGAGAGGTGTCAGGACACAGCGCATTCGGCAGATTATGAAAGTCCGATTAATGGCCTTGTCCCAGTTTCGATATTGGGCCGTCTCCCCTGAGGTATGAGCGACAAAGAAAGAGAGCAAAAGCGAGATTTGTTGAAATCGGCATCGGCGTATGTTGCTGACAAACTGGCCAGCGGCGGGCAGGCAGGCGGCGCAGACTATCCATTGAATCGGGGAGACATTCTTTTACTGGTTACGCTTATCGAGCAGGAGTTGCGGCGCGCTCCTTCGGACTGGACTGACCCGTTAAATGCGCAGAGGCTGGCGGCGATACGCGAGAAGCTGGGAGATATGGCCGGCAACGCTCCGCAGATGTCCAGAGCCGAGGCGCAGCAGTTTCGGGAGTGATGGAGTCCATGCAACGATTTTCACGCAGGGGAAGGCTGGGCGGGGCTGGGTTGGGCAGCACGGCGCTGAAATGGCTCGACCGCTGTTTGAGAATCGCGCGCGCCACTGGCGCCTTGGCGCTGGCTGGCGAGCTGTCCGCCCAGGACTTTACATACACGAACATCAACGGCAGCATCACCATCACCGGTTATACCGGCCCCGGTGGGGACGTGGTCATCCCCAGCACCATCGGCGGCTTGCCGGTCACCAGCATCGGAGACGGCGCGTTTTCGTATCTCCCAAGCGGCCATGGCAGCGAGGCTGGCCTGAGCGAGATGACGAGTGTCACCATCCCTGACAGCGTGACCGATCTGGGAGAGGCGGCTTTTGCGGGATGCACTAACCTTGCGAGCATCAGCATCGGCAAAGGCATCACCAGGATAAAGGGCGGTCAGGGAACCCAGTCGTGGGGGACCTTTCAATGGTGCTCAAGCCTGACCCGCGTGACCATCCCCGATAACGTCACCAATATCGGCGACGGTGTCGTGAGCAAGGGCGGCCCGCTGGGCGCTTTCTCCTTCTGCACCGGCCTCACCAACGTCATCGCCGGCAAAGGCCTCGCCTATCTTGGTAACGGCAGCTTCAGCCACTGCCCGAACCTGGCCGCCGTTTATTTCCTGGGCAACGCCCCGGTCTTTGGCTATTCCCCCTATCCCGTTCCAACAACCGCCTTTTTCGACGCCACCAACGCCACCGTTTATTACCTGCCGGGGACGAACGGATGGGGCGCGGCATACGCCGGTCGTCCGACGATGCTCTGGAACCCGCGGGTGCAGACCATGGACGCAAGGTTCGGAGTGCGGCAGAACCAATTTGGGTTTGATATCGCGGGGACTCCGGGCATCCCGCTCGTAATCGAAGCGAGCGCCGGTCTGCCTGGCGGGCCCTGGATTTCCCTACAAACCTGCACCCTCACCAACGGCCTTATCTATTTCGGCGACCCGCAGTGGACGAATTATCCGCAACGCGTTTACCGCATCCGGTCGCCTTAGCCCGCTGTCTGACACAGCCGCCCTGGAGATTACCTCGCCTTCTTGTGCTCTTCCTCCAGCATGGCGTAACAGGCGGTGTTGACCCATTCGTCTCCCGCGAGCTTGTCTTTGACAAATTCGCCTTCTCGCCGGAGGCCGGTCTTTTCGAGGAGTTTGCAGCCGGCGACGTCCCGGCTCTCGCACGTGGCGGAGACGCGGTGCAGATGGATGACGCCAAAGCAGAAGCCCAGCACGGCGCCCAGCGCCTCGGAGGCGAATCCCTTCCGTTGAAAGGAACGGTTGACATACACGTTCACGGTCGCTTGGAGGCGATCGGGGTCGATGAGCCGCAGTGCCACCAAGCCAATGAGTGTGCTCGGTTCCCGCAGTGCCATGCCCAGGTAAAGCGCCTGGCCCGCCGTGCTCAGCTTAACGTGCGCGTCGTGTTCCAGCCATTGCAGTACCTGTTCTTCTCCCATCGGCTGGGCGTCGGTATAGGTGAACAGTTCCTCAACGGACATCAGCTCGAGCAGATCCTTCCAGTCGTTTGCGTGCAGGCGCCGCAGGACAAGCCGGGCGGTCTCGATGGGAAGCGGCACCCTTTGCCCTGTTTCAGCCCCGTGCGAAGGGACGATCAAATCCGCCGAACAGATGGGACACGCCTGGACTTGACCGGCGTATTCCTGGGGAAAGGAGACCGCGTCGCCACAATGCGGACATTTGGAATCAATGAAACTATCTTCGGTAATCATAAAGGCTCTAATCTTTCACTTGCAGTCGAGCGCCCTTGGCCTGGCCGATTTGACCGAGCAGTTCCGCAAACCATGGCGTATCGATATTAAACGGTTTGCCACCCTTGATGCGACTGAATTCGATTGCGCGCAGAACGCCGCCCTTGTCTTCGTCGTGCCCAATGACCCCGGCCTCACGGCGCAAGGCGCATTCGATGGCGAGGTCGGCGCAGGACTTGATGAGCCGGATGTCCTCGGTGTTGGCGGGCGCGGAGCGGGCGAAGTAGCCGCTCTTTTGCACCAGGGTCTTCTCCGCGCCGATCATCTTGCTGAACTGCTCGGCAAACCATTTGCCCGGGTTGACTGCGTCGAGCTTGATATGACCGAAGGCGTCGCGAGGCACATCCTGGCCCTTGCTTTGCATTTCGGCCACTATCGCTTCAACCCCCGCCCCTTCCGAGATGAACAGGTTTACGGAGTCGACTTTGTCCATGACCTTGCGCAGGCGGTCGGCTTCGGCGCCGAGGTTGATTTCCATTTCGGGAATGAAGATACCGTGAACCTCGAACCGATGACGGTCCAGGCCGATGCCCGGCAGCCATTGACGGCTGTCGAGCAACTTCCGGTAGGCGCGCGCCGTCGCGGCGGTAAGCCACCCGCAATTCCGGCCCATGACTTCGTGAACGATAAGCATGCGCGGATTGGCGGTGTCTTCGGCGACCACATTGGCGAAGTAACGGGCGCCTTGCTCCGCGGCGGTCCAGGCCCCCAAGGATTGCTGGATGGGATAGACGTCGTTGTCGATGGTCTTGGGCAAACCAATCACGGTCAGTCCGTAATTGTTTCTGGCCAAAAACGCCGCCAGATCGGCGGCCGCTGTGTTGGTGTCATCCCCGCCGACGGTGTGGAGGACATCAACGCCGTCCTTGATCAATTGGTCGGCAGCCACCTTTTGTGGGTCCTGGCCTTCCTTAATCAGACCTCGCTTTACGCAATCCTGTACATTGGTGAGCTTGACGCGGCTGTTGCCGATGGGCGAGCCGCCGAAGCCTAGAAGGACGGAGGCGCGGCGGCGAATCTCCGGAGTGACATTAAAGCTGTCGCCCAGGAGCAGGCCCTTGTAGCCGCTGCGGTAACAGATGATTTCAATGATAGGGTCAATTTCGGCGTAGCGCTCGATGAGGCTGCCAATGGCCGAACTGAGGCAGGGGGCCAGGCCACCGGCGGTGAGAATTGCAACTTTTTTCGGTCTATTCATTTCGATTTCGAATCATTAGGCTGGGAAAGGCGCGGCATGCATCCGTTCCGGTAAAGGCCGTCGCTGGCCTTCCTCTCGGCCCCCCCTGTCGGCCCGGTTCGACTAACTGTTCGGCAATGCCCGTAACGGCTCCTCTGACTTTCTGGTCCCGCATCGTAGCCGCAAACTGCTCCGACCTAAAATGCGAGGGTGAAGGTGCCTGCCCTTCCGTCGTAGAAAAGAAGCCCGTCCGCCAAAACGTCCCGACCGAGGAGGGCCTCAAACCCTTGGTGCTTTAAGTCCAAACAGGTTACCTCCCATGCGCCTTTCGAAAAGATAGACACTGCGCCGCCAAGCGGCACGTGAATTGAAACATCGTAGGTAAAGCACTTCGCGGGATTAGCCCCTGTCGTTGGAGTAATGGTCTTTGCAATGCGCCTCGGAGAGAGTTGAAGGGCCCCAACCACACTCGGATCAATGGCCGTATGGCTTGCCCCAGTGTCAACGAGGGCTTTAATCAAGATGGCTTGTGGGATTGGTTGACCAGCAGCTTGCAAGGCTTTCAGCCTCGGCACGCTGATCCCAACAAATAGCTGAATCAGCGGGCCGCCCGGGCCATGTGGAAGGGTAAAGTGGGGCATCTACAAGCGCTCAAATCCTACGACTCGCGAAAACTGCTGAACTTGCGGAATTTGAGAAACTTGTTGGACCAGGAACGGCCTTGTGCCAGCCAATTCGTACCCTCTAGTCAATGCCTCTTCGTACGTCGTGAACGTCCCGATAAACTTCTGCTCAAAGACAAGTGCGTACTTTCCCACTTCTGCGGTGAGCTTTGGCAGTTCGGCATTGAGTACCGCTTCGTCTTTTTCCAATTCATCCACACTCCAATTATCGTCAGAAATTGGGCAAGCTCAAGGGCTTTATTTGTAATGACCTGCACACGGCGGTTGGCCCTGGTGACCTGCCACCCTTGGGACGAGGTAGGATGGGGACGTCCACAATATATTGGGTGGCTCCCACTTTTTGCTCTGCCTCCTGCCAGCATTGCCGCTTGGACTGCAGTTTTCGCGGCCGCGAGGGGCAGCGGCTGGAGCACGACAGGCGGCAGAATGACCCTCGGTTTGGAGCCAGAGGCACGCATCAGCAAGTTTAAAAACGTTGACGCGGGTCAATTAGGCGATTCCGCAGACACGCTATAGTCCAATTGCGCTTTAATACTATGAAATCTGAAATTGTGCAATCTGAGTTCACATCCAAACCGAGATCCTATCGCAGGCTTTGGATAAGCCTGCTAACGGTCATGGGCCTTTCCTTCCTGGTGCTGGGTTATTTCGGCCACGAGATTTACCGCATGGCGCCGCCGGTGCCCAAGGGTGTCGTTGCCGCCGATGGCAAAGTGTTGTTCACCGGCCAGCAGATCAAAGACGGCCAGAATGTTTGGCAGTCGATGGGCGGCCAGGAGATTGGCACCGTGTGGGGACACGGCGCCTACGTCGCGCCGGATTGGTCGGCGGACTGGACGCATCGCGAAGCCACCTGGCTCCTGGATTACTGGGCGGCGAAAACCGCAGGCAAGACTTACGCCCAACTCTCTCCCGAGACCCAAGCGGCCCTGCGAGAACGACTCAAACAGGAGATCCGGCCCAACACCTACGACCCTACGACCGGCGAACTCACCGTATCAGCCGTCCGAGCCAAAGCGATCAAAGCGGTCAGCGCGCACTATACTGCGCTCTTTGGAGCCGATCCGAAGCTGAACGCCCTGCGCAAGGCCTACGCGATTCCGCCGGACACCATCAAGACACCCGAGCGCCGGCAAAAACTGGACGCCTTCTTTTTCTGGGCCGCCTGGGCCTGCCAAACTGATCGCCCCGGCGAATCGGTCACCTACACCCAAAACTGGCCGCCGGACAAGCTCATTGGCAACACGCCGACCGGCTCCATCGTCGTTTGGTCCGTCCTCAGTTTCGTCTTCCTGCTCGCGGGCATCGGCGCCATGGTTTGGTACTTTGCCATGCAACGCCACAAGAGCGACGGCGAACTGGCCGAGGCGCCCGGAACCGACCCCCTCCGGTGTCTCAAAGCGACGCCCTCGATGAGGGCGACGCTCAAATACTTCTGGGTTGTTGCCGCCCTCCTCCTCGTCCAAATTGGTTGCGGCGCCCTGGCCGCGCATTACGGGGTCGAAGGGAACGGCTTCTACGGAATTCCACTGAGCAAATGGCTGCCCTACTCGGTTGTCCGCACTTGGCACATACAATTGGGCATTTTTTGGATTGCGACGGCGTGGCTGGCGACCGGGCTGTTTGTGGCGCCGGCGGTTTCGGGCTATGAACCCCGGTGGCAACGATTCGGCGTGAATTTCCTGTTCGCATGCCTGCTGGTCATTGTGGCGGGATCGCTGGCCGGAGAATGGATGGGCGAGATGCAAAAGCTGGGCTTGAGCGCCAATTTCTGGTTCGGTGAGCAGGGCTATGAGTACGTCGATTTGGGCCGGTTCTGGCAATTGTTCCTGTTTGTGGGCTTGTTTGTGTGGTTGTTCCTCATGGGCCGCGCGTTGTGGCCGGCGCTGAGGAACCCGGGACCGAATCGCCATCTGCTGGCACTGTTCCTGGTAGCTTCGACGGCTATCGCGCTGTTCTACGGTGCGGGTCTGATGTGGAAGCGGCAGACCAACCTGGCCATGGCCGAGTATTGGCGCTGGTGGGTCGTGCATCTCTGGGTGGAAGGTTTCTTTGAAGTATTCGCGACCGTGGTCATCGCCTTCCTGTTCACGCGGATGGGCCTGTTGAGAACGGCCAGCGCCACCGCGGCGGTCATTTTCTCGACCGCCATCTTCCTGGCTGGGGGCATCCTGGGCACCATGCACCATCTCTATTTTACCGGCACACCGACCGCCGTTCTCGCCTTTGGCGCCACTTTCAGCGCGCTGGAGATCGTTCCCCTGGTGCTCATCGGCTTTGAAGGATACGAGAATCTGAACCTCAGCCGGGCCCGCCCGTGGGTGGCCGCCTACAAATGGCCGATCTACTTCTTTGTTGCGGTTGCGTTTTGGAATTTCGTGGGCGCCGGCCTGTTCGGTTTCCTCATCAACCCGCCCATCGCCCTCTATTACGTGCAGGGCCTGAACACCACGCCCGTTCATGGCCACACCGCCCTGTTCGGAGTCTATGGCATGCTCGGCATCGGCCTGATGCTCTTCTGCCTGCGCGGCATGACCCGCCAGGAAGCCTGGAAAACCGGCGCGCTCCGGTTCAGTTTCTGGTCGCTGAACCTGGGTCTGATCCTCATGGTCGCGCTGAGTCTGCTGCCCATTGGCCTCATGCAGGCCTGGGCCAGCGTCGAGCATGGGATGTGGTACGCCCGCTCGGCGGAATTCCTCCAGACCGGTTTGATGCAGAACCTGCGCTGGATGCGGGCGTTTGGCGATTGCGTCTTCGCCGCCGGCGCCGTGAGCCTGGCCTGGTTTGTTTTCGGACTGAAGACAGGCTGGTCATTGGCAGAAAGGCCGGAACACGTCCCGGCCCTCGAGCCGGCGACTCGAAGCTGAGGGTCCAGAGATTGGCCTGCACCGCCTGCTACGTAGCGAACTTGCTACGTAGCAGACTTGCTGGCGAAGCTGAAGAAGCCAGGCGGAGCGGCTGTCTCGGTCAATCCAGTCTCACACACGACTCCATTTCCCGGTAGGTAAAAGGCACGCGGTCCACCACCAATTCCAGATGCCGCAGCCGTTCTTCCTCGATGAACAGCATCTCTTCTTTCACGCTCAACCGGCCCCGCAGCCGCACTCCGCCCTGAAGCCACACCTCCACTTCGTGGCCCAGCGGCAGGCCAATCCGCCGGGCCACCTGCGCCGCCACCATCCGCCGCCCGGTCAACCACCGGGTATAACCCTTTCCACCGGCTCCGTTCTCGAAATCAAACTCGCCCTGGGATTGCATAGGTTGCCTTTTTTCATCGGCGACTCTGAGGCTGTGGGGAAAAAATTGAAAGGAATTTCCAACGAGGGCGCCCCTCAAGTCGGGAGGTTTGGGGCCTATCGCACGAGTTAACACAGGACCGCGCTGCCAAGCGCAATTCCCACAATAGCTATCCTCTGAGCGCATCCCGGCGGGACCCCGGAGTGTTGACGCTTTGGATTCCGTTAACACCGTTGGCTTTAGCCCGGTGAACCGCCCGGTGCGTCGGAACGGGAGAACCGTTTCAACAATTTGCCCGGGCGGACCTGCTCCAGGAGAGAGAAACTGTTGAAACAGTTGCCTCCTTCCAGCGGGCGCGCGCGCTCACCGGGCTGAAGCCAACGGTGTTAATGAGAGACCCTTCCCATACTGCCCCTTGCGTCTTTTACGCGCTCTTGCCTCTTTCGCCTGTTTCTCGCCGGGGGTCCTGGTGAGATGCGCTTCTATCCTCCCGGCTGTCCGGCGCGGTTTTGGTTCATTCGCTTTTTGATTTCCGCCACTCCGCGAATGCTGTAAAAACTTGCCATGCCGATAAGTTGGAATGAAATCCGCCACAACGCCATCCATTGCCGAGCAAGACCCCATTAACATTGAAGCCGTCGAAATCCTCGGCCAACTCCATGACGCGCTGGAAGCGGGCGGCTACACCGGCCACGACCTTGAACGCTTTTTGGTTCGCATCCTGTTTTGCCTTTTTGCCGAGGACACCGGCCTTTTCGAGCGCGACGGCTTGCGGCTCTACATCGAAAACCGCACCGCACCGGACGGCTCGGATTTGGGCTTGCACCTGGCACGGCTGTTTGAGGTGCTCGACACGCCAGCCGAGAATCGGCAAAAGAACCTGGATGAAACGCTCGCCGCGTTCCCCTACGTTAACGGCGATTTGTTCGCCGAAAAACTCGGCTTTGCCGACTTCAACCGCGACATGCGGAACGCGATTGTGGCCTGCACGCGGTTTGATTGGTCGCGCATTTCCCCGGCCATTTTCGGCTCGCTTTTTCAGGCCGTCATGGAGCCAAAGGAACGCCGTCAAATCGGCGGCCACTACACCAGCGAGCGCGACATTTTGAAAGTCATCCGCTCCCTGTTTCTCGACGCCTTGCGCGCCGAGTTTGACAGCATCAAGGCCGACCGCTCCTCGCGCCGCCGGGCGCGGCTGGAGGAATTTCACGCCAAGCTCTGCCGCCTGCATTCTCTCGACCCGGCTTGCGGTTGCGGCAATTTCCTGGTCATCACCTACCGCGAATTGCGCCAGTTGGAATTGGAAGTCCTCAAGGAAATATTCGGCGAACAGACGGAGATGACGCTGGCCGAAATCAACCGGTTGTCGCAAGTGGACGTGGACCAGTTTTACGGCATTGAAATTGACGAATGGCCGTCCCGGATTGCCGAGGTTGCGCTGTGGCTGATGGACCACCAGATGAACCTGAAGGTCTCCGAGGCCTTTGGCCAGCTCTACCAACGGTTGCCGCTCAGAAAATCGCCTCACATTCATTGCCAAAACGCCTTGCGAGTGGACTGGAAAGAGATTTTGTCCCCCGCGCAATGCAGCTATGTCCTGGGCAACCCGCCATTTGTTGGCGCCAAGTTTCAAAGCGATGCCCAACGCGCGGACATGATCGCTATTGCCGGCGAGGTGGAGAATCACGGCCTGCTCGACTACGTCACCGGCTGGTATTTCCAAGCCGCCAATTACATTCAGGGCACGCCTGTTGTTGTCGGTTTCGTCTCGACCAACTCCATTTCACAAGGCGAACAAGTCGGCACGCTTTGGAACCATCTGTTTCAACATTCCAGACTGAAGATCCACTTTGCCCACCGCACCTTTCCCTGGGAAAGCGAGGCGCGCGGCAAGGCGCACGTCCACGTTGTCATCATTGGCTTTGGCGCGTTCGATGCCGCGACCAAGCGCATTTACGATTACGAAACCGAGACGGCCACGGTCACAACGGCGAGAAATATCAGTCCGTATCTGGTTGAAGGCTCTGACCTGGCCATTACGAACCGCCAGAAGCCGATTTGCGACGTGCCGGAAATGGGCATCGGCAACAAGCCGATTGACGACGGCAATTATCTTTTCACGCCGGAAGAAAAGGCCGAATTCCTGAAGATTGAACCTGCCGCGAAACAATTCTTCCGCCGATGGATTGGCTCGGAAGAGTTTATCAACGGCATTGAACGCTGGTGCTTGTGGCTTGGCGATTGTCCGCCGGGCGAACTTCGCCAAATGCCATACGCGCTGGCGCGCGTTGAAGCGGTCCGAAAATACCGGCTCGCCAGCACAAGCGCGCCGACACGAAGAATCGCCGCTACGCCCACGCGGTTTCACGTGGAAAGTTTTCCGAAACGGAACTACCTGGTGGTGCCGGAAGTCAGTTCGGAGCGACGGCCTTACATTCCGATTGGGTTTTTGAAGCCGGAAATTATTTCCAGCAATCTGGTCAAGATCGTTCCTGATGCCACGCTTTTTCATTTCGGCGTTTTGTCTTCGGCGATGCACATGGCCTGGGTTCGCCAGGTTTGCGGGCGGTTGGAATCGCGCTACCGCTATTCAAACAAGCTGGTCTATAACAATTTCCCGTGGCCACAGAAATTTACTGATGCCCGGAGGGAAGCGGTTGAAAACCGCGCCTCGCACGTCATGGAGCTCCGTCGGGAGTGTGGCGATGGCCGCCACGGTTTCCTGCCCTCAAGAAAATCGGGCGGGGCACCCGCCACCCTGGCCGATCTCTACGACCCGCTGGCCATGCCGCCCGCGCTGGTCAAGGCCCATGCGGAATTGGATCGCGCCGTTGACCTTTGCTACCGCCGTGAGCCGTTTGAGACCGAGCGCCAGCGCGTCGAATACCTTTTCGCGCTTTACGAAAAGCTTACCGCCCCGCTTCTGCCTGCCTCCAGACCAAAGCGCGGCAAGCGGCGTTAAGGAGCCGTCACCAGATTCTCAGGCGTTTGAAATTCCCCTTGGCCTGGTCGAGATTAGCGAGGAATTGGAGGCGATACAATCGGTTAGCCTCTATCGGCTCCATTGAAGGAAGAAGGGATTTTCTGGCTGAATCGTATGAACATCCGACTCGACAAACAACGGGCTTTGGTCACGGGCGGCAACTCGGGAATCGGCGCGGCAATTGCCCTGGCCCTGGCGGAGGCCGGCGCCAAAGTAGGCGTCAATTACGTGTCACACCCGGATTTGGCGCAAGACATCGTGAATCGCATCCAGGCCGCCCACGGCGAAGCGCGGTCTTTCCGCGCCGATGTTTCTCAACCCGACGCCGTCGCCGACATGTTCGCCAGTCTCGATGAGGTTTGGGGAGGAATTGACATCCTGGTCAACAACGCCGGTATCGACGGGCGCCGCGCATTGGCTTGGGAAGCGGCCTTCCCGGATTGGAAACGGGTGATTGAAGTCAATCTCCTGGGCGCCTTCAATTGTGCGCAGCAGGCCCTTAAGCGGATGGCGCCGCAGAAAAGCGGCGTCATTCTGAGTATTACGTCGGTTCACGAGATTATCGCCTGGTCGGGTTACAGCGCCTATACCGCGAGCAAGGCGGGCTTGAGCATGATGACCCGGACGCTGGCTCAAGAGGCGGCGCCTTACGGCGTTCGGGTCCTGGCGCTGGCTCCGGGCGCCATCAAAACCCCGATCAACCAGGCCGTTTGGAGCGACCCTCAAGGCCTGAAAGACCTGCTGACCAAGATTCCCTTAAACCGCATCGGGACCACTGAGGAAATTGCCCGCATGGCTGTGGTCTTGGTTTCGGACGCCGCCTCGTATGTGACGGGACGAACCATTTTTGCGGATGGCGGCATGACGGATTACCCCGGCTTTGCCCACGGGGGTTGAACAGCGGCTTTCATTCGCTCAAGGGCTTCGGTCAATGTGGCGCGAGGGCACCCAAAATTTAGGCGCACGAAGTGCTCTCCGCCAGGGCCAAATTCGGCTCCGGAGTTCAATCCGACCTTGGCTTGCTTCAGAAAGAACTGGTGCGGAGGGCCTTGGATGCATCCCTCACGGATGAGGTCAGAGCAATCGAGCCAAGCCAGGTAAGTCGCACTCGGCACGGTAACGCGTGTCCCACCCAGTTCGGTGCGGACAAACTCGACCACATAGTCGCGATTGGCGGTCAGGTAGCTGCGCAATTCCGCCAGCCACGATTCGCATTCGCCGGAAAAGGCCGCTTCGGCCGCGATGAATCCGAGACTGTTCACGTGCAGCGCCCGTTGCTCGAGCACCCGGCGGTAGCGGGCGCGCAACTCCGGGTTCGGGATGATGGCAAAGCCGCAGAACAACCCAACCAGATTGAAGGTCTTGCTGGGAGACAACAGGGTAATGGTGTGCTGGGCGATTTCAGGAGAAATAGCTGCCAGCGGCAGGTGCTTGGCGCCGCCGAGCAACAGTTCGCTGTGGATCTCATCCGAACAGAGGACCGTCTTGTTGCGGAGACAGACCTCCGCTATGCGCTCGAGTTCGGCCCGCGAGTAAATCTGGCCCGTTGGGTTGTGCGGGTGGCAGAGGAGGAACATGGCGGTCCTGGCGTGGTTCGAGTTGATGGCGGACGCGAAGGCGGGCCAATCGATCTCGTAACGCAACGTGTGCTCCTGGCTGATCTGACGCAACGGCGCAAGCTGGGCAACCGTGCCGGTATGTTCGGGCACCTGGAGGAAGGGGTGATAGACCGGCGGCTGAACCAACACGCCTTCTCCCGCGGCGCAGACGGCCCGCGCCGCGGCATTAAACCCAGCCACAATTCCCGGCGCAGCCAGAACCGCCTCCGGTGAGACCTGCCAGCGATAGAGTCTGTCCATGCGCGCCGCCACGCTCTCGGCCAGCCCCTTCGTCAACATCTCGTAGCCAAACACGCCATGGTCAATGGCACCGCGAAGGGCGCGCCGCGCCGGCTCCGGCGCCTGGAAATCCATGTCGGCAACCCAGAGCGGCAGGACATCCTTGCCGTAGCGAGTCCATTTGAGGCTGTGGGTGTTTCGCCTGTCAATGATGCAATCAAAACAATTACTCATTTAATGATGCCGGCTGAAAGTTTGCATGGCCTGAATCTAGGCAACCGCCCGCCTAAGACAACCGTTTTTGAAAAACGAAGCGGGTTCAAAGCGGGGTCAGAACAACTTATCCATTATCGTCTGCTCCGGATATTCGTAAGCCCAAGTCCCGGTGCAGCCCCGGATATGCCGCCCCTTTGGCTTGAGCAGACGGGCGGTGCCAAGAATGGCCAGGTTCACGCTTTCAGTTTCGCCGCTCGTGAAGATCACCTCGCTGGGTTTGCAGCCGAGTACCGTGGGAGGCGATTCTGCCGCCCAACGGCCAGGAGGGGTGGAACTGGCGCGATGATTTCCAGATCACGCTCCACATCCAGGACGAGGTGCGCGGCCTGCGGCCCGTGGGCAATCTGTTTCTGACGAACAAGCCGACATGGACGGTGCGATGGGCAACGGCGTTGGGAGGGGGCCTTTGGGGGGCTGGAGCCGTTACGTCGTTACAACCCGCATAAACATTGGGTGATATCGAGGTCCAGGTCGTTACAAGAGCCGTTACAGGCCGTTACGGAAGGCGTAACAGAGCGATGGGGCGGGCGGACGATAGTTTGGGAATCGAGACGCCCCGGGCCCACTTCGCGGCGACCAAGAGCATCTTCAACAAGGTGGTGGGCGAACCAGGGCCTTGTAGAAGAGCTCAGCGAACGCCTTCCACCCGTCCCTGCACTTTAAGCCGATCGACAAGCCGAACTGGTGGGCGCCTCCAGGCCAGCCAAGCGGGGCCTGCACCGTCACAAGACAGGGACGCCGACATCCGGCATGAGCCGGAGGCCACCGGCTACATGAATTATTCGCACAGCGCAAGTCGGCCGCGCGACGGCGCATGAAAAAGTTGATGGCGTGGCACGATTCGGTTCGCCTGACGACCGACTGGGAGCCGCCCCGGATGGCGCTGCAGGGTTGAGCGGCGTGACCCCTTGCCGAAGGCCCGGCAGGAGGTTACTCTGGTGGCGATGGACACGCTTTCCGAGATTAAAGCCGCCATTTCCCGGCTGACGCGTGAGGAGCGGGCCGAGGTTGCCCGCTGCCTGCATGAATGGGAGGACGACGCCTGGGACAAGCAAATGCGCCGGGACCTGACCGCAGGCAAGCTCGACAAGCTGCTCGCCGGGGCGGACCACGACATTGATGAGGGCAAGGTGCGCGGCCTGCCGTGGTAAAGCAAGAATGTGAAGCGGTACGTTCTTAGATTTCGAGGGGGGGCGAAACCAACCACGGACGTGGCGCGCATTCGCGGCCTGCCGCACCTCAGAGAGCTCGATGCTGCCTCCGAAGGGCTGATGCTGGTCGAAGCCCCGGAGAACGAGTTGCCGGCGCTCGTCCGCTCACTTCCTCAGTGGGCAGTCTCGGAGGAACGAATGATGCCTCTCCCGGATCCAAGACCGAAAGTGCGCGCCGCAAGGTACACCAGCGTCCCGGTTCAACGGGTGAGTGCTGAAATTCGCAGGGCCCGTGGGTAGGACGACCGAAGCGGGGTGAGGTTCTCATTGGATTAACAGAAGCCAGCAGGGCAAACGAAGGAAGACACGGGATTTGCCGCCAACCTGAGAGATCCATAGATGGGGCTACGCGCCTGGAGGCCGTCGAGGGCAGCAGGGTGGAGCCGAAGCTTCCAGACGTCCGCGGCGAGTACTCCGAGCCGCCCAACCGCAGGCGCCGCAGCGTGTCCGCCTGCGCCTGATTCGCCGGTAACAATCCCCAGGCCGGGTCAACTTGTCGGCGGCTTTTCCAGGGTTGAGACGCGAATCAGCCAGCTTCTTCGAGTGGCTCAAATTACACGGCTTCTTGCTCCGTTCGTAAAGACGGTAAAACATACGAGAGGGGGTTTACCTTTGTTTCTTCGTTTTCCTCTGTTAATGCGCCGGCCCCTCGCGGTTCGCACTGGAACGGGTCGTCGGCGCGAGCCCCTCGACCGGTTTGATCCCCTGGCAACGTCATTGCACAGCAAGGAAACGAAGAATCTTGTCGTGCGCCCGAGGACTTGCTCGCTCGCAAAATCGGCTTGCGGAGTCACCTGCAAAGGCTCGTAAATAGCCCGAATCGTTGGTCTTCGCACGCATGAACAACGCAAAGAACGGGAACGGCCTAACTGAACTGGAGCGCCGACTTTGGGCGGCGGCCGACCAACTATGGGCCAACTCGCCTTTGCGCCCATCCGAATACTCCACGCCAGTCCCGGGCCTCATCTTCCTGCGATTCGCCGACAACGTCTTCACCCGCGTCGAAACCGAGTTGAAGGGAAGGCAGACTGGCCGCCGGAGCGTCGGCAAACTCGATTACCAGGCCAAAGGCGTCGTGTTTCTGCCGGACCAGGCTCGTTTTTCCAGGCTGCTTCAACTGCCGGAGTCCGCCGACCCGGGCAAGAAGCTGAACGAGGCGATGAAGGCCGTCGAACGCGAGAACGAAGACCTCAAGGACGTGCTGCCCAAGTCCTATCAGCGCATCGACAACGCCACCCTGGTCGAGTTGCTCAAGTTTAGGATGTTCGGGGCTTTGGCGTAGGCGGGCCGAAGCTTCTCGACCTTCGGCTCCCCTATCAGCATCCATAGGCGGAAGTCTTCCGTTGAGTCTTTCAGGTTCGTGGCCCGGCCCAGCCAGCGGTTCGCCTTGTCAAGAATGCTGTCGGCATCCTGCAAATCCATCGACACGGGCTGGTTAAGGTTCCAAACGCCGTTCTTCCAGGCGTCGGCGAACATCTTGCTCAGGTGGCTGTACCGGGGATTGCATAAGGCACTGACATATTTTGCCTCCGGGGCGTAGAGCGCCACACCCACGTTGACAAATTCACCGGTCGCAATGTCGTGGACATATCGGAGGACGGTGTAGGTGAAGGTCGTTTTCATGTTAGCAGGTGCGTGATGGCGGCAAATAATGCGTCCCTGTTCTGCCGAGCCTCCTTGAGGTACTCGACGATCTTCTCTGCCGCCGGATTGTTAAAACGCCATTCATTCGGAACAGCATCAACATGCTCGCCCAAACGGGTGTCCGTCAAAGCTTCCAAGGCGCCGCGAAGCCGCTCCGATCGACCCTCTCGTCCGCATCCACTCGTGGTTGCCGTGGCGGTCCATCTGGCCAAAGTGACGCAAAGCCGGGCTCGACAGAATCAGCCCTGTCCCCTACTAAGGATGGGATGACAGAACCAACGCAGCCGCCGCAGGAAACTCCGCCGACCCCGAGCCTTGGGATCAATGACCTGGTGCGGATCATGAATGAATCCGGGCTGGGGATATACTTCCGGCAGCACGCCATTAAACAACTCGAGGAAAGACTCAGGAGCAGGGTGCTCGTATTCGTGGCCAACACACGTCACCCAAATGCCCTGATGCACCATGGCGACGCAGCGCTGATCGAGACACTATTGCGGAGAATCGGCAAGTCCGAGAAGTTGGCGCTGGTTCTTCACAGCGACGGTGGTGTCGGCGAGGCTTCCGAGAAGATCATCGATCTCTGCCGCCATTACTGTGAGGAGTGGAGCGTGCTGGTGCCCATGCGAGCCAAGAGCGCCGCAACCCTGCTGACCTTCGGTGCCGACCGCATCGTGATGGGCTTCTGTTCCGAGTTAGCACTACAGCGACAATTGGCACTTGCGCTCCTGGGCGGGGTGGCTTAGAGTGGCTGGCATAGTTGAATGGCGCTGGGCCGGAGATAATCGAAGCG
>JAJYHY010000180.1 GCA_021784555.1 bacterium
TGGGTTTGATGGTGCTTGCCTTTCTGCCATACCTGGTGGCGCATCTTTACGCCCAGGCTAACACTTTCTTGGCTACCTATTCCGTGATGCAGGGGGCTGTGAGCAAGGGCTCACCTGATTTTGGACATTTGCTGGACCTGCTCAGGGGGGTCGCTGAAAAGACATTCCCGCTGGTCATGGTCGCGAAATTCGTTTTGTTGGCGAACTTGCCTTTTGCCCTCGGTGCGCTGATGTACGCTTATGAAGATCTCTTTGGCTCTCGGACAACGCCGGGACATTAGCCGGCAGACTGCGCTGGGCTGTCTCACAACCAATTTGGCGCTGCCCGGTTTTGGTTCGCTGGTGGCCGGACGCGTTTCCGGCTACGCGCAAGCGGCGCTATCGGTCGGCGGCACGATTCTGACCACCGTCTTCGGAGTTCGCTGCGTCGTATGGTATATTAGTAATTGGTCCCGGCTGCACGCGCCGCAGGCCGATCCGTTTGCGGTTCTGGGCCAGATGTGGCTGGCCATGCGCTGGGCGGTACTTGGCATCGGAATCTTCGCGGTCGCGTGGTTATGGGCACTGGGCACGAGCCTGGCGATCCTCCGCGACGCCAAGAAGCCTTCTCCTGCGCCCCCGCGCCTGCTCTGACCCGTCCGACTAGTCCGACCGGTCAGGCTGGTCAGACGCTCCCAGGGCCTGTTCCAGCCGCCTCCACACTTCCTCCGCCTCTTCCAGCCCCACCGAGAGGCGGATCAAATAGCGCGAGACCCCGCAGGCCTCCGCCCAATCCAATTCGGTGTAGTGCGCCAGCAGCGTAAAGGGGCATGCCAGGGTGAAGACGGTGCCCAGGCTCGGGCCTTTGCAGAGCCGCAGCCGATCATAAATGGCCGGAGCATTGACCTCGGCGTGTCGGGGCAGGAACGTTACCAGCGCGCCCCAGCCTCCGTCTTTCCGGCGAAGCGCTTCGTAAGCGTCGGTGAACTCCCATTTCGGATACCACACCCGCTCGACCGCGGGATGACGGCGCAAGCGCTCGGCTATGCACAAGCCGTTTTGGTTGTGGCGCTTCATCCGCTCGGGAAACTCTTTGGCCTGGGCTTCCAAGACTCGCAGGTCCTCTCCCCACAACAGCTCCTCGTGCTGCGCATTTGCAATCCGCCGCAGCACCCCGTAATAAGGCGAGCGAGGATTGCACACCAGCGCACCCCCCATGACGTCGCCCGTTCCCGCGATGAACTTCGTAAGGCTGGTGGCAATGAGGTCCGCATGGCCGGTCAGATCCACATTCATCGGCGTTGCCACTACGTCATCCAGTACCAAGGGAACACCATGTTCTCTCAAGACAGGGCTGACCTGGCGCAAATCGGCCGACCCTAGCAGTGGATTGCCAGGGATCTCGCAGAAACACCCCGCCAACGCGCGCCGTCGCAGCAGCGCCCCAAGCCGCTTGCCCAGGTCTTCCAGATGATGTAGAAAAACCGCGCCCCGCCCGAGCTTCTGCTGGAGCTTGAGCGTATCGACGTAAGGAAAGCCCAACTGGGCGGTCGGCTGTCCCGGCATCCTCGTCGTCACGGCTCGCAACGCAGCGAAGAGGGCCGCCATGCCCGTGGGCGCCAGAAGGACATCATCCTCCGAGCAATCATAAAAACCGGCCAGGCGCGCCCGCAGAGACCGCCGGACCTCCTCGTCTTCGCTGCCCGCCGTTCGGCCGGCCAATTGCGCCTTTGCCTGGCGAGTGGAGACAATAAGGCCGGTATGCTGCCAGAAGGCGCGCAACGCGGCGTGGCCGTCGGTTCCGGCCCGCACCCCATGCAGGCCCCCAACACTCACGGCTTCCGCGCCGTCGCCGCAGGAATGCCGGATGTACTCGGCGCACAGCTCCGCTGCCTGGCGCGATGGGAACGGCAAACACGGGCGCCCGTTGCCAATCCGGCCGGCCAATTCCTGAACGGACGGATGAATGAAAAACCGCGGATAGCCGCTGGCCAGCCGGGTCATGACGTCGGGCTTCTTCTCCTCGTAGCCAATCACATCCTCCCATCGCGGGAGGGCCACGGAGACCGCATGCGGCGAATTGGGAATAGGACGCCCGATGGCCTCCGGCGCCCATGATTGTTCTTGCACTGGTTGCTGTTCCATTTTCACTCAACTCAGGAACAGACTTTAGCGCCAGAACCACGCCGGAATAAAGCAGGAAGATCGATTCAGTTTTCACAACGAAGCGAGTTACGCTACGATATGCAAACACAATGTGAGAGATTGCAAAGTCTCATTTCGGCGGTTCGGCGCGGCCGATCGAGCGGACACCATATCGTTTAATGGTCAGAATTCCGTTTAGATCTCCGTTCCGGGAGCCGGCGGTGAGGGCACAGATTGTCGGCCATGACATCCTTGAAATGCTGGGCGCGCGCCGCGATCCTCAAGGGCCTTACTGCTCCTCCTCTCTGTTGCGCATCTCTCTTACCTTGTCGAGGTACCTTCGCGCCAGGGCGCTCTTCGGGTCCAACCGTGTTGCCTCTTTGAGCTGTTTGACGGCTTCCCCCAGTTGGCCTTCCTTCACCAGCGCCACTCCCAGATTCAAATGCGCCATCATGTAATCGGGCTTGAGCCGGATAACCTCCTCGTATTCCTTGCGCGCCTCGGCGTTGTCGCCGGCGAACGCCAATTCTTCGGCCAGCGCCGAGTGGGCTTCCCAAAACGCCGGGTTAAGCCGAATTGCCTCGCGGAAGTTCCGGATGGCCTCTTGATGCCGGTTCAAGGCCGAGAGCGCTTTGCCGACGTGGTAATAGACGGCGTCATATCCCGGCGCTAACTTCCGCACCCGCGCGTAGTCCTCCAAGGCCCGCTCCGGTTGGTGCTCCAGGGCGTGGATCTCGCCCAGCCTGAGCCAGCCGGCGGCGAGGTCGGGCCGCAAGTGGACCGCCTTGAGCAGCCAGGTCCGCGCCTCGGCCAGCTTGCCCTCGCGGAGGAGCAAGTCACCGGCCTGGTAGTAGGCCAAGTGATGTTCGGGAATAAGCTGACTCACCCGCACCCACTCCTCTTCGGCCCGCTTGAGGCGTCCGGTCGCTTCAAGAAACTGCGCGTAATTCTCGTGCAAGCGGTGGTCGTTGGGGCTGAGGCGCAAGGCTTCCTGGTAAATCTCTTCGGCGTTTGTGGCCGCCGCGGGCGTCAACCGCCTCCGCAAGGCGGCTAGTTGCGCCTGGATGGCCTGCACCTGCTGGCGGTGGTTAGATTGGTTGATGAAGGGCGGCTGAGTCAGGCGCCGCGCCACGTCCTCGAAGACGGCGTAGCGGTTCCAATCCGTGAGGCCCAGACGGCGTTCGCAAAGCGCCTGCGATGCCCATTGTGCCTTGGCTCGATTGCTCACCGAGGCCGGGAGAAAGCGGGCGACATCCGCCGCCCAGGCGCGGGCCAGTTGGTAATTCCCGTTAAAATTGAAATGGACATGCTCGTAAAACCACTCGCTCCCAGGAACCAGGTCCGGGCTGTTCGTCTCGAAGAGCCACTGGGCGTCGCAGAGCACCAGGTTCGGATTGGCTTGCGCGTGAGCGGCCTCCAAGATCATCTGGTTAATGCGGGAATCAGCCCGAAACGGCAGCGCGTCTAGATCGCGCGCCTTGGCAAAGTGCTCGCCCGCGGCCAGGTCGTTGGTTTCACGCAAGTAACACAGGCCGAGTTGAAACTGTGTTTCAGCGGAGCTGGGCGCAATGGTGGCGGCCCTCGTGTAAAAGCGGGCCGCCTCGGCGAACCGGTCTTGGCGCTCCGCTTGCCGGCCTCGGGCGCTTAGGCCATCGAAGGCGGCATGCTGGGAGTCACCCAGGGGAGGGCTGATTTCCGAGGCAAACGGGGCGCAGTCCTTCAGATTCACTGCCATGGTGCTGAGCACGATCTTCACACCCGAATCCAGACCTACCTCCAGGATGTCATGGAGGTTCCGCTTGAAATTGGCATAAACCTCCCGCTTGCGTGGAGAGTCGGGGGGCACCTCGCTCTTGAGAAACATGGTCATCCCGCCCCAGGACGCATCGTGCTTGGAACGGCCGGTTAACTCGCGTCCCAAGGCCATCAGTAACTGCCCAAGTCGAGTTTGTTGAATGGCCAGGCTGAGACGGACGTACGCCAGGGGCGGCGCGCGCGACCCGAAGACGGTTGTGGCTCCAAACGGGCCGACCATTTCGTTGTTACCCATGTAGATGACCCAGAGGTCGCCCTGGTGTCGGGCGCATTCGCGGGCAATGGGCAGGACGGTGTGAGAATTAATGGCCGTCATCGCCACGTTCACCACCTCGAATTTGAGTCCGGGAAACCGTTCGCGCAGGAGGACCTGCAAGTATCGGCCGGCGCCAAAGGCGGGGCTGGGGTCGCCTAGCGCCGCCGAATCGCCCAGCACAAAGATGCGATACGTGCCCGGCGGTTTCCGAGCGCTCATTACTATCGGGGCGGGACTGCGTGAAAGCTCGGGGGGAAAGAACCTCAGGCCGAAATCATCGTTTTCGACCAGGCAGTCCTTGCCTCCTATCCGCATCGGTTTGAAAAACGAGGTCGAGTAGCCGTACCCCGCCACCCGCAGGACGATCTCTACGCCCATCAGGAAGAGCAACGGCAGAACCACAAATCCCACAATGCTAAACAGCCATTTCTTTCCGGTGGAAAGGGGGGCCTCAGCGGCCTGGGAGACCGGGCCGGCTGCTCTGCGCTGACCGCCACTCGGTGAGCGCTCGCGCCTTTTCTTATTCCGCTTCACGTCGAATCCAATTTAGAAGCAATCCGCAAGGAGCGGAAGCTGGAAATCCGGAACAAATCCAGAGGTGGCACGGCGAAACCACGGAATACACGGAGTACACGGAAAGAGGCGATTTGTCATAGGCTCAGGGCAGGGACTTCGCCTGAGGCGATCTACCGCCCTGCTCGCCGCCCTTTTTCCGTGTATTCCGTGTATTCCGTGGTTTCCTCCTCTTCCTGTATGTTCCACCTGTTTCGCGCGGTCCCTAGCCTCGTCGGGTCATTGTCATTCTCGGGTTTGTTTGGAATTTCGGGTTGCGGATGTGGCAGGCCCCCGGTGTGCTGTCGGGATGCGGGCGTCTGCTAATTGCTGCGTTGGATCGGCGTGAGAGTGACCGGTCCGAGCAGACCGGAATCAGTGAGCGGCCAGTTCGAGGCATCAAACGGCCTATAGTTGATATTCACAAAATTGACATCATAGAACCGCTTCCATCTTACCCCGCGCCGGTCCAAGTCCCGGATGCGATTGGCGGAGACGTTGGTGACATCGACTTGGAGGACGTTGCCTTTGGGCCTGAGCGGGCCATCAAAGACCGTCGAAAACGGCGGCGTGAAAAGTGTCCCGAGTTCCCGGCCATTGAGCCGGACACGCGCGCTCTGGCAGACTTTGCCCAAGTCGATTCGCCAGGCCGGCGCGGCGCTGGGGGCATCAAAGACAAGCGTGTAGCGCGCCGTGCCCGCGAACCGCTGCGCGTTGGTGTCAGCCAGGGTGGTCCACGAAGCGAGAGAGGACATCTGGCACGTCGAGGGCAGTTCGGGGCCCCCTTGGAGAAACCGCAACTTCCATGGCCCGCCCAGTTCGGTCGGGCCGCCCAGGGACTTCCAATAGGGCCATTTCCGCCCAATCCGCCGCGCCGCGTCCAGGCAGCGCAACAACACCGATTGGCCCGGCGCCAGACCCAGTCGGACCTCGCAACCCACCTCGGGGTCAGTCCTCACTTTTTCCGCGGTAAGGGAGGCCGAAGTGGCGGAAAAAGGTGCAGGATTGACCCCGACGCCGCGCACCTCGGCAGCCCCGGTTCGGCCGGTCAGCGGGTCCATCAGCACGATGGATTCCGCTTGGCGAGCCAAGGGAACCCAGCCTCTGACGGTGGATGAATCCGAGCGATTGGCGATGAAGTAATAGCACCCTCCCTCGAAGGCTCGCCGGATGCACATCAAGCCCGGCCGGTCCAACATCGGCTCCCGCCGGACTCCCGCCGCCTCAAGTGCCGCTTTCAAGCTCCCCACAAAGATACGGCCCGTTCCAATCCGCGCCTCTTGCCGCCGATTCTCTGAAGATTGGCCCTGACCTAGCGGCGTCCAATGCGCCGAGGCCAGTATCGTTCTGAACTCCGCCCGGCGCGATGGCAGGCGGCCCCAACCGGGAACATCCTTGGGTAGTCGCTCTTCGAAGATGATGGTCGCACCGCCCCTCGCCAGCCCGAGCAGGCTGCGCAGTGTTCCAACGGGCATGTAAGTGGTCTGCGGAATGACAACCGCCCGATACTGCGCGCCGGGCGTTTCCACCTTCCCGCCGAGGGCGTTGGCGGAGGCCAATTGGCGGTCGGAGATGTAGTCAAAGGAATAGCCGCGGTCCCAGAGCCACTGGGCCGTCTGTCCGATCGGCTGGTCGTTAAACCACTCACGGGCGTGGATTGTGAGAGGCTGCACCATGCCGTTGGGATTGTGCCACACGTCATAAATGGGCCAGTACACGAGCAGGTCGTTATCCGGGCGGCCGCTCTGGAGCACAGACTGACAGCGGGCGACATAGAGATTCAGCGCGCCCACGTCGTGCCAGATCGAATTGCGGGGGTTCATCTCGTAAGAGGCGTAGAAGTGCCAGCCTGGCCAGCCCGCCTCATCGGGGGAGTAGCAGGTCCCATGGTAGATGACGTGGTTAATGCCCGACAGGAAGAAGTCATCCACCAGGTATTTCATGTCCGCCAGCGTCTCAGTAAAGTGCTCCTTGAGCCAAGTGCCCGTCTCGGACGAGGCCAGCCTGTGTCCGGCGACGTGCGCCGCCGAGGAGGCGAATTTCGAGATAAGCTTGCTCCGGTCTTTGTAAAACATTTCCGTTTCGGGAATATCCGCGTCGGCGTAGAGGTCGAGCCAGTTGCCTGGGGAGCCGTGCGCCTCGTCGCGCGTGATGAAACCGTGCGCGTGGCACCACTGGACCCACAACGGCAGGGATTCCTCCGCCATGATGTCCGAGATTGTCTGGCGATAATCCGATTTGACGCGTGCGATGTGGTCCGTGTCGGCGACGAGCGGGTTCAAATCCGGACGCGAGGAACGGTTCGCAAACAAGGCGGGCAGCTCGGTTTGCAAGCGGTAGCCCCGGCGCCTTTGGAACTCGGCAAAGAAGTCCGGCGCCCAGTCCGACCGATACTCGTAAGAATCATGGTACATGGCGCGCGGTTTAGGGCCGGTGTAATGCGCGAAGGCGGTGTCGAACCAGCCCAAATAATCGCGCATGGCCGTTGGATAGATGAGGTTGAGCATCCAACCGTGGCCGCCGGGGGCGGCGCGTTTGACCCGCTGGCCCGAAGGCCGCTGTGAAACCGCATAGACACGCCAGGACACGCGGGGGGCGGTCCAATTGACCGTCCCGTCGGACGTGATTCGGCTGGTCAGGTCTTCGCACTGACCGCTGGGCGCGAAGGCAACGAGGGCCTGTGTCGTCTTTGGATCAACCCGTGCTCGCAATTTGCTCCCGGCTGCCACATCGAACGTCTTCACGACCACGAGCGCGTTGGCATCCGTGTCTGTTACATGCGGTCCGCCGAAGCACCAACCCGTCCCGGTCGTCATGTCCACGCCCATATCGAGGCGGTGTGCTTCGGCGACGGTGAAGCCGAGCATTTGCATCCATTTGGGGCTCAGATATTGGATGAACTTGTCCTCCCATCCGCGCGCGCCATAGATCGGGATGATATGAACCCCGCCCAAGCCGGCCTCATGATACCGGTTCAACTCGCGCGTCAGGTTCGTCGTGTCCACCGCGCTGCCCATCCACCACCAATAGGTCCAGGGCCGCTGTTCGCGGCCTACGGCCGGCCACGCCAGGGCGGCAGATTGCGCCGCTGAACCGGAGCGCGGCGAGGTGCGCGCTGGTGGCGCTCCAGCGCCCGCCCAGCATGACACAAAGGCCAGAAGACCAAATATTCCGGCTGACCACAATTTCGACGGTTGGCAGTGCATAAGGTTAAGATCGGTTCGCGATAGTCTCCGGATTGTAGAATCTGTGCCACGGTGAGGGGAGGAAAATCAGGCTCTAGTTATGACCATGATCGAAGCCAAAGTGCCGGATTATTTGGCAAGGCTCGCAGCCTAAGCGGCCGAGCGCGAGAAAGTCAGCGTGGACCAAATTGTCGCGCTCACTCTATCCGCGCGGGCGGACGACAAACGGCTTGAGTTGATCGTCACGCGGTCACGCGCACCGATGCGCGTGCCCTCGATAAGGGCATGGCCGCTGTGCCGCCCGATTCGAGAGTAGCGGCGGCTTGGGGCAGACGCCGTCATGCTTCAGGTAACCGGCGGTTGGACCGGCGTCTGTCGGACTATGATCAAGTCGGAAACAGCCGAGTACTCGTCACCTTCCCACCTGAAGGTGACCCGGCGTCCCGGTACGCGTTCGTTGAGGTGCCGATCGATTGCCGCCTCCATGAGGGGCTTGACACGTTTGAGTTTCCATGACTCAAAATAATTTCTTTGGTCCACGAGTACGAGGAACAGGCGATTGGAGGCATCGAAGCGTCTCTGACCCTGGTGCTCGTACAGCCACCGGATTAGCTCACTCGGCTCCTGCTCGATCGCTGTCACCAGGTCGTTTCTGAAACGCGCCAGCGTTGCGATCAAGTCGCGACAGCCTGCCGCTGGGTGGTCCGAGATCTTCGCCCACAGGTCCTGAACGAGGCCGCCGCTGGACAGGGTGTTATCGATGGGGATAGCATTTTGTCGGGCCTGCTGCCTCAGCAGGGTGATTTCCGGGCGCAGCCCCGCTTGCTTGCGTTTGTCCGCCACATATTCCTCTGGGAGGTAGGTTACCTTCAAGTCGAATGGAACATCCATCACGAAGAAGTCGATCTTCTTGACGAGACCGACCGCTGGAAGGACGCTTTTGTGGTCTTTGAAAATGTCCTCGATGATGATCGACGTCCAGTGATTGTACCATGAGCAAATCACATAGCCCCTCAGGCTTGCGAGCAACTCATTCTCCACGCACCCGCACAGTTCCTCGTAGTCAGTAATCTTCTTTACGTAGTTGTCCACGATGGTCTTCTCAAGGCTGTTTCGATGCAGCCGGCCCCAGTTGAACTCGGCCACGCGGTACAGTTGATTGACCAATTCTGGCTCGCGCGCCCGCCTCACCTCCCGCTCGGTGCCATAGATCTCACGGATTACATGTTCCACCGTCTCGGTCGGGATATGAGCGTCGAACGCTGCATGGAAAAGCTGCCGCGTACCCAGTTCGGGCTTCGGCACTCCAGCCGATCTGAAGAGCGCCTCCAGATTCTCAGTCCTGCTCAGAGACCGGAGCTTGAGGAATCGCCTCCCGTCTTCTTCGCCTGAGAGTTCATCAATCTGGTTGTTTCGAAAAAGTCTGTCGGCTTCGGCGAATGTCAGTGGCATTGTGTTAGGTCTTTGGCTTCGGCATTTCGCAAACCCATCCAGGAATTCCGACCAGGAAACCCGCCCCTCGACCGAAGCGCGAAAACACCAGACCATAGTCGGTCTTCATCGCCCCATCCCGATTGTCCTGGACCACCGAGGAAGCCGAATAGACGAGTGGGAAGCAGCCAGAGTAAGTAAGGCCGGTCTCGGCAGCCTTGGGCAGGAAGCGATCGAGATACGCCCAGCTCGTCCTTTCCCGCGCGTTAAAGAACAGGACCAGGGACCCGCTCTCCTTCAATTTCGGGGCGCAAATCTGGAGGAAATGCAGCATTGCCTTGGTGTACTCTCTTTCGGTCTTGCCGCGTTCGCGAGCGTTCGAAACGACGATCTCAGGCTCAAAGGACGGGGTCTCGCCCAAAACAGCATTCCAGAGTTCGGAAAGCTCCAGGTACGGGATACGGTCGCTGTGGGGAGGATCAGTCAGCACCAAGTCAATGGAGCGATCCGGCAAAGAAGGCAGGATCTCGAGTGAGTTACCCTGGACAATGGCGTACTTCGCGCCGCCGTCACATACCTTGGCGATTGTACCCGCAACAGCGGGGCCGTGCGCGCACGCGCAACTCGAAAGCGCTTTGACCAGCTTGTCTGCCCTCCGCTCAAAGCAGTTCCAGACGTTCACCTCAAAATGCTGCTGCGGGCGCCAATACCCGATAACCCACGAGCCGACCTCCATTCTGCCGGAGTCCCTGCCGCTGGCCTTCCCGCGGTTTGTTATTGCAAAAACCATTCTGCTCATCTGGCCCACTGCTGCTGTGAGAGAGAGCAGCATCGCCTCACGGGCTGCCGGTGGGAGATCACTTATGCGCGCCAAGAGGAGGTCTATGTTCCGAAGCGCCCTCCCTGTGAACAGGTCGTTGAGCGAAAGGTCAGGGTAGCAGTTTATGCGCGAGTTCTTGAAGAAACGGAGGTTCCGCAGGAGCCTCGGCCGATAGGACGCGAAAGAGTTCAGCAGGGCGAGATCCTCCTCGCAAGGAGTTAGCTCTGCTCGCGTGCGGCCCTCTCGAGCCTGTACCCACACTTTTGCGAGGCTCGTGCCATCCCATACGAAATGCGTGGCGATCTTGCCGCCGACGGTCCTGTAGCTGTCGAGAATCTGCTCCTTTGCACCCTCTGCCACGGTCTCCAAAGCAAGGCGGGCTACGTCCGCCGGAGGAGGAGCCGCCAGTAGCCGGGAAATTCGCACCGCCGCTGGATTCAGGTCAATGCCAATAGCCCGGCGTCCCGCCTGTAGGGCCTCCAATACGGAAACCCCGGACCCTAGAAATGGGTCAACTACCAACCCACCATCCGGGCTGACGTGTTCGATGAGGTAGCGAAGGGGCTCTGCCGGCTTCTTGCCCCAGTACTTGTGGAAAGCGTAAAGCCCCCGGTACGGCGCCGGCGCGGAGAGCACCGAGGCCGGCTGCGCCACCGTCAGTTCCGGAAAAGCAAGCTGCATCAAACTTCAAACCATCATCTCCGCGTCCGCCGACGGTGTCCAGCCATAACCAAGCCATCCGCCCGCCCCCCATCCACGTCACTGCTTAAGAAGACGGTGCGGTGGCGCCAGCCGAATGCGGAGGTCTCCTGAATTCCATCCCGATTTTTCGTGTTCTGCTCTCCATCCCGCGATAATCTCCGGCCATGACGCGTCGAATATTCAGAATTCTCGCCGGACAGGTCTTGCTGCTCGCCCTTGCGGCGGCGCCCGCAGTTTTCGCGGCGGGCGGACAGGAAATCCAGTTTATCGCCGGGGATCTGCAACTCACCGCTCATCAGTCCGCTACGGGCATCGTGCTCGACCATCTGCTTGACCTGAAACAAAACCAGGAGCTTCTCGCGCGAAAGCCGTTGCCGCTATTTGGCATCGAGCTGCGAAAAGCGGGGTCGAAAATCGAAGAATCGCTGGTTGCTAATACCGGCTGGGGAGAATGCAGCGTGGAGCGGCAGGCTGGCCGTTTGGAGATGCATTGGTCGGAGCCAGCGAATCCGTCGTTACCGGGTGTGTCCGTTGTCGCGCTCGCAGCCGCCCACCCTGGTGACAGCGCTTTGCATTGGCACCTCCACGTCGAAGACCGGAGCACGAATTGGAGCGTCTGGCACGTGGTCTTCCCCCAACTTGCCCTCGCCGATCTTGGCACGAACGGGGCCGTATTTTTCCCGCGCGGCCCCGGGGGAGTCGAGCGCAATGTCTGGAACCGGCGTTTCAGCTACAGGGGCACCTATCCCGGCGGATGGTGTGCCATGCAGTTCATGGCCGCTTATCGCGACGGCGAACATTCCACCGGTCTTTACGTGGCGATGCACGACCCATGGGGCAGCACCAAGGACCTGGCGCTGAAGAGCGATCCGGCCTCCCACATTCTGCGGCTGAGCTTCGGCCATCCAGCTCCCAACATGGGCGTTGCAGGGAACGGCTTTGCGCTTGAAGGAGAGGCCGTGTGGCAATTGCTGCGGGGCAACTGGTTCGACGCCGCCATGATTTACAAGCATTGGGCGCGGCAACACGCAAAATGGTGGCCGCGCCTGGGGCCTGACGGCCGAGCCGATACGCCCCTGTGGATGCGCGAACTTAACGCCTGGGCGATGACCGGCGGCGCGCCGAGTGACTGCGTGCCGGCGGTGGAGCGGTTCCGCCAGTATCTCGGCGTCCCAATCGGATTCCACTGGTATCGCTGGCACCACAATCCTTTCGACAACGATTACCCGCATTATTTCCCCGCCAGACCTGGCTTTGCCGCCGCGGCCACCGAGTTGAAGTCAGATGGGGTGTATGTCATGCCTTACATTAACGGGCGGCTCTGGGACACCCACGACCGCGGGACCGAGGACTACGAATTCACCCGCTTGGCCCTGGCCGCGGCGACTAAGCAACCGAACGGCTTGCCTTACATCGAGACCTATGCCAGCAAGGAGACTAACGGCCAACCGGTGCGCCTGGCGGTGATGTGCCCATCGACTCCGCTCTGGCAGAACACGGTCAGCAATATTGTCCTGCGGTTGCTGCGCCAATATCGGACGAGCGCGGTTTATATCGACCAGGTGGCGGCGGCGCCCCCAAAACTCTGCATGGACCCCGCGCACGGCCATCCTTTGGGCGGGGGGCATTGGTGGAATCAGGGCTACTGGACAATGCTCGACGCGATCCGTCGCGCCAAACCGCGCGATACCGCCTTGACCACGGAGTGCAACGGCGAGCCCTTCATCCGCTGGTTCGACGGCTACCTGACCTGGCACTGGCAGTTCGACGGGCAGGTCCCGGCCTTTCCGGCGGTTTATGGCGGCACGATCCAGATGTTTGGCCGGGCGTATCGCGGCGGCGCCACCAAGGACCTGGCCCTCCGGATGAAGGCGGCCCAACAATTAGTCTTCGGCGAGCAACTCGGCTGGCTGGACCCCGGCATTGTAAAGGAAAAAGAGAACGCCGCCTTCTTCCGCCAAATGGTCCAACTGCGCGCTAAATTTAACCGCTATTTCTATGCCGGAGAAATGACCCATCCGCCCCGGTTCGAGGAGCCAGTGCCTCGGGTTAAGGCCGACTGGCAGTGGTCGGGCACGTGGTGGGTGACAACCGACGCCGTGCTCACCGGAGCATGGAAGCTACCGGCCGAGCATCGCTTGCTACTGCTGTTTGTTAACGTCAGCGATGAGCCGGTTACCGTGACCGTGCGCCCCGATGAGGCGGATTGGGGTCTGGCCGCCAGCGCCTTTCATCCGAGGGTGACTTTCGGCTCATCGCAAGAGAAAACGACCGCCACCGGAAGGATCGGCACGCCTGTTACGTTCGCTCCTCGCCAGGGACAGGCCTGGGAAATGCGCTGGTAACCACCGTTTCCGAAGGGGTTCCGAGGACGCCAAGACAAATCCCGCTGCGACGGTGCGGATAATGGCTCAGGGAGAGACGAAGCAGTAAGCGTCGTAGCGCAGTTCCGTCCAGGCCAACTCTGGGAGAGGACGGCCGGGGTAAAGTGGGATCGTCACCGGGGTGAAGCGGACCCGAACCCGGATCCGGGATCGGTGCCGAGTGAGCCAGCGAGGCACGAGGAACTCATCGTCGCGGAACCGGCGGTTGGACGTTTCCACAACGTGCCGGGCCGGGTCCAACTCCCCCTTGGGGTTGGAATAGACACAGGTGCTGCTTCCGGCAGTGTACCAGACTCCGGCAGGTTCGAACCGGCCCACTGCGCCGTCTTTCGTTACCGCGGCCACATAGACCTCCGCGCGCTGATTCGGGAATTGATAATCGAGCTTGCGCCGGAGCAGGACGCCCCAATTGCGAGGTTCCAGCTTGAGGGTGAATTCGCTTGTGCCTTGAGTTTTCCGGCCAAAGTCGGTGGAGGCGGGATAAATTGTCCGGCCATTCAAGGTGTCCACGCCCCATTCATAGCGCGAGGTGACTTGGTAGGGCGGCGAGGCATCGGGAGAGACATAATCGTGTTCGTGCTCGCTCACCTTGTCACCGATCTTCAGTTCGTCGGTCTTGACCAGAGTGGGCCGGTTTAGGCCATACCAATAGATCAGCGTTTGATAATGCTCGGTCGATTGGTCCCGGCCGCCGTGTTCCAGGCGAATGACGGCATTCCTGCCGAAGGGCATCAGGTCCGCCAACAAGAAGCGGTAAGCTGATTCGATCTCGTCTTCCGGGCATTTTGCGGCCTTGGGGCTTGGGGCGCCGGTCGGGTGGCCGGCGAAGGGCAGAGTCATGTTTTTGCCGCCCCAGTAATCTCCGCCTCCGCCCCATTCTTCGGTGCCTGTGCCTTGGGCCTGTGGAGTCTGGCTGTCGTCGAAGAAGAAGCGCGGGTCGCCCTCCAGGGTGTTGAGAACGGCACGGCCTGAAAAGATCCACGACATGCCCACTAACTGGCCGGACCAATCTCCGCCCCCCTCGGCCTGGCGAGTGTCGAGCAAAACCAGATCGCGCCCCGGTTCCGGATGAGGATGGTCCCGGTAAGTGGCATGAAAGTAGGCGAGATAGGCGGGCGACTCCCGGCAGGGAGCAAAGCGCAGACGCCACTCGATGCGGTTGAGCGCGCGCTCAGCGCTGTTCACCAACTCGAACCGCGCCGAGTGAACGAAAGGCATGGGAAAGTAACAGGCGAGGGCGACACTTGCCTTGTCGAAGCGGACATGAACGGGGAAGGCCTTGACCAAGTATTCGCGCTGGTCACGATTGTAAAAGGTGCCGGCGCCAAAGAACAGCGCCACAGGCGCGTCGATTGAGGCAAAACGTGAGCCATCCCAGAATACCCGAAGGCGCGCCTTGCCAAAAGCGGTGGCTTCGTCGCTCGGGATGTGGAAATCAAGGGCGCGGACCATGGTGGGCGCTTCGTGCAAGATGGCGAGCGTGGTCGTACTCCCGGGCGAGAGCGAGTTCGTTCCCGACAACTCCTTCAAGCCAAGTTTCCGGCCCTGGCTGGAGCCGATGGCCGGGAGCAGGTCGGCGCCCGATTTTGCGATGAGCTCCAGGACGTCCTCGGATGGCCGGGCCTGTATGTTCCAGGAGCGGATGGGCTGGGAGAGTTTCGTGCCCGGCACGTATCGGTCGTAGATATAGTAGCCGGTGCCATAATGCGTTCGGGAATAAGCCATCCGGAATGACCGCTCAAAAGCAATGGGCACCCACGTCAAATCCGCGCCCCGGGTGCTCGACCAAGTCCAGGCAAGCGGATTGGGAAAGGCTGATTCTGGCAGGAACGTGGAGTTTGGCGCCGGGTGGTTCGGATGGGCGGTGCTGGTCTCTTGAACGAGGTATTCCACGCCATCGACCTCGTAGTGCCAGGGACTGCCGTGCCAGTGGTTGTAACGGGCAAAGTAGAGGATGCCTGGGCCCTGGATGTCCAGGACGACATTCTTATCCTCCGCGAGCTGATAGAGGAAATGGCTGGCGTCGGCGCCCTCGTTGCCGCCCCGGCGGTCATAGGTGCTGCGCATGTAGGCGCGCTCTCCGATGCGCAGGCAAGGCCAGCTTGCCCACTGGCGATAGGCGTCCAGCCCCACCGGAATTGCCGGCGGCTCCGATGCCTGCGCCAAGCACGCTAGAAGGAGTGCGGCTGAGGCGGTGGCAAGCGTTATACGACCCGTGCGCATTGTCGTATCTTCAAGGCGGCCAAGGCGGGATCGGTTGGTCACGGCCCCAGGTTAATCGCGGTGTGTGAGGTTGAAGTCGATCCAGGAATGCGAGCCGGTTTGGTGGTTGCGCATCTCCATCTCCTTCAATTCGCGCTGGCCGTTGACCTTCTGCAATTCGGTTGGGTCGAATTCCTTGAGAAGCCGGCCTTGGGCATCGTAGGCATCGGCGTGAAGGATGCCGCCCGAGTCGATGTCGATCCAGGAGACAACGCGGGAGTAAGCGCCCGGGGCGGGATTGGGATTGATGCTTTCGAGCTTGTCGCACATTTGGCCCCGCCGCATTTCTTTTTTGACCAGGAACTGCTGAGGCCAATGCAGAAACTCCAGCCCCAGGTCCGCGATCCAAAAATCGGACCCGGCGAAACCCCTCATGGTTTCACTAGCGGTGAGCACTTGGGGCTCGTGCATCGAGGCCCCTTCGCCGGGACGACTGAGCAGATAACGATTGGGAGCTTGGTTGGAATGAATAATCGTCAGTCTGGTTGGTTTGGGAGCGCCTGGAGCGGGAAGGGTTTGATAAATGCTGATCCAGTCGCTCGGGGTCGTGTAGATCTCAGACCTGAAGCGGATCCGGGTTTCGTTGCCGTCAGGAGCGCGGAACCGGATGATGCCGGTATTTGTTGCTTGCACCGGCTGGCGGGAAAGCAGGTCCGCCACCAGTTCCTGGCCGCGCCGCGCATTCTCCGGCGTCTTGACCGGAGGCGGCAAACGCAGGCCGGAGTGCTGGGCAAGAGAGGGCGTGACCGGCAGCAGGAGCAGGGCGAGGAATAGGTAGAGCTTGTCCCAAAAGCCGCGATTTTGGGGCTTAATCGGGCACTTTATCGAATCCCGGTGTGTTCTCGATAAAGTGGCCGATGGGACAGGCTCTGGGTACAGGGCGGCTAAGGCCGAAAGCCGGCAGCAATTCTCAGTTTGGTGGCCGTAAAACGAAAGCGGCGGTCGGCGCCGCACTCCAAACGCTGCGCGAGTTATCCGCCGGGCAGCCCCGCCGAGCCTTTG
>JAJYHY010000584.1 GCA_021784555.1 bacterium
CGGCGTGATGTGCTGAGATTTCGAGTAAATTCCAAACGCCGAGAAAAGTCCCCGGAAGAGCCAGAAAGAATATTCCGGAGAGAATAAAGGCCGCAAGCACTCTGGCAGCTTTTCTTTCCCAGGCGGGGTCGGCGTAATCCGGCCGCGCGTCGGCGTCGCGCTCGTAGGCGCGAATCCACTCATTCGGCAGCGGGACTTTATCAGTGACTTTAGTGCCCATCAATAAATACCCCCAAGTACGCAGGTTCCATTGCCCCGATGCCTTTATTAAATCGAAACTGTGGCTACCTTTCGATGACTTTAGTCATAGGCTGGCCCGCGCGGTGCTCCGTGCAGTTACTTCACTGAAATGGGGCACGAAAGACGAGGCCTCTGCGGCAAGGCTAAGCAGCATCCGAACCATTTACCAGGAGAAAAAGCCTTCGTCGAACTTACTCTGTCTAAAACTCATTGAGGCAGAGTCGCTACGCCTCGTTGTCCGCGAAAGAATAAGGGGTTTCGTGCGCTTCGACAGCACGAGTGGAGCCCGAAACATCGGCTGAATCGCAGTGACATAAACCTGGCAAGTCCTCCTTGCGACAAAAAGCCCGCCAGCCTGACGCCGAAAATAAAACAAAGATCACCAAACAAAGTGACCTGAATCACAGCCGTCTGTGAAGCTGAGCGATAGGTTGCCTCTTGGATGGATCTGGTGATGAGGGAATCTCTGCGCCATTTCAGGCGGCGGGTCCTTTACCCCGCAGATTTGGCGGAAGCAGGACGGAAGGGATGAGCGCTAATGACTGAACCCGACGGTGAAAGGTCGCCCGAAGTAGCTCCAGTTTGGAAATCGATGACTGTCATCCTTTTATTTGTGCGCATTGCTATCGGATGGCAATTCCTTTACGAGGGGCTTGCCAAACTGCTGATGCCGGACTGGACATCGGCGCCCTATCTATTGTTGTCACGCGGGTTCTTCCAGAACTTTTTCCATTGGCTGGGATCGAGCCCCAACCTGGTGCGTGCGGTTGACTTTCTGAATACGTGGGGGCTGATATTAATTGGAGCGGCGCTGATACTCGGCTGCATGACTCGCCTGGCCAGCGGCTTCGGCGTTGCGTTACTGGCGCTTTACTACCTTGCCCAGACCCCTCTGATCAGGACGGATTACCGCGTTCCAGTAGAGGGGCATTACCTGGTGGTGAATAAGAACCTGGTGGAACTGCTGGTGCTTGTCGTGTTTCTGGCGCTGACCGGTAGCAGACTATGGGGGCTTGACCGGCTGTTGCAAGACTGGCGATCGCGCAGGAAATCGGGCGCAAAGGAAGCACCCTCGGAGCCTGCCACCGTTTCCCTTTCCCGGCGCAGAACATTGGAAAACCTGATTGGAGCTCCCGTACTCGGTGTTTTGGGATATGCCATGCATCGGAAGTACGAATGGGAAAAGGTCCATGCCATCACCGGAGCAACCATCAAATTGCAGGACCTGAGCCTGAAAGATCTGAAGGGCGAGCTTCCCAAGGGGAATCTTGGAGGCTTGACAGTCAGCCGCGTGATTCTCGGTGGCAACTTGATCGGCGGCTACTCCCATTCGCGGGACCTCATCTACGGCCCACAGCTTTTCAAGGCCTACAACACAGATCGCAAAGTTTTTGAAACGCTCGAACTGGCAGAACGAGCAGGCATCAACACTTTTTGTGCCGACCCGAATGAACTACCTCTGTTCGCGAAATACCGCGAATTGAATTCATCCAAAATGCAAACGCTCGTCCAGGTGTGGGGACACCCCAAGCCAACAGACCTGAAGGGTACCGTTGACAAGGCCATCGATTACGGAGGGAGCTTGCTCTACATTCGTGGAGTTGAGGGGGACCTTTTCGTCAAGAACGAGCAGATCGATGTGCTGGGCAAGGCGCTCGATTACATCAAGAGCCGTGGTCTCCCGGCGGGGATCGGCGCGCACTCGATCATGGTTCCGATTCAGTGCGAGAAGGCGGGCCTGAACCCGGACTTCTATGTCAAAACTCTGCATAGCGACAATTACTGGTCTGCAACGCCGCGAAAGGACCGCGTCGAATTCTCGATCATCGACCCGAAGCTTGCCCACGGTGAGTGGAAAGACAATATGTTCGACCTCTTCCCGGAAAAAACCATTGAATTCATGGCAACCGTCAAGAAGCCGTGGATCGCATTCAAGGTTCTGGCGGCCGGAGCCTTCCTTCCCAAGGACGGCTTTCGTTTTGCCTTTGAAAACGGAGCCGACTTTATTTGCGTCGGGATGTTTGACTTTCAGGTGGTCGAGGATGTTAACGTTGCCTCGGAAGTACTTTCAAGCTTGAAAAACCGCCAGCGTGCATGGTACGCGTGAGTTGTGGATGTTTAATCGAGGCAGGAGAGCGCGTGCCGTTTACGCCATGCGCCAGACAGACGGCCGCCGCCGGCAAGAAATCCCATGAGTTCGAAGGGACTGATTCGTACCGCGCTCGAACGGGCTCGTGCTTGCGTGCTCTTGAACTCCAACCCTCGCTTCTTTCAAACACCTGAACTTCCCAGCCGGGCGTTTCGGTCCATGGGGACCTTGGCGACAATCACGCTCGGCAGCGACTACGCTGACCGCATCGAGCCGGTGACCCAACAAGTTCGCGCCATCTTTGACCGGCTGGAACGCGAGATGAGCGCCTACCAGCCTGACAGTGCTATCAGCGAGATTGCAAGAATGGCGGGCGTGGCACCGGTCAAGGTCCCTGACGACACTTATCAGGTACTCAGCCTGGGACAACACTTTGGGAACCTGAGCGCGGGCACCTTCAACATCACCGCCGCTCCGCTGGCGAGTCTTTGGGGATTCAATGGGGCAACGGTCCCGGACACCCTGCCCTCAGACCAATCCATCGGCAAACTTCTCAAATTGGTTGATCCCCGAGGGCTGGCGGTCCAGGACGGGACGGTTTTTCTCTCACTCAAAGGTATGTCAGTGGACGTGGGGGGGATTGCCAAAGGTTACGCCATCGATCGCGCCTATGACTATTGTTTGAGCGCTGGCATTCGCGATTTCCTCATCGACTTCAGCGGCAACGTGCGCGTTTCCGGGCGCCCTTCGCGCCGAGAAGGTTGGCAGATTGGTGTGAGGGACCCCTTTGACCGATCGAGCATACTCGGCAAAATCGCGCTGCCAAGTGGGATGGCGGTTTCTACGTCGGGAAGCTACGAGCGCTTCGTGGACATCCTGGGCCAACGCTTCTCCCATATCATCGATCCTCGAACAGGGTATCCTGTCACGGGTACCGCCAGCGTGACCGTTCTCTGCAATGACGCTGTCACTGCCGATGCCTTGTCA
>JAJYHY010000181.1:0-1560 GCA_021784555.1 bacterium
GCCCGCGGCGGCGCTGGATTATGACGCCGCCGTTGAGCAATTCTACGAATCGCTTTACAGATTCGCCTTCGGCTTGACCGGCAACGAAAGCGATGCCGCTGACCTGACCCAGGAAAGCTACCTCGCGCTGATGGTCAAGGGCGGCCAAATCCGTGACCCCCTGAAGATCAAAGGCTGGCTCTTCACGACGCTATACCGCAAGTTCCTCGGCCAGCGCCGGCACGGTTCGCGCTTTCCCGAAGTTCAAGTAGAGACGGTCGAATGGGAGCTTCCCGCGTTCGAGCCTGAAATGGCTGACAATCTCGACGCCAACGGCGCGATGGCCGCGATCCAGGCCTTGGACGCGAAATACCGCGCGCCGCTGGTGTTGTTTTATTTGCAGGAGCTTTCCTATCGCGAGATTGCCTCAACCCTCGGCCTTCCCGTCGGCACCATCATGTCCCGGCTCTCGCGCGGGAAAGAGATTCTTCGCCAACGGCTCGAAGCCGGCATACCCGGCGGTTTGTGGCGGGATCGGGACCGCCAACTCGCCCAGCGCTCCGGCGCGATGGCGGCCCGCCGTTCAAGTACAGGGAATAATTCACCTAGAACGGACCTCTGATGAATATGAGAGAAAAAATGGTCGCCCGATTTCTTGCTGCTCTTGCTGTTGCTCTTGCGCTGGGGGCGCTGGCTTTTTCACGTGCCCAGGCGGCGGGCCTCGACCAATCGCAAGCGCTCTTCAACCAAGTGCTCACGACTTACGTCAAGGATGCCCGTGTCAATTACGCCGCCCTCAAAGCCCACCCGCAGGCACTGGACCGCTACCTCAGGCAGGTGGCGGGAGTGACCGAGCCCGAGTTCAACGGCTGGACGCGCAACCCGCAACTCGCCTTTCTCATCAACGCTTACAATGCCTACACGCTCCGGCTTATCCTCGACCATTATCCGATCAAAAGCATCAAGGACATCGGCCACTTCTGGCGCGGCCCTTGGGACCAGCCCATGGTGCATCTCTTTGGAAAGACCACGACGCTCAATACTCTCGAAACGCAAGTTCGGGGTTACGACGAGCCGCGCGTTCATTTCGCCCTGGTCTGCGCCTCCATCGGCTGTCCGCCCTTGCGGAGCGAGCCCTACGTCGCCAGCCGTCTGAACGCGCAGTTGAACGACCAGGCGAAACGGTTTCTGGCCAACCGGAGCAAGAACCGAGTGGATGCGGCCGATCAGACGGTTTATCTCTCCCCGATTTTCAAATGGTACGCCAAGGATTTTGAAAGGACATCAAGCTCGGTGCTCGCCTTCCTGAGGCCCTATTGGCCCGCCACGCCCCCCGCCGGTTACGAACATTTCACAATCCGCAATACAGCCTACGACTGGTCGCTGAATGAACAGACCAAATGACAGCTCAGAGGCGTTTGGGTCAGTCCTCACTCTTTCCGCGGTGAAGAAAGGGAAGTGGCGGAAAAAGTGAGGACTGACCCCGTCTTGCTAATTCTCGATGAACTCGCACACCCGTACGATCCCCATGACTGAGCCGGAGAGCGCCTCATCCAAGCCCGGCTTGCGCTGGAAATGGCT
>JAJYHY010000181.1:1570-16487 GCA_021784555.1 bacterium
CTGGGCTGTTCCTGGCAGCGAGATTCTTGCACGTGCCGCGCCTGCTTAGGCTGGTCTTGGGTTGGGTCGCTCGCCTCGGCCCATGGGGTCCGGTGACTTTCATCGGCATTTACATCGCCGCCGCCGTCTTCTTCATTCCCGCCTCGGTGCTAACCCTGGGCGCCGGCGCCCTCTTTGGCGTGGTCTGGGGCTCGCTTTACGTCTCCATCGGCTCGACACTTGGCGCCACCTGCGCGTTTCTGGTGGGGCGTTACCTCGCCCGCCGGGCCATCGCCCGCAAGATTGAAGGCAACGAACGCTTCGCCGCTATTGACCGGGCGGTTGCCGGAGAAGGTTGGAAAATCGTGGGGTTGACGCGACTCTCCCCGGTGTTTCCCTTCACCCTGCTGAACTACGCGTTTGGCCTCACCCGCGTCTCCTTGCGCGACTACGTGCTGGCCTCCTGGATTGGCATGATGCCCGGCACGCTGATGTATGTGTATGTGGGTTCGCTGGCCAAGGCCGCCGCCGGCGCCCGCGGGCGCACCCCCGCTCAATGGGCGCTTTACGGGGTCGGCCTCGCCGCCACCGTTTCCGTTACCATCCTCATCACCCGCACCGCCCGCCGCGCGCTGGCGAAACGAACCAACGCCCAACCATGAGTTATGAATACCGACTCCGCCGTCCTTGAAGACCACAATGTATCGGCGCCAGCCAGTGGCCCACCGATTCGCCCCTGGGACGCCTATAACCAGGCCCTCTACGGCAACGTGCATCCGCCAGATTGGGTGAATCCCGCGCCGGCTCCGCGTTACAACCTCGTTGTCATCGGCGCGGGAACGGCAGGCTTGGTTACTGCCGTGGGCGCAGCCGGGCTCGGCGCGAAAGTCGCGCTCATCGAAAAGCATCTGATGGGCGGCGACTGCCTCAATGTCGGCTGCGTCCCGTCCAAGGCCATCATCCGCGCCGCACGGGCTGCTGCGGCCATCCGGGAAGCCGTCGAATTTGGAGTGGATGTCCCCGCCGGAACAACTGTGGACTTCGGCCAAGTCATGGAACGAATGCGCCGTCTGCGCGCCGACATCAGCCCGCACGATTCGGCCAAGCGTTTCACCGAACTCGGCGTAGATGTCTTTCTGGGCGCAGGCAGATTCACCGGGTCGGACACGATTCAAGTTAGCGGGCAGACCTTGCGTTTTTCCAAAGCCGTGATTGCCACCGGCGCCCGCGCCGCCGCGCCGGCGATTCCGGGTTTGAAGGACGTTCCCTGCCTGACTAATGAGACGCTGTTCACTCTGACCGAACTCCCCCAGCGTTTTGGCGTCATCGGCGCCGGCCCCATTGGCTGCGAAATGGCGCAGAGCTTCGCGCGGTTTGGCTCGGAGGTTTTTCTTGTGGAAGCGGAGCACGGCATTCTCCCTCGGGAAGACCGGGATGCCACGGAGATCGTTCGGAGGTCTATGGCCCGCGACGGGGTGCAACTGCTCTGTTGCGGCAAGAACCTTAAACTGGCTGTTGATCCGGAGGGCATCCGCCTGCAAGCCGAATCGCACGGCAAGAGTTATGATCTGGTCGTGGACCACCTGCTGGTCGCGGCAGGCCGCGCGCCGAATGTCGAGGGGTTGGGGCTGGAAACGGTCGGCGTCGAATACGACAAACGGGGCGTGAAAGTCAACGACCGGCTGCAGGCCACCAACCCGCGCATTTACGCCTGCGGCGACGTTTGCTCGCCGTATCAGTTCACGCACGCGGCGGATTTCATGGCGCGCATCGTGATTCAGAACGCGCTGTTCATGGGCCGCGCCAAAGCCAGTTCGCTCGTCATTCCGTGGAGCACCTACACCTCGCCAGAAATTGCCCACGTCGGCCTTTACGAGAAGGACGCCAAAGCCAAAGGCATTGAACTGGACACTTACACCCAGGAACTCAGCGAAATGGATCGGGCGATATTGGACGGCGAGACCGATGGCTTCGTGCGCGTCCACGCTCGCAAGAGAACGGATGAGATTGTGGGCGCAACCGTCGTCGCGGCACATGCGGGTGATTTAATCAGTGAAATAACCCTCGCTATGAAAGGCAAACTCGGCCTCAAGACCATCGGCGGGACGATTCATCCGTATCCAACGCAGGCCGAAGCTATCCGCAAGACCGGCGACCTCTACAATCGCACCCGCCTGACGCCATCGGTGAGAAAACTAATGAGCAAATGGCTTGCTTGGCGCCGATAGAGGTCCGAAAGACATGTCCAACGCAACGTTTTCGCTGCGACTCGGAAGCAAAGGATTCACTCGACTCCGGCCTTTACCTGGAAGGAATCGACCGCTTGGTAGGAACAGAGTTTCCGCACCGAGCTCAGGAGTATAGACTCTGCAGAATGGACCAGATAACGAGGTGGAATGAATAGTCAAAACTCAGTTGCGTTTGGCGGACCGGGCATTGAACCGCGCTGGACTTCCAGCGCCAAGGAAGGCGTGGGCACTGCCTACCACACGGGTTGCCGGCTCTGGTTCACGTTGAGCCATGGCATTATCAATGAGATTTACTATCCCAGCGTCGATCAGCCCAACACACGCGATATGCAATTCCTCATCACCGATGGCGAGACGTTTTGCCATGAGGAAAAGCGGGATCTTGACCACCTGATCGAATGCCCCGAGCGCGACTGCCTCCTCTACCGCCTGGTCAATTCGGACCGCCAAGGCCGTTACCGGCTCATCAAACATATTCTTACCGACCCGCACCTTTCGGTCCTGCTCGTGCATACGAGGCTCGAAATGCTTGACGAGTCCTTACGCGGAAAGCTGCGTATCTATGCGCTGCTGGCCCCGCACATTGCCCGGTATGGCGCCGCCAATTCCGGGCGGTGCTGCGAGGTCGGCGGCAGGAAGCTCATCCACGCCCAACGCGAACGAACGCACCTGGTGATGGCCTGCGCCCCCGATTTTTCCCGCCGCTCGGTCGGCTATGTGGGCGCCAGCGACGGCTGGCAGGACTTGATGGGCAACTTCAAGATGGACTGGGAATTCCGCGCCGCCGAACAAGGGAACCTAGCGCTCACAGGGGAAATCCAACCGTCCGACAGCGGTGAATTCACCATCGGAATTGCTTGTGGAGGCAGCTGCCAAAGCACGGTGGCCAAGCTGCTCCAATCGCTGGCCGAGGCTTTCGAGCTCCACCGGGAGCGCTATGTCCAGCAATGGCAACGGGCGGTGGTCAATCCCAAGTTCGACTTCGCGAAAGACACCTGCGACGACGGAGGAATGTACCGATTGAGCCGCTGCATCCTGCTGGCCCATGAGGACAAGATCTTTCAGGGAGCTCTGGTCGCCTCCATGAGCATCCCCTGGGGCGAGACCAAAGGGGACAATGACCTTGGCGGCTATCATTTAGTCTGGACCCGTGATTTGGTGCAAAGCGCGACGGCGCTCTTGGCCACCGGTCAAACCGGCACCCCCATCCGCGCTCTCATCTGGCTGGCCGCGTTGCAACGGGCCGATGGCAGCTTTCCGCAGAACAGTTGGATTGATGGCAGCGCCTACTGGTCGGGCCTGCAATTGGATGAGGTGGCTGCTCCCATCTGCTGGCCTGGCGCCTGCACGAGCACGGCGCGACGCTGGGCCGGTTCGATCCCACGGTGCTGATTCTGCGTGCCGCCGCCTATCTCATCCTCCAGGGACCGGTCACCGGCCAGGAACGCTGGGAGGAAAACGCCGGCTACTCGCCTTCCACCCTGGCCACCGTCATCGCGGGGTTGGTTTGCGCCGCCGAATGCGGGCAATACCGTAACCAGCCGCAAATGGCGGACTTCATCCTTGCTTACGCGGATTGGCTGGCGGCGCATTTGGAGGAATGGACCGTTACCACCCAGGGCGAGCTGGTTCCGGGTATTCCTCGGCACTATATCCGCATTAATCCCGCCAATCCTGCCGCGCCGGACCCTCATGCGGATCCAAACAGTGCCATAATTCAAATCGCAAACGGAGGCGGTTCTCATCCCACGCGAAACGTAGTCGGCGGCGACTTTCTGCACCTGGTGCGGTTTGGCATTCGCAGTCCCAACGATCCGGTCGTGCGCGACTCCATTGAAGTTATTGACCGGGTGATTAAGCGCGACCTGCCGCAGGGGCCCTGCTGGCGCCGCTACAACCATGACGGCTATGGGCAAAAGGACGACGGCACGGCTTTTGACGGAGCGGGGGTGGGTCGGTGCTGGCCGATTCTGACCGGGGAGCGCGGCCATTATGAACTGGCTGCCGGCCGCGACCCCAAGTCGTTTATCGCGGCGATGGAGAAGTTCGCCAATGAAGGAGGGATGATCAGCGAGCAACTTTGGGACGCGGAGGCCTCGCCAGCCAGCCGGATGAAACCCGGTGACCCCACCGGCGCGGCGATGCCCCTGTGCTGGTCGCACGCCGAATACGTCTCCCTGGTTCGTAGCCGCCACGATGGTGTTTGTTTTGACCGGGTGGAGGCGGCCTTCCAGCGTTATGTGGCAAATCCCGTTAAGAGCCAGTACGAGATGTGGAGTCTTCGCCATCCGTTGCGGCATGTACCTCGTGGAAAAATCTTGCGGATCATCCTTCCGGCAGAAGCAACCCTAGTCTGGTCCACGGATGGCTGGTCTCGGACTAACAGGAACGAGACCACCCATCAACCCGAGCTGAACCTTTGGTTTGCCGATTTCCCGGCCGCGAAGTGGCCCGTCGGTTCAGCGTTTGAGTTTACCTGCTTCTGGAAAGCTGACCAGCGTTGGCAGGGTCGCAACTGGCAAGTGAGCATTCTATGAGTGAGAACCTGCCGATGATCTATCTCGCGCGTCATGGCGAGACAGCTTGGAGCATCGCGGGCCAACATACCGGGCTCACCGATCTGCCACTGACCCAACGGGGCGAGCGCAACGCCCAACGGCTGGGAAAACGGTTGGCCGGCCATGTTTTTGACAGGATATTCGCGAGTCCATTGCAGCGCGCGGCACGCACTTGCGAGTTGGCCGGTTTTGGGGATATGGCCCAAACCGATCCGGATCTGATCGAGTGGAACTATGGCGAGTACGAAGGTCTTACGACTCCGCAGATTCAGGCGAAGTATCCCGGCTGGCAGTTATTCCGCGACGGCTGCCCAAGTGGCGAATCCCCTGGCGAGGTTGGTGCGCGAGCGGACCGCGTGGCAAGCCGCTTGCGCGACATCCCAGGTAATGTGCTGCTCTTTTCGAGTGGACATTTCCTGCGAGTGCTTGCCGCCCGCTGGCTGGGCCTGGAACCGGCCGCTGGGAGATTCCTCATGTTGCGAACCGCAAGCCTGAGCGGGCTCGGCTACGAACACGACCTTTCCCTCCCCGTGATCGAGTTCTGGGACGATACCGGATGTGTGGGGGAGTGAACTGATTAAGACTTAAGAATTATATGAAAGCGATAGACCTGCTGCACAATCTTGGACAGAGCCTCTGGCTGGATAACATCACACGGGACCTGCTGAACAACGGCACCCTCAAACACTATATCCGCGAACTGTCAGTAACTGGGCTCACTTCGAACCCAACGATCTTCGACCATGCGATCAAAGGCAGCGGCGCCTACGATGGCGCGATTCGCCGGGGAATGGCCGCCGGACAATCCAGCGAGGAGATCTTCTTCGAGTTGGCCCTCCAAGACGTCACCCGGGCGGCCGATTTGTTCCGGCCAATCTATGACCGGACCAATGGAGTTGACGGCTGGGTATCCCTCGAAGTCTCACCACTCCTGGCGCACAACACCAAAACCACACTGGCGGAGGCCAAAGCGCTGTTCGCCCGGGCCAATCGCCCCAACCTCTTTATCAAAATTCCGGGAACCGAAGAAGGTCTGCCCGCCATCGAGGACGCGATCTTCGCGGGGATTCCGGTCAATGTGACTCTCTTGTTCTCGCGCGAGCAGTACCTGTCCGCGGCGGGGGCCTATATGCGGGGCATCCAGCGGCGCATTGAGGCCGGGCTTAATCCCAAAGTCGGCTCAGTCGCTTCGGTGTTCGTGAGCCGGTGGGATGCTGCCGTGGCTGGCAAAGTCCCGGCAGGCCTGGCCAACCAACTTGGCATTGCGGTTGCTCGCCGGAGCTATAGAGCCTACCTGGACCTTGTTAATTCGGCTTCCTGGCAGCGCGCGTTTAACGAGGGGGCGCTTCCGCAGCGGCTGCTTTGGGCCAGCACTGGGACCAAGGATCCCAAGGCCTCCGATACGCTTTACGTTACAAATCTCGCGGCGCCGCTCACCGTGAACACCATGCCCGAGGCAACCTTGAAGGCGTTTGGCGATCACGGTGAGGTTGGTTCGCCCATGCCGAGAGACAGCGGGGATGGTGAAACACTTCTGAGGAAGTTCGACCAAGCTGGGATCAACGTCGATGCCCTGGCTGCCCAACTGCAGGATGAAGGGGCAGAGGCCTTTGTGAAGGCCTGGACTGACCTGCTGACAGTCATCGGTTCAAAGGGTTCCGTCCTACAGAAGGCCGCTTGAAAGGTTTCTATGAACGTTCTCGTGATTGATATCGGTGGAACTCAAGTGAAGCTTCTGGCCACTGGTCACGACCAACCCCGAGAGTTTGTCTCTGGGCCGAAGCTGACGCCCAGGCGCCTGGTCTCGGTGGTGCGAAAAATGGCCAGTGACTGGGAATATGAGGCCGTATCCATCGGTTACCCCGGGCCCGTCCTCCAGAACCGGCCAAGCTCCGGACCGTGGAATCTGGGAAAAGGCTGGGTCGGCTTCAATTTCCAAGCCGCGTTTAAACGCCCGGTGAAGGTTCTAAACGATGCGGCGATGCAGGCGTTAGGCAGTTACAAGCGTGGAAAGATGCTCTTTCTCGGACTGGGAACCGGTCTCGGCTCGGCCATGATCGTGGACGGGATCATCGAACCCATGGAGTTGGCGCACCTGCCTTACAAGAAGGCGACTTTCGAAGACTACCTCGGCATTCGCGGACTCAGGAAGTGTGGCGAAAAGCAGTGGCGCCGCAACGTTGCCGATGCCGTAAAACGTCTGGTCGCGGCCCTCGAACCCGAAGACGTGGTGCTGGGTGGGGGCGATGTGCATCGGCTGAAACAATTGCCTCCGGGTTGCCGCGCCGGGGACAACTTCAATGCCTTCTTGGGTGGATTTCGTTTATGGGAAAAGAACGGCAAATCCGCGGGCTCGAAAAAACCCATCGTGCGGGGGCCAACCCGGCCAATCAGAGTCAAGAGGTGAACATGCCAAAGACATGAGAACAACGACCAGACTGCTCACCGCGCACCCCGCTTGGAAGTCACTGTCCAAGCATCGCCGGGAAATCGAGCGGGTTCATCTGCGGGAGCTATTCGCCAAGGACCCAAAGCGCGCCGAACGGTTTACCGCCGAAGCCGCCGGCCTGTTTCTGGACTACTCCAAGAACCGGATCACGCAAGTCACCCTCAAACTGCTGCTCGAACTGGCAGAGCAATCGGAACTGCGCGCAAAGATTGATGCCATGTTCAGCGGCCAAAGAATAAACGTCACGGAAGACCGCGCGGTCCTGCACGTCGCTCTCCGCGCGCCGAGGGATGCTGTCATCGAGGTGGACGGCAGGAACGTCGTGCCCGAGGTCCACGCGGTGCTCGATAAGATGGCGGATTTTTCGAACCGGGTCCGCGCCGGTCAATGGAAAGGCCATACCGGCAAGCACATCCGGAACGTGGTCAACATCGGCATCGGCGGCTCCGATCTCGGGCCGCTGATGGCCTGCGAAGCCCTTAAGCACTACAGCGATCGCAATCTGACTTTCCGTTTCGTGTCGAATGTGGACGGTATCGACTTTGTTGAGGCCGCTCGGGACCTCGATCCTGCCGGGACCCTGTTCATTGTCTCCTCCAAAACCTTCACCACCTTGGAAACCATGACCAACGCTCAAACCGCGCGCGATTGGCTGCTCAAAGGCCTGGGCGGGGATCACTCGGCCGTGGCCAAACATTTTGTGGCCGTTTCCACCAATGCGGCAAGGGTGTCCGCCTTCGGCATCGACCCGGCCAACATGTTCGGCTTCTGGGATTGGGTCGGGGGACGATACTCGATGGACTCGGCCATCGGCGTTTCGACCATGCTGGCCGTTGGACCGGAGAACTTCAAGGCGATGCTCAACGGTTTCCACGAGATGGACGAGCATTTTCGCACCGCCCCGTTCGAGCAGAATCTCCCAGTGCTTCTGGGCCTGTTGACGGTTTGGTACACCCACTTTTTTGACGCGCAAACCGTCGCGGTCCTGCCCTACGAGCAATACCTCAAGCGGTTCCCCGCCTACCTGCAGCAGTTGACCATGGAAAGCAACGGCAAGCATGTAACGCTCGACGGCCAACAGGTTACCTATGACACTGGTCCGGTCTTCTGGGGCGAACCCGGAACCAACGGACAGCATTCTTTCTACCAGTTGATCCACCAGGGCACACGCCTGATTCCGTGCGATTTTATCGCCTTCGCCCAGGCACTTGTTCCCTTAGGGCCGCATCATGACATGCTGCTGGCCAATGTCCTTGCCCAGGCCGAGGCGCTGGCCTCTGGCAAGACCGCCAAGGAAGTCAAAGCCGAAGGCGCGCCGGATTGGCTGGTGCCGCACCGGGTTTTTGAAGGCAATCGTCCGTCGAACATGATTCTGGCCGAGTGCCTGACACCGGAAATTCTCGGCGCGCTGGTGGCGCTTTACGAACACAGTGATTTCACGCAAGGCGTCATTTGGAACGTCAACTCATTTGATCAACGGGGTGTGGAACTCGGCAAGGCGCTGGCCCGGCGCATCATTCCCGAATTGGAAAGCGAACGAGCACCCAGGCTCAAACACGACAGCTCAACCAACAACCTGATTCGGCGCTGCCGGCAAATAAAAGGAGCTCAATGAATAACAAGACCTCAATGCAACTCGGAATGGTGGGGTTGGGCCGGATGGGAGCGAATATGGTCCGGCGCCTAATCCGGGGCGGTCACGAATGCGTGGTCTATGACCGCACGCCGCAAGCGGTGAAAGATTTGGCCAGAGAGAAGGCCGTAGCCGCCGCCTCGCCGGCGGAATTCGTGAAAAGACTGGTGAAGCCGCGCGCGGCTTGGCTGATGGTTCCAGCGGCGGTGGTGGACAAGACCATTGCCGAGTTCGCGCCGTTGCTCGAGCGGGGGGATATCCTCATTGACGGCGGCAATTCATACTACGTTGACGATATTAGGCGTGCGAAGGAACTGGCGTCCAAGGGCATTCATTACGTGGACGTGGGCACAAGCGGCGGCGTCTGGGGTTTGGAACGTGGGTATTGCATGATGATCGGCGGTGAAAACGAAATAGTCGAGCATCTGAGTCCCATTTTCGCAACACTGGCGCCCGGCATCGGCAGCGTTCCGCACACACCGGGACGCGAGAAACTCGGTGGCACTGCCGAACAAGGCTACCTGCATTGCGGTCCCAATGGAGTCGGCCATTTCGTAAAGATGGTCCACAACGGCATCGAATACGGAATCATGGCCGCTTACGCCGAAGGCCTTGGCGTTTTGAAATCCGCCAACGTGGGGATACGCCAAAGCCAGGCCGACGCGGAAACGACCCCGCTGCGCCACCCGGAAAACTATCAATTCGACCTCGACCTGGCCGACGTGGCCGAAGTCTGGCGGCGTGGCAGCGTCATTGCCTCGTGGCTGCTGGACCTGACGGCGAGTGCGTTGGCGACGGACCCGAAACTGGCGCAGTTCGCAGGCCGGGTATCCGATTCCGGCGAAGGCCGATGGACCATCAAGGCGGCGATTGATGAAGGAGTCCCCGTGCCGGTGTTGACCACAGCACTTTATGAAAGATTCGCTTCACGTGGCGAGGCGGATTACCGGGACAAATTGCTGTCGGCGATGCGTTTTGGCTTTGGCGGTCATTTGGAGAAAGCAGGAGCAAAGGTGGCATGAATGCGAACCGATCTGATGCGTTGGTATTCTTTGGGGCAACCGGGGACCTCGCGCTCAAAAAGATTTTCCCGGCACTGCAGGCGATGGTTAAACGCGGAAACCTGAACGTGCCGGTGATTGGGGTGGCTCGTTCAGCTCCTGACCTGACCGCACTAAGAGCCCGCGCCTTTGAGAGCCTCAAAGCCCATGGCGGGGTCGATTCTGCCGCCTGGGAGAAGCTCTCAAGCCTGCTGCGTTACGTGAGAGGTGACAACTCCGATCCGGCAACCTACAAGGCCTTGTGCCGGGAACTGGGTGATTGCGACCATCCGGCCTATTATCTGGCTATCCCGCCGGCAGCCTTTGCCACCGTTATCGAGCAACTCGCGACTTCGGGTTGCACCAAGAAAGGCCGCGTGATCATCGAAAAGCCCTTCGGTCGCGACCTGCCCTCGGCGCGGGAACTCAACCAGGTGCTGCTGCGAGTCTTTGATGAAAGTGAGATTTTTCGCATCGATCACTACCTGGGGAAACAGCCGGTCCACAGCATGCTCTTCTTCCGCTTCGCCAATGAGATGCTCGAGCCCTTCTGGAACCGCTCCCACGTCGAGAGCGTGCAGATCACCATGGCGGAGAACTTTGGCGTGCAACGCAGGGGGGCCTTTTACGAACAGGTCGGCACCGTCCGAGACGTCATTCAAAACCACCTGTTCCAGGTCCTGGCAAATCTGGCGATGGAACCCCCGACTCGCACCGACAGCGAATCCATTCGCGATGAGAAAATCAAGGTGCTCAAGGCCATTCCACCGATTGAACCGGAGAATATCGTGCGCGGCCAGTTCGAGGGTTACCGGCAGGAGCCCGGGGTCGCCCCTGACTCCGCCGTGGAGACATTCGCCGCTCTCCGACTGGGAATCGATTCCTGGCGCTGGCAGGGAGTTCCCTTCTACATCCGCGCTGGAAAATTCCTCCCGATCACCTGCACCGAGATCCTCATTCGGCTTCGCCAACCCCCAACGATGTATAAGCGATACAACCTCAAATCCAACTACGTGCGGATGCGGATCAGCCCCGATTTCGTGATAGCCTTCGGCTTCAACGTGACTGCCCCTGCGGAGGACTCAAGAAGCGAGCTGTCTGAACTCTTGGCCAGTCGTTCTCCTTCAGCCAAGGAAATGGACGCTTATGAGCGAGTGCTCGGGGATGCTATGGCCAGCGATGCCACCTTGTTTGCGCGTGAGGATTACGTCGAGGAAGCCTGGCGCATTGTTGACCCGGTGCTCAAGACAGGCACTCCGGTGCATCAATACAAAGCAAACACGTGGGGGCCTTCGAAGGTCAAGCAGGTAACACCTCCGGGCGGCTGGTCCGACCCGATTGTGAACAATGGGAGTTCTTCGTCGTGAAGGTCCAAGTGCTTAGGCAGCCAGGGGTGCTGCCTAAAGCGGCCGCCGAATTCATCGCTGCCAACGCGGCGCCCGCAGTGGCGGGCAAGTGGGCGCTTCACTATGGCAGCCAGTGGTGAGGTGCTCTATGCGCATAGGAATAGCCGCGGATCATGGGGGTTTTGAACTCAAGGAGAAATTGCGTAACCGTTTACGCGACTTCGGCCATGAGGTCGTGGATTTTGGCGCTCGCGAGTTGAACCCGGATGATGACTATCCCGATTTCGTCATTCCCCTTGGCCAGGCCGTGGCTTCCAGAAAAGTGGATCGCGGCTTGGCCGCGCGTGGCAGCGGCGTCGGCGCCTCGGTTTGCCTGAACAAGATAAAAGGCGTTCGCGCTTGTCTGATTGAGGATCATTTTTCGGCCAAGCAAGGCGTCGAGGATGATAACCTCAACGTCCTTTGTTTGGGAGGTCGAATCGAAGGACCCGAGCTGTCTTGGGACCTCGTGCAGACTTTCTTGACCGCGAAGTTTAGCCAGGCGTCTCGCCACTTGCGCCGTTTGCGCAAGGTGGCGGCACTGGAAGAACAACAAGCATCGGATGCCTAAGAAGGAGTCTTTATGGCAGATGAGAAAATGCTGCAACTGGCCATCAACACGATTCGTACTCTCTCGATTCATGCGGTCCAGCAGGCCATGTCCGGCCATCCTGGCACCCCGATGGCCCTGGCGCCTCTCGTTTACACAATTTGGAATCGCGTCCTTCAGTTCGATCGACAGGATCCCATCTGGCCCAACCGCGACCGCTTTGTGCTCTCGAATGGGCATGCCTCAATGTTGCTCTGGGCCATCCTTCATTTGACCGGTGTCCAAGCCGTGAACGCCGAATATGAGAACCTGGGCCAGCCCTCCGTGACACTTGATGACATCCGGCGGTTTCGCCAATTGACCAGCAAGGCAGCCGGCCACCCTGAGTATCATTGGGTTTCAGGGGTCGAGACCACCACCGGGCCGCTTGGCCAAGGGGTTGCCACCAGCGTGGGTATGGCGATCGCCCAGAAATGGCTAGCTGCCCGCTACAACCAACCTGAATTCAACATCTTCGACTACAACATTTACGCCGTTTGCGGCGACGGTTGCCTGATGGAGGGAGTCGCCTCCGAAGCAGCGTCGCTGGCCGGTCATCTTGGCCTGGATAACCTATGTTGGCTCTGGGACAACAACCACATCACCATCGAGGGCAACACCAACATCACGTTCACGGAGGATGTGGCCGCCCGATTCCTCGCCTATGGGTGGAACGTTCTTCGGGTGGGGGATGCCAACGACATTGAGCGAATCGAACGCGCCCTCGCCGTCTTCCAGCAGACAGAAGGCCGGCCTACCTTCATCGTTTTGGACAGCCACATCGGCTATGGCTCCCCTCACAAACAAGACTCTCCCGAAGCCCACGGTGAGCCGCTCGGCGACAAGGAAGTCCGCTTAACCAAGCGCGCCTACGGCTGGCCTGAGGATGCGAAATCCCTGGTCCCCGAGGGGGTTTACGGGCATTTTCAGGAAGGGATTGGCAAGCGCGGAGCCCAGGCGAGAAAACACTGGCTGGAGTTGTTTGCGGCCTGCCAGACGGAGTTCCCCAACCTTGCTGATGAGATAGCCCGGATGCAGCGGCGTGAGCTGCCTGCCGGTTGGGACCGCAATCTCCCCACGTTTCCCGCAGACCCGAAGGGCCTGGCAGGCAGGGAGGCCTCGGGCAAGGTGCTCAACGTCTTGGCCCAAAACATCCCCTGGTTCCTGGGCGGATCCGCCGATCTTGGCTCGTCGAACAAGACGACACTTACCTACCCGGGTGCCGGTCACCTCCAGGCCTCGGCTCCCGGCGGCAAGAACGTTCATTTTGGGATTCGGGAACACGCGATGGGCGCCGTTGTTAACGGGATGTCCCTCTCCAAACTACGTCCGTTCGGCGCAACTTTCTTCATCTTCAGCGATTATGCCCGACCAGCCATTCGGCTTTCCGCTATTATGGAGTTGCCCACCATCTTTGTGTTCACCCATGACGCCATGGGCGACGGCGAAGACGGTCCCACCCACCAACCCGTCGAACATTTGGCCTCCTTGCGGGCCATTCCCGGCCTGGTCACCATACGTCCCGGTGACGCTAACGAAGTCGTTGAGGCCTACCGCTACATTGTGCAACTGCGTCACCAACCAGCGGCTTTAGTGTTATCACGCCAACCGCTTCCGACACTGGACCGAGCCAAATACGCGTCCCGCGCCGGGGTTGCCCGAGGGGCCTATACCTTGGCAGACGCGGTTGGCGGGGACCCCGAGTTGATCCTGATCGCTTCAGGCAGCGAATTGAGCCTCGCCGCGGAAGCCCAGGAACAGTTGGTCGCGGAAGGTATCCGGTGCCGAATCGTTTCCATGCCCTCGTGGGACATCTTCGAGCACCAACCGAAAGAATATCGCGAAAGCGTGCTGCCCCCGAGAGTTAAGCCGCGCATTGCAATCGAGCAGGCCTCGACGTTTGGTTGGGCTCGCTATGTTGGGGAGGCCGGTCGGGTAATTGGAATGGACACCTTCGGAGCCTCGGCGCCATTGAAAGAACTCCAAAAAAAGTTTGGATTCGAACCGGATAGGGTGGTCACCATCGCCAAAAACCTGTTAGCAGCCGGGCTAAACCAAGTTGCATAGGATTCTTTCACACATGCCATTTATCCAACGAAAACCTTTGAACGAGTATCCGTTGTACCTGCAGTGGTTCTTCCGCCGTCAGGCGCGAAAATACGGCCAGACGCTGGCCCCCTCCTGGCTGTGGGGTCGGCTGCCCGGACATCTTTTGAGCCTGCTGCTTCTGCTGGGGTTGTTTCAACGCAAGCGCTTTCCCGTAGATGCCCCCCTGCGCAGCTTGGTTTCGGTGCGCGTCGCCCAGCTTAACGGCTGCGCCTTTTGTGTGGACCTCAATTCCTACAACCTTCTCCAAGGCACCGGCTCCACGGCCAAGGCCGAGGCCGTTCATCATTGGCGCGAAAGCGAACTGTATTCGGAGCGGGAACGTGCCGCCCTGGATTACGCCGAGGCCATGACCGACACGGCCCGGCGCGTCACCCCGGAACAGATCACCGCGCTCAAGAGTCATTTCGATGATGACGGCGTAGTCGCGTTGACGGCCTGGATCGCCTTCCAGAATTTCAGCGCGAAATTCAACAGCGCCCTCGGCGCCGAGGAGAATGGACTCTGCCAACTGCCGGGCAAATCGGATCACTACCGCAAACACGGTTGAAAGCGTTCGGATCTGGCTTCGAGACGGCACGCTGATTCTGGAAGGCTTCCATATCCACAACCGGCAGGTCAGCCGCGCGGCCTATCTCACAGCGGCGCGGAGCCATCCCGACTGGCCCCAATACACCCCGGGGAACGGGCCGGCAGAGTAGCGCGCGACGGCGTCGTCCTGGAGCGCAAGCAGCAGGCGCTCCTGGTGCAATCCATTCTGGGCAACTCGCACGCCAAAGCCCGGCAATGGCTGGACGGCCAAGCGGCAGCAGCTGGCCGCTCCCTGGCGAAGTTTCGCACACCGGAGGCGGCGCGCCGGTTTGTTGAGCTATTGTACCGAGCGGGCTCGCCTTCGGTTGTCCTTGCCCCGGTTTATGCGGATAACAAAG
>JAJYHY010000585.1 GCA_021784555.1 bacterium
GGCATGTCTGGCACAACGCCCCGGTGCCCAAACAAACGCCGGTCGTTCTGGACAGGGCCTCGGGCTTTACGGATAATCTGCTCGATTTCACTGATTTGTGGCTTCCGGGCGGGCGGGCCTTCAGCATTGCCGGTTCGGACCAGACGCCGCCCGGCACGGCCGCCCAGGTGACGATTGACCTAGGGGTTGCGAGCCGTGTGGGGGCCACTCACGCGGTGTATAATTCGCAAGATTACTCCACCGAGAATGGATCCTGGACCTACGGGCCTGTCAACCTCCGGTACAAGTACGGCGGCCGCGCCGGCCGACCCGATCCCGCAGCGGTGAACAGCGCCATGCAAACCCTCGGTGACACGGACACGGTCACAACCGTGAACCTTGACGGGTTCCGCGATCTCCAGTAAGGAAGGGAGAGCATTCCATGAACGCAAAGCTATGGCCGATTGCTGGGGTGATGTGCCTGAGCACCTCCGTCCTCGCGCAAGGCACTGTGGTGTTCAACAACGGGCCGTCGGGGCTCGTCTCTCGGTGGACCAGCATCTACGACTCGACGCCGGTTGCGTTGCCGCTGGGCGGCAGCGACACCGTAGACTACGTTCAGCTGCTCTACGCCGCGCCCGGGACGCCGGCCGGCCCATTCTACTTCCAATTCGACTTCGGCGACTCACTGTTCCAGTGGCTGGCAAGGAATCCCGGCTGGATGTTGGGGCCGTCGAACGCATTCCCCGTCGTGGGCGAGGCGGGGCGGTTCGATGGCGGAGTCGTCTCCCTGCAGGGCGTACCGGCCGGCGCGCAGGTGAGCTATGCGCTGTACGGGAGCGCGTATGGCCTCGATGAGAATGGCGACCACGTCGAGAATTACTACCAGGGGATCTCGGCGGTTTTCAGTACGGCTACGGGCACGGACCCCGCTTCCGCAGTGCCCCTGGCGGACACGTTCGGCGGCATGGTGCTCGTACCGCCGTTGCATCTTATCCCGGAGCCAAGCACCATCTCGCTGGCCGCGCTGGGCGCCGCAGTAATCCTCCTGTCCCGGCGGCGCAGGCCAGGACGAACCAGCAGAGATCAAGCCCCATGAATCGGAGGGCGGGAATAATCGGCTGCTTGGTGTGCCTTGGCACGTCCGTCCTCGCGCGAGGCGGTGTGGCGTTCAATACAAACAGGATCACACCCGTCAGCCTTGGCGCTTTTCGCAACATGCAATAGAGGAGGCGCAGCAGCTTATGCGACGAATTGCATGCACACTCAGTGCAACATTGTGGGTGAGCGCGTCGGTCTTTGCCCAGGGCACGGTGGTCTTCAGCAACGGCCCAGGGGGCCTCGTCCAGAGGTGGACCAACCAGGGCATTGAGACGCCTGTCCCGGTGTCCAGCACCGAAGCCGAGTATATCCAACTGGTCTATGCCCCGACGGGGACGCCGGCCGGCCCGTACGGCTGGCGCAACGGGGCGTTCGTCGGGTACTACGAGGGCGTGGACAACTGGGTGGCGGACGATCCGGGCTGGATGTTGGGGCCGAGAACCGGTATTAGCACCAACGAGGCCGGCCGGTTCGACGCCGGCGTGGTGCCGCTGCCGGGGATAGCCGCCGGCGGGCAAGTCAGCTACGCCGTGTTCGGCTCGGCGGACGGCGTTGACTACACCGGCGGCCATGTCCACGACCTCTACCAGGGTTTGTCGGCGGTCTTCACGACGGCCACGGGGGCTGATGCCGCCTCCGCCGTTCCCCTCTCGGACTGGTTCGGCGGCGTAACGCTCATACCCGTCACCTCCTGGCCGCTTCTTCTGGCCCCCTCGCTCAGCGTCGTCCGCGCGCCGGGCAACAAGGTGGTCATCATCTACGCGGGCACGCTGCAATCCGCCGCGACCGCGGCCGGGCCCTACACGGATGTCGCGGGCGCAACCAACCCCTACACCGTGCCCGCGGGTGGCCCGGCGATGTTCTTCCGCTCATACCAGACATACCAGCAGTATGGCGCCCAGAGCTCAGGAGTCGGCGAGACACAATGCCAGGGCAAGCCGGGGCGGGTCTGACACCTTAAGGGACGGCTGACGGAGGCTCGTTTCAGCCGTCCCTGCGGGACTGGTCCCTCCGCGACGCGCAATCCCATGCTTGAAAGCGTGGGCTATTGTCGAGTGTCTCTTGCGGGATGGCAAATCGGTGCGCTGCGCGCCGCCCCGCGGAGCCGTACCGCGCCTCAGTAGCGCAGTGTGGTAGAGGAGGCTCGGGTACCAACCCCGACGCAAGTCGCCCGTGAAGCGCAAGCCATTCACGTCATGGATGAGGGGGAAGGTGTCCGGCTTGCCGGCCAGGCCGGTATAGAGGAACATGGGACGGCCGGTGGCGTGGATGTCGTTGGCAAAATCGATGAGAAGCGTGCGGTAATCCGGCACCGAATAGACGTCGAACTTGATGAAATCGACGCCCCAGCTTGCGCAGGTCGCGGCGTCCCGCGCGAAATGGCCTGCCGAACCGGTATAGCCGTCCGCCTCGTCCCCAGAGCGGCTTGACTGGCATGAGCACACCTTGCAAGGTGTGCTCAACGCCGTTTTGCCGACGGAGGCCCCGGTTGTTGGCAAATGTCCAAACTCCCGCGGACGTGGCACGGCCATGTCCCTGCCCCCATCGAACTGCTGAACGGTTACGCCGGCGACACAGCAAGCCCGGAGACCCGCGCTACGACGGTGTCAACCGCCGTGGTATCCAGACAAGCGGTTCTCGTTCACTGATTGCACGAGTTTCGTTATCATGGGTGAACTCAGGTTCCAGGAGGCGCTGACGACAGACCGGCACTTTGTCAACCGCCACGCCGGAGCTGTAAGCCGCTCATGGCCAGCCACCGCTCGGGCGACTCCCCCTCTCGCCGCCAGCAGCGACCGCCCGTCCGAGATGCGGGCGGGCGGGCGGGTGCAAACCTCGCGTCGGTAAGCGAACGGCGATTCAGCGCCGAAACTCCAACGGCTCCGCGGCCGGCTGCTCATCGGCGCAGGCCTGGTTGGTTGGGGCCTCGGCGGGCCGGTCTGAAGGCGGCACGAGTCCCTTTTCGAGCATATAGGCCTCGACTTCGTCCCCGCTGACGTCGGCCAGCATCTGGCCGTCAATCTCGACGCAAGGGCTGAGCATCTGGCCGCTCTTCTCGATCATCTCCTGCCGCTGAAGGGGGTCGTTGATGATGTCCCGATCTTCAAAGGGCAAGTCGTATTTGCGGAGGATGGCGCGCACGCCCTGGCTCCAGCCGCAGGTCGGTTTCAGGTAAGCTATAATCTTTGGTTTATTCATAATTCAGCAATGCTTTTAACCTGCCACAAGTCCGGA
>JAJYHY010000586.1 GCA_021784555.1 bacterium
CCGGCTCGTTCGCACCGCGCCCGGACGGAAAGACTCAAGAGGTCGCCACTCCTTTGCTCCCGTTCCAGGCACCGAGTTCGAGCTGGAGGCGGATTGGATTGTTCCAGCTCTCGGTTTTGATCCCGTGCCTTGTCCGCACTCAGGCGACTTCGCCCAGCTTGAGGTCAACTCATGGGGTGGCCTCATTGTGGACGAGAACCAGATGACCAGCATCCCAGGGGTGTTCGCCGGCGGCGATATTGTCCGCGGCCCGAGCCTGGTTCTTCATGCCGTCCGCGATGGCCGCCACGCTGCTGCCCGGATCGACGCTCACTTTAAGGCCAGGGCCTCCATTCCTTCAATTCAAAACCAGAAAAACTCCCCAGGAATGGGCAAGTACCCCGCTTGAAGTGACAATCCCAAGCCAAAATCATCGCCAAAGTGTGAGATCGAATAATCTCCCCAGCGAATTGTGTCCTGCCCCGGGGCAGGGTCTCTCGCCACGAAACATTTTGACACCTGGCATCGAGCGGCAACAATACCATGCATGGGCAACCAACTGAGAATACTGCCGGGCCGAGGGCTATTCTGGCTGCTGCTTCTCTTCGGGCTGTCGGCTGCTTGGGGAGAGCCAGATCAAACGCGGTACGACCCAGCAGCGGCCTTTGCTCCCAACTTTTTTCCTTTTCCTGGCAACGCGGTCCGAGCGGCGGATGGCGCGCCCGGCCCGGCGTATTGGCAGAACCGGGCGGATTACCAGGTCGAGGCGGCGCTGGATCCCAAGTCATGCGAAATCACGGGCCAAGTGACCATCGACTATGTCAACAACAGCCCGGTGGCCCTGCCCTTTCTTTGGCTGGAGCTGGACCAGAACATCGATCGCCAGGACTCTCGCGCCAACCGGATGAGCCAGCCCGGTCGAGAACGCTCCGGCCAAAACGGTTTTCATTTCCAGAGTGTGGAACGGTTCCAACGCGGCCAATGGCTGCGCGCCAACTACGTGGTTTGCGGCACGCGGATGCAAGTCCGGCTCCACCATCCGCTCCCTCCAAGCGGCGGAAAGCTCCGGCTGCGCGTCAGCTACAACTACCGTTTGCTGACGTCCGGTGGCGGGGGCCGGTCCGGCATTCTCCAGACGAAGAATGGCCGCATCTTCGAGGTTTCGTACTGGTATCCCCGGATGTGCGTTTTCGATGACGTTCGCGGCTGGAACACCCTGCCCTTTCTTGGAGAAGGCGAGTTCTATCTTGACTATGGGAACATTGACTACCGGGTGACGGTTCCGCGGGACATGATCGTGGCCGGGGCCGGCCGCCTGTTGAACCCGAACGAGGTGCTGACGCCAACTGAAATCCGGCGGCTGCAAGAGGCGAGTTGCTCCGATCAGACGGTTTTCATCCGCCGGCCCGACAGGGCTTTTGGAGTGCGGCTGTCTTCCGCCGCTTCCCCATCGAACTGCCCGTGCGGCAAGACTCCAGGCGGTGCCGCCGGTTCGGTGAGAAAGCGGCGGAAGACAGCCGCACTCCAAAACCTGGCGGAGACACGCAGCGCTCCTCGGCACCCGGTCAACGCAGCCCGTCAAGGTGAGAGTTGCGGCCAAGTCACCTGGCATTTCCACATGGACCACACCCGCGACGTGGCCTGGGCCGCGTCCAGGGCCTTTGTGTGGGACGCCGCGCGGATCAACCTGCCTGGCGACCGTCATGCCCTGGCCATGTCGTTTTACCCGGTGGAGAGCGGCGGCAACGGTTCCTGGGGCCGGGCCACGGAGTACCTAAAGAACTCGGTAGAGATCTTTTCACGCCACTGGTTTGTCTATCCCTACCCGGTGGCGGTCCAGGTCGCCGGACGCGTGGGCGGAATGGAATTTCCGGGACTGACGTTTGACGGTTGGAAGGCGAAAGAGAAATCGCTCTGGAGCGTGCTCTCGCACGAGATCGGCCATACGTGGTTCCCGATGGTCGTGGGGTCCGATGAACGGCGAGATGCCTGGATGGACGAGGGCTTCAATACCTTCATCGACGTCTATGCGTCGGAGCAGTTCAACCATGGCGAATACGCGCCCAAACGGGACGGCGAATACGCCCCGCGCGGCGGCAACCCCGCTGAGGAAATTGTGCCGGTGATGCAGACCCCGAATATCCCTCCAATTATGTCGTTGGCTGATGCGTTTCCCGGACGGGACTTGCACCCGGTCGAGTATTTCAAGACGGCCTTTGGCCTGGTGCTGCTGCGGGAGGTCATTCTTGGACATGATCGATTCGATTACGCCTTTCGCCGCTATATTGCCGATTGGGCCTTCAAACACCCTACGCCGTGGGACTTTTTTCGCGCCATGGACAACGGCGCGGGTGAGGATTTGTCCTGGTTTTGGCGAGGCTGGTTTGAGCACAACTGGCAGTTGGATCAAGCGGTGGAGAGCGTAAAATACGCCAAGGGCAACCCTGCCGACGGCGCTGAGATCACCATCGCAAATCTGCGGCGGCTCCCGATGCCGGTGCTAGCAGAAATCACCGAGGCCAACGGAGCGACCCAACGCATCCGGTTGCCGGTGGAGACCTGGGAGCATGGCGGGACGCACACGTTCCGCGTGAATACGACGCACAAACTGAAGTCAGTCATTCTGGACCCCGACCATGTTTTGCCGGACGTGAATCGGGCTAACAACGTTTGGAAAGCCGCAGCCCGTCCTGAACCGCAACAGAAGGCAACAAAGGAAACGAAGGGGACGAAGGAGGGACGGGAACTCGCGCCTTGAGGCGGACCTTTTTCGGTTGTCCGCGTATGTAGGCTATGAACCCCATCGCAAAGGGCAAGCGCGGCGTACGCACTCCGCGTGCTCCCTTCAGGTTAACCGCGCCTCTGCTCCAAATGGCTCCTCTCCGCGTCACTCAACGCATCCCAACACTCGACGAGCAGTCTGTCCTTCCGGTACTCAAAAAAAGCGCTCACGAGATGGAGGAGTGCGTGCGATAGCATGAAACCGATGAACAGCCCCATCAGCACAGCGGTGAAGTACACGTAGTAAATGGTCTGCTGATGGACCGTGGGAGCGCCATGGCCGGCCAACCGGCTCACGTTGGACAGGTCCGTAAGGAAGTCGATGATGCGCACGACCAGCCATGTCATCATGCCCAGCACGCCCAGCTCCGTTGCCGCAATGGCGTGCCGCCAGCGGCGCTTTACCAGCAGCCCCTTTCGAATCCGCCCAATGAACTGTTCATCTGAGACTCGTTCGTGCCACACAGGTATCCGAAGAATTCGCATAGCATCGGCAATGATTGCCCCTGAGTTGGAAAACATCCAATATCGAACATTTGCCTGCCTTGGC
>JAJYHY010000182.1 GCA_021784555.1 bacterium
AGCGTCATTAGCCTCTCCATTCTGGCTGGGCTGATTCTGGCGGCTCACCGCAAGAACATCCCTGAGGAGTTGTCTCATTTGGCGGAGCGCCCGCCACGTCGATCCAAAACCTAACCGACCCGAATTATGAGTTCACGGCCACCGCTGGTCTTTAAATCTGCGTCAGAGGACTGGGAATTTGAGCAGATTCATCGGCTCAACTACCGAACCTTCGTCGAGGAGATCCCGCAACACCATGCCTCACCTTCGCACCGGCTGGTGGACAAGTTCCACGCGGAGAACACGTACCTGATCTGCCTGTGCGGGCGCCGGCTTGCCGGGATGCTCGCCGTGCGCGGCAATCGCCCGTTCTCGCTAGACCAAAAATTGGAAAACCTGGATTCCTATTTGCCTGCCGGGCGGAAGATCTGCGAGATCCGGCTGCTGGCCATCGACAAGAAATATCGTGGGGCGCAGGCCCTGCAAGGGATTCTCGCCTTGCTCTGGCAGCATGGGGTCGAGAAGGGCTACGACCTCGCCATCATTTCGGGCACAACCCGCCAGTTCAAACTCTACCAGCACCTGGGCTTTGTGCCCTTTGGCCCGATGGTCGGAACCGGCGAGGCGCAATTCCAGCCAATGTACATTACTCTCGAGACCTTCGAGACCGCCGCGCGCGAGTTCTTGCGCGCCTCTCCTTCCCGCGCCTTTCATCCCAGCGCCGTAAACTTCCTGCCGGGACCGGTCACGGTCCGGCGCGAGGTGCGGCGCGCCTTCGAGCAGGCGCCCGAATCCCATCGAGCCGGCGCGTTCATGAAGGATTTTCAGGCGACGCGCCAGCTCCTGTGCGAACTGGTGCGGGCGGGCCACGTCCAGTTGCTCATGGGCTCCGGCACCCTCGCCAACGACGTGGTCGGCGGGCAGATTTGGCTTGAACAGAAGCGCGGCCTGGTGTTGAGCAACGGAGAATTTGGCCGGCGCCTGGTGGATCACGCCCGGCGTCTGGAGCTGGACTTTGGAGCCCTGGAGTTTCCGTGGGGCGAACCTTTGGACCTGAATGCAGTGCGCCATGCCCTTGAAACAGCCCCCGCGCCGGCGTGGCTCTGGTGTACGCACTGCGAGACTTCCACCGGTGTCCTCAACGACCTTGACCGCCTCAAATCCCTCTGCTCGGAATTTCAGGTGAAGCTTTGCCTCGATGCCATCAGCTCCATCGGCGCCGTTCCGGTGGATTTGAGCGAGGTCTATCTCGCCTCCTGCGCCAGCGGCAAGGGCCTGCGCTCGTATCCGGGCGTCTCGATGGTCTTCTATAACCGCGAACCGGCCACGGGTGGAAAAGGTCTGCCCCGTTACCTCGACCTGAGCCATTATTCCAGCGCCGATGGGGTGCCTTTTACGTTCTCGTCGAACCTCCTGCACGCGCTGCACGCCGCCATCAAGCGCGTCAACTGGGAACAACGGTTCGCTGAATTGGCCGATCTGTCGGCCTGGCTGCGCACGGCGTTGGAGAAGCTCGGCTTCCAATTGATTGGCAAGGGGAATACCTCGCCCGTCGTGGTCACGATGGCGCTGCCGGAGCCGCTGAATTCGGTGAAGGTTGGGGACCTCATCCAGGAGTCCGGCTATATCCTCAGTTACAATAGCGAATATCTGCGCGCCAGAAACTGGATACAGATTTGCACCATGGGCGAATCCGCCAAAGGCAAGCTGGTTTCCTTGCTCAACGCGCTCAATCGCGTCTGCTTCCGCCATCGCCCCGCTGGAGAGGCGGTTCCGGCGCGGATGGGGAGCGCTGGCTGAGCCATGTTCACTTGCGGGTTGATTTTCCGGCTCCAGGCGACTCTATTTGGGCCATGAGAATCTTGCTCACAGGATTTTTATTGTTGGCGCTGGCGGTTTCAGGATGCGCCTCACGAAAGAGAGTCGCGCCAACCGCGGCGTATGGCAGCTTGTCCGGAACCTACACCAATGCGGATAAGCTTATCGTCACGCCCGAAAACCCCTTGGTCGGAACCGTGGTCAAGGTGAACTCCGAGGCCCGCTTCGTGGTTTTGAATTTCCCCATCGGCCAAATGCCCAAATTCGGCCAGTCATTTGGTGTTTACCGGCAGGGCCTCAAGGTGGGCGAACTGAGGATCACCGGCCCCCAGCGCGACGACAACACCATTGCCGACATTGTCGATGGCGATGCCGCGGTAAACGACACCGCCCGCCGGCAGTAACCATTTATCGCGGGCTCAGCACCACCAGGCATCTGCCGGCGAAGAGCCGGGGCAACCCAGAGAGGAGGCGGTCCACACGGCCCAGCAGGCCCAAACAAGCGGCGGGATAAAGCGATGGTTTGCTGTAGCCGCCGGACAATAAATAGCTGAAGCAGCTAAAGGCCTCGCGGTGCAGCACCGTCCAGCCGTGCGGCCAGGCATCGTATTCCAGGCGGAAAAACAGCCGGGTCGCATTGCCCTGGGCAGCGTAGTAATCGCGAGGGCGAGGCAGAGCCTCCGCCGTCTCAATCGGTTGGCCAAGCCCAAGGGGCTCGTGATGAAAGAAGCGGTAGGCGAGATAACTGCACGCGCTCACATAAGGCTCGAAAAGGATGAGCCGGCCCTGGGGATGCAGCACCCGCCGCGCCTCGCGCAGGAAGGCGTTCGGGGCACGCAAATGATGGAACACATCAAACAGGACGAGGTGTGATAACGTCTGACTCTGGAACGGCAGTTCATACCCGTCGCACACTATGTCCAACCACGGATTGGGGAACAAGTCCGTTGTCAGCGCCTTTGGGAGCCGGCCCTTGAGGTTGCCAATGCCCGAGCCGATCTCAACCACGCAGCCCGGCAATCCAGGCTCGATGAAAGTCATAATCCGCTCGTAAAAGCCGGCATAGATCTCGCGCAGCAGCGGTTTCGACTGCCATCGTCGCAAGTTCCGCTGGATCTCTGCCTGATGCTGCTCAATTGGGACCACAAGAGCGGCAGAATAGGGGAAATCGGTGGGAAGACGCAGGCGAAATTTTGCTGTTGTCGATGCGAGCGAGCGGCGAAATTTTTCCATTTGACAAGGGTGGGTGGATCTGTCATAGTGTTGCGTAACAGTATATGCCATGATCCTTAAAGTCGATTTCCAAGCCGGCAAGCCCGTCTATCTCCAACTCGCCGATCAACTCCGCCTCGCCGCCGCTTCCGGCAGCCTGCGTGCGGGTGACCCGTTGCCCTCCCTGCGCCCCCTGGCGGAGGAGTTGCGCATCAACCGGAACACGATTGCCAAGGCCTACGCGGAACTGGAGGCCCAGGGGATTGTCGAAACGATTCCGGGCAAGGGCTTCTTCCTGAAGCAGAACGGGTCGCCCTTCAGCCAGGCGGTGAAAGAACGGATGCTGGTGACGGAGATCGATGAAGCGGTGGTGATGGCGCACCACGTGCAAGTGGAGCGAAAGCGATTCCTCTCCCTGGTAAACGAACGGCTCGACCATTTCGAACACCTGGCCGCAGCCACAAGAACAGACGGCAAATAAAGAACATTATGGAAACCGAGACAAACGTAATTGAAATCGAGAATCTGGTCCGCCGCTACGGCAAGCTGGAGGCGGTCAACGGGCTGAGCCTGAGCGTGCGGCGGGGGCGCTGCTACGGCTTTTTTGGCCGGAACGGGGCGGGAAAGACGACGACCATCAAGTGCCTGCTGAATCTCCTGCGCCCGGATTCGGGCAGTGTCCGCTTGTTCGGGCTGGAGCCGCAGCGCAATGAGGTGAGGGTAAAATCAAGGCTCTGTTATGTGCCGGACACCATCGCGTTTTATCCCTGGATGACCGTCGCCGACACGCTCAAGTTCCTGGCGGCGTTTCGTTCGCACTGGAACCGGGAGATTGAAGCGGATTTGCTTGACCGGTTCCAACTCGATCCGAACCAAAAGGCCAGCCATCTCTCACGGGGTCAGAAGACACAACTGGCACTGATTGGCGCGGTCTGCCCGGAACCGGAACTGCTGCTGCTGGACGAGCCGACCTCCGGGCTGGACCCCATCGTGCGCCGGGAATTTATCCAGACGGTGATTGGCGCCTACCACGCCGGCGACCCGGAACAGCGGACGGTATTCGTCTCGACACACCTCATCGCCGAGTTCGAGGGCCTCATTGACGAATTCACCGTTATCGAGCGGGGCCGAGAACTGTTCTCCGCGCAGGCGGAAGAGGCACGGCAGCGGTTCCGCAAGATTCGAGCGCGCTTCTCCAAGCCGCCGGTTGGACTTGACCTTTCGGGCGCGATGAGCGTGCGGCAGGCGGGCCAGGAGGTCGAATTGCTCGCCAATGGGAACAGCGAGCAGTTGCTGGAACGGCTGCGGGCGAAGTCGCCGGAGGAACTGCGATGCGACTCGCTGAGCCTGGAGGAGATATTCGTGGCCGCTGGAACCCTGTCAAAGGCAACCGTATGAACCCGCTGCTTGCCAAAGAAATCCGCTTGTTGACGCCGGCCTTCGCCGCCGCGCTGGTGCTGGCGCTCTTTGCCGGGGCAATCGTGCCGCTTGCGTTTCAGCCAAGCATCGAGGTGCTGGTGCTCCCGGTCTGGCTGGCCGCCAGTCTCTTGGCCCTTTCATCGTTCGGGCGCGAGTTCGCGTTGGGCACCTTTCCCCTGACTCTGGCCCAGCCGCAGGAGCGGCAACGGACCTGGTGGACAAAGACGGCGGTCCTGGGCGTGGCGACCGTGGCGGTGTTCGGCGTCTTTTGGCTCGCGGTCGATCTGTGGGCCATAGCGCGCCCCGGCGCCGTCACGACTTACACCTTCGAAGCCCTCGGCGTCACCGCGCTGTCCATGGCGATGATCGTGGGCGGCGGGCTATTGACGACGCTGCTGCTGCGCCAGGCCATTGCCGCCTTTTGGTTTACTTTCTGGGTGCCGGCCATTATCCTCGCCCTGACACCCAGCCGCCCCGCTCCGCTCATCGCTGTGTCGGTCATCTTCGGCGTGGCGGCCTTTGTCCTGGCCCGGCGCTATTTCCTCCGCATGCAAGAGGTGGGCTGGACTGGCGGGGTGGTGGCGCTGCCAGGACTGCCGAGGGCGCGCGCCGCGGAAGCCAGCGTACGACGGCGGCGTCCCTGGGGCGCGCTGTTCTTGAAAGAGTTGCAGCTTCATCAGATTGGACTGATGGGGATAACCGGTCTGTTTGCGCTGCATCTCATCGTCATTTTGGTGCGCCACGCCGAACAGGCCAGCCTCACACAGAATGTCCGCTACATGCTGGAGAGTTTCGGTGCGCTTTGGTTCCTGGTGCCACTGGTTGTGAGCGCCACCAGTGTGGCGGAGGAGCGGAGGCTTGGAACCGCCGACGGCCTGAGGACATTGCCCTTCTCGGCGCGGGCGCAGTTCGCCGTCAAACTGCTTTTCGTTCTGGTCATTGGGGGGTTGCTCAGCCCGGTGCTGCTGGTTCTCGCTGAAGGCATCGGCAAGTCGCTCGGCCTGAGCGCCCAACTCGGCGGGCTGAAGTTGATGTCCGGCCCATGGGTCCTGGAGTTGCTGTGGCTGGTCACGGTGGCCCTCGCCGTCGTTGGCTTTTATGCCTCGACGCTCACTAGAAACGTCGTACAAGGGCTGGGGGCGGGCGTTCTGACAGCCTTCGTCCTGTGGAGCGCGGGCCTTTTTGCATCACATCCGAGGTATTTCGCCGGAGGCTGGTTTGAGACAGGGAATTACCTGGTCTGTTACGTGGGTTGGCCGGTGATGGTGACCGCTTTCCTGTGGCTGGCGTGGCGCAATTTCAGGCAGGCTGGCGAGGGCTGGCGCTTCTGGAGGCGCAGCGTCGTGGGGGTTCCCGCCGCCTTCGTGCTGACTGGCCTCCTGACTTCCGCCACCTATCACCGCGCCTGGGAATGGTTTGAGCCGCTCCAGCCCTCGCCCGGCCCCGCTCGGTTCACGCTTCGGAATCCACCCAAGCTCAGCGCCTACGGGGGCGGGGCGATCACAGCGGTGCTGCCTGACGGGCGGTTGTGGGTTGATTGCGTCCTGAACTATAATCATGGTGCGCGTCTGCTTAGCTTTGGCGATCAAACCGGTTTCTTTGTCGGGGGCGCCTGGGGGAGTCTCTACGAGGACCAGTTCCTTTTTGGCGCAAACTGGATCGCTGGCGCGGCAAACTACAACGCCGCTGCTGGCATCCGCTCGGATGGAACCCTCTGGGTCTCCCAGCGAGGTTTTCCGCCACTCCCAGGCCGCAGGTTCATGCCGCGAGTACCGTACCCAGGCCCGGTTGCGGTGGTGGTGGCTCAGATAGGAACCGCGCGCCATTGGAAGGGCGTTGCCGGCGTGTACCTGAGCCAATCGTCAAGGTTCCTCTTGTTGAGCGTGGACGGGAGTCTATGGTGGTGGCGACGTGAGAACGTGTTCAGTCCGAGTGTTATAGGCATCCGCCGCCGTGGACGACTTACCCGCCTCGGTAAAGACTCGGACTGGGCCAGAGTTGTGAGCCTCGAAACAATTGCGTTTCTCTGGAAGCGGGACGGGACGGCATGGATTCTCTATGCACCTTGGAGTCCGCCGGGCGCATCCGGGGAAACATCCTTGCCGCCGTTCGCCTTCTCCCGCTGCCCGGCGTTAGACAACACCGGGTGGAAGAGCATCGTCGAACGCCCGGACATGGACGTGGGCGTGCGTGAAGACGGCACGCTCTGGGCCTGGACGGTCACATTGCGCAGCGCGGAGGGCCAGACGCCATCCGTGGGCAATCTGGGCCGGATCGGCCGGGGCGCCAATTGGCTGGCCGTCGCCGGCCGCTGGCGCATGCTGGCCGCGCTTAGGTCGGATGGGAGCTTGTGGTACTGGCGCCCAATAGGCCAGGCTATGAACCAACCGAATTGGGGTTGGAAAGCGACCTGGACCGCTCTGACCCAAAACCCTCCCCGCCGTCTGGGATCGCGCCACGACTGGGTGGCCATCTGCGGTATGATGAACGGAGTGGTGTCTGTCGAGGCGGATGGCACCCTTTGGTATTGGTGGCCACGCGACAACCTCGCTGAGTCCTCTCAGCCAATGCTGGCCCCCTCCCGGAGGCCGGATAGAATCGGAAGCCTGGTGGAAAACGGAAACACGGCCGCGCAAAAATGAGAAAATTAGGACTGAGAATGCTAGAGCAAGTCGGACGCAGGGCCTTCACAACAATTCATCGCGGTTGTTGACAAAGTCCGCACGGCGTAGCGCAGACTTCCAAGTCTGCTGTGTCGCGGGCTTCCCAGCCCGCCGACCGCGACCATTTCAGCGGTCTGCCGGCTGGGAAGCGGGCGATACAGCAGGTTCGGAGACCCGCGCTACGACTTTGTCAACCGCCGTGAGCCGTGCATAAGATAGGGAACCAGAAAGTTAGCGAAGGCTTTACGAGCATTGCCGAAGGTCTAACCTGAAAGGCACTGCGGGCGGGGAGAGGCGGCGTTGGCCATTTTTGCTGAAGCCTTTGGGGCCGGCTTGTGTTAGTATCCGCAGCCGATGGCAACACCGTGCGAAACACTATGAACTTCTCATCCTCAGCAAGAGCATTCAGGACTCGGGATTGGACACTACGTTGGGCAACCGGCCTTCTGGCCTTGGTGACTCTGCAGGCCATGGCCGGCATGGATCCCGTCTGGCAGAATCTCTCCAGCAAACGAGGCGAAATCCCCGTTCCTCCCGGCCATTCCACCCAGCAAACCAGCGCGTTGGTCGGGGACTTTGATGGGGACGGCGTGAACGATTTCATCCTGAGCTTCCGCCAGAAGCCGCCCGCCCTGGTCTGGTATCGGCGAATCGCCACCGGCTGGAAAACCTACGTCATTGAGAAAGACTATCTCACCATCGAGGCCGGCGGGGCGGCGTGCGACATCGACGGGGATGGCGACCTGGACGTGGTGTTTGGCGGCGATTGGCAGAGCGACAAGGTGTGGTGGTGGGAAAATCCCTCGCCAAACTTCGACCCGAACGTGCCCTGGAAACGCCACCTGATCAAGAGCGGCGGAGGCACTCAGCAACATGACCAGGTCTTTGGCGATTTCCTGGGCATCGGCAAGCCGCAACTGGTCTTTTGGAACCAGGGGGCAAAGACGCTGTACCTGGCGGAGATTCCGAAGAATCCGCGCACGGCGAAATCGTGGCCGCTGACGGTTATCGCGTCAAATGTCGTTGCCTATTCCACGCCTTACACCGAAGGGGTCTCCGCGTTCGATGTCGATGGCGACGGCCAGGTCGATATTCTCGCCTATAACACCTGGTATAAGCACATCGAGGGGAAGCGGTTCAAGGCGACTCGGATTGCGCGGCAAGGCGGACTCATTTTTGCGGGTTATTTTAAGCCCACCAAAGTCGCCCAGGTCGTCATCTCGCCGGGCGACGGGAATGGTCCTTTGCGCTGGTACGAATGCACGGGTGACCCGGAGGACTCCAAGGCCTGGGTGGGCCACAACCTCATCAACCGGCCCATTATTCATGGGCACAGCCTTCAACTCGGAGACGTTGACCGGGACGGCAACCTCGACATTTTTGTGGCCGAGATGGCCAAATGGCATGAGAAACAGCCGCAGCGCGACAACCCCGAGGCGACAGCCTGGGTCTTTTACGGAGACGGCCAGGGCCATTTCAGGAAGACCAAAGTCATCGTCGGCCACGGCTGGCATGAGGGGCAGTTGGCCGACCTGGATGGGGATGGCGACCTTGACCTTCTCAACAAACCCTATAATTGGGATACGCCGCGAGTGGATGTCTGGCTGAATAACGGCACTCGTATTGGCGCGTATGGCTCCGGCACCGGCACCAGCGCCAGCTTTCACGGCCCCGTCGGCCTCCAACTCTACAGCCTGCGAGACATCCTCAACAAAAATGTTGGCCTGGGGCTGCAATATGCCCGTAACTTCGGGTTTCGCGAAGTCGAGCTCGCCGGCACCTATGGCGTCCCGCCCCGGCAGTTCCGCGCCATGCTCGACCGTTTCGACCTGAGGCCAGTCTCGGCCATTGAGGATTACAGCATGTTCGAACAGCATATTGACCAGGTGATTGCCGAAGCCAAGGCCCTCGGTGTGCGGTATGTCGGCACCGCCGGGATTCCGCACCAGGGAACCCTGACGGAGGCCGAGGTGGAGGGAGCGGCGGCGGTGTTCAACCGGGCGGGCGAGGCGCTGGCAAAGGCGGGCCTCACCTTTTTCTACCACCCTCACGGATTCGAGTTCGTTCCCCACGGGAACGGCACGCTCTTCGACGTGCTCATGGCCGAGACCAAGCCGGAGTGGGTAAGCTACGAGATGGACATCTTCTGGATTGTGCATCCGGGCCTGGACCCGGTGAAGCTCCTGGCAAAGTATCCGAATCGCTGGGTGTTAATGCACCTCAAGGACATGCGCCAGGGGACCAAGACCGGCCTGGTCAATGAGACTGAAGACGTGCGCAACGACGTTCCGATTGGTTCGGGCCAGATTGATATGCCGGCCGTGTTGCGTGAGGCCCAGCGGATCGGAGTGAAACACTACTTCATCGAGGACGAGTCGCCCATCTCCGTGGAGCAGATCCCTCAGAGTGTGCGCTATCTGGAGTCACTGGCCTGGTAAACAGAGCGGAGCTCGATATGCATTTTATCCACTCGACACGACGGGCGCGAGTTAACAATGCCTTCTGCGTTCTGCTAATGTGCGCGGCAGCGGTTTCGCATGCCGCCGCCAACCGGCCCATTTCAGTGAATCCGGCGAATCCGCATTACTTCCTCGGCATGGACGGCAGGCCGGTACTGTTCCTCTCCCACGCGGACAACGCCGTCGCCACCGAGGGCCTCTCGGACCCACAATGGCACTGGTACCTGGATGAGTGCGGGCGCAACGGCCTCAACCTGGCCAAGTTTATCGGATTCAACGTCGCGGATAGGGATGACCCCGCCATCAATCAAATCCAGCCATACGCGCGGGTTCCGGATTCTGGCAGGACGACCTTCGGGCATCCTAAATGGGACCTGGATCGGTGGAACGAGGCCTACTTCGCGCTGCTTCGACAGGTCTGCTCTTATGCGGAGAAGCGCGGCGTCTATATCCAGGTTCAGCTCTGGAATCACATCAACATCAAGCCCGGCCATGAGCCGTATCGCTGGGACGGCTGCGCCTTCAACCCTGAGAACACGGTCACGCACACCGCCGCTTACGGATTCCCGGGCAATGGCGGCGACGGCTCACGCGTGTTTTACGCCAGCCTGGAGAACAAGGCGCTCGTGGGTGGCAAGACGCTCCTGCAGCGGCAAGAAGAACTCTTCGACCGGGTCGTGAAGGCCACGCGCGATTACCCGAACGTCTTCTACGAGCTTGGACTGGAGGTGAGTCCCGGCACGGCCTGGGCGCGGCATTGGGTGGAGCGGCTTCACAGACTGGCCCCGGGCAAGCCGATTATCGCCGACATCACGCACTATCACGGCGACCACGGGTTCTTCGATGGCTACACGCGCCACCAGGTGTCCAGTGACAATGATTCGATACCGAAAGAACTGTATGCAACTGGGAGAATGGCAATCGAAGACACCGACTTCATAGACGACTGGGCCGGCAATGACCTGGCGAAGGCTCGCGCGGCGGCCTGGCTGGCGGTTTGCTCTGGCGTCTCCTTCACCGATTTCCGGATCACCGAGAACGTCTTCGTTCTCAACGGCTCCCGAGGCATCCGCTGGAAGCGGCCGGAGGTCGTGCGCCAGCTCGCCAATATCCGGCGCCTCTTCCAGGACCAGGAGATCCCGTTCTGGAACATGGCTCCGAACGATTCCCTGGCAACAGACGGGGCCGACGTTCTTGCCGGTGACGGCCGATTCGTCGTCTATACACGACACGGGGAATTCAGCTTCAGGCTTCCCGCCGGCAGTTTCTACGCCGAGTGGTACGATCCGCGCCATGGTTCGTTCACGCCGTTCCCCACGGTGGCCGGGGGAACGCGCCAATTCCGGCCGCCGACCTCGGAGGATTGGGTCCTCTATCTGCGCTCGGCCGCGGTTCAGCAGTAGGGCACCGCTCTTGTGCGTACTCTACGGGCTCTTTATGTGGGTCTCCCAATACCCATACTCCTGAATCAGCTTAGCATTTTGGACTGTCGTACCGCCGGCCTCCGCACCACGGGCGCCGCGAATTCGATCCGGATGTTTTCTTATTGCGCCCTGAAAGTTGTCAGTGTTAAGATCTGACATGATTACGATGCGTGATTTCACCAGGCGGCTGTCTCATTTCAAGCAGCTCGCCGCGGCGGGAAAACGGGTTCGGGTGGTGGACCGTCAGGGAAGGCGTTTCATTTTTGCGGCTGAAAAGCCGGCCTGCGCGTACGGCGCGGGACGTCACCTGGCCAAGGGCCAGCCTCTTTCGCCGGAGCGCACTCCTCGCCAGGAGTGGAAAGGGATCGAGTGACCTACTTGCTGGACACCGCCACCTGGGCAAACTTGGTCACCATGCCGGAAGTGCTTCCCCAAAGAATCGCGAGAATTCTGCGGGACCCGGCCCCAAAAGGTCTGTGCTCCGTGAGCCTTTTGGAATGCGCCATGCACCATCGTCATCACCGTCTGAAGTTCAACGGGACGCTGGGCGAGTTTTTCGAGGCGGGCCTGGCGGAAGACATTGAGTTGCTTGACATCACGCCGGATATCGCCGTGGCGACAAACGAGTTGCCTTCGGCCTTTCCCGGCGATCCCTTCGATCGGACTATTGCCGCCACCGCTCGAGTGTTGGACCTCAAGCTGATTACCCCGGATCCGGTTATTCGCGACGCCCGGTTCTGTCAGGTTGAGTATTACCCGTTTCGTCCATCGCGCCGTGCGCTCTGAATCTACCGATCCGGCTTGGCGGGGACGATGTCGGTCTGCAGCGCCGGGCTGGCCGCGCGGACAGGGTGCGTTGGCAAACCCAGCTCGCGCCGCACGAGGTTGGTGCCTTGGGCAATGGCCACCGTCTTGAAAAAGGCAATGTCGCGGTTGCAGCCTTGCCGGCCAAAACCGCAGTCGCTGGAAACGATCAGTTGCTCCGGAGCGATATGCTTGAGCGCCTCGCGGATTGTCCCGGCTACTTGCTCGGCCGATTCCACCTGCAAAGCGCGGTGGCTGACCACGCCAATGCAGATCTTCTTCTTCAGATGGCCCTTGAGCGGGGCAAAGAGCTCAATCTCCCGCAGGTTGCGGTCCTTCATTTCCACCGTCCACACGTCGCTGTGGCAGGCCTCCAGATAAAGTTGGAACGATTCGCGGTAGCTGTCGTTTTCGATCACCCGTTGCATATTGGGGTTGCCCCAGCAGGTGTGAATCCACAGTTCGACGTCCTCCAGCCCTTGGACCTCGCGGTTGTAAGCTTGGACCATGAACTTGACCTCGTCATGGTCCCGTCCGTAAGTGTTGGCCCAGAAGTGCATGCTAGGCTCTTCGAGCTGGATGCATTTGCAGCCGGCATCCCGCAACGCGAGCAGTTCCTTGTTCATGGCCACGGCCATGTCCCAGACAACCTCTCGCGTGTCCTTGTACTTGGGCGTGTGCAGATCCAGGAAGAGCCCCATCACCTGGGAGCAGACGGTCCCAAACCGCACGGGCAGGTCTGTCCGCGCCTGGGCCAGTCTCCAAATCTTGGCGTAATCCAGCGGCCGATGCTCCACTTTGTCCACCACTCGGGGCCAGCGCCAGCCCGTGTAAATCTCGTTGAGGAGCGTGCCGGGTGGGTAGCGCAGCCAGGGCGAACGCGTCGCCTCCGATTGCAGGTAGTCTCCCTCGAACCCGGTCCAGCGTTGCAGGGGGTAATGATGCCAGGAGCGGCCCGCCATATCATCGTCGCAATGGAGGTCGCCGTGGGTCAGAATGTCTATTCCGGCCCGTTCCTGGTCGCTGAGGACGGTGGCCAGGGCATCCTGAAACTTTTCGCGGAACCGCACATCCATCATGCAGGTGTCCAGCGGCCGGCCCCACATGCTCATGTCGTACCAGCGAGGGCGCGGCCAAGAGCCGGTGATCGTGCAGGGGAGAATTTGGTTGGCGGTCGCGGTAAACATAGGACCCTGTTGTTTGGTTTTTGGTTATCGGCCTGACACGCTTCACAGTAGCACGCAAATGGCGCTGCGCAAACCGTTAGCGTTGCTCCTCGGCGACTCTGACCGGACGAGGCCAAGGCACGGCTCGGCGGGACCGAGCCGGACGCATCGTGGGGCGCTTTCTTGAGAACTGGACAGTGCGTCAGCCCGCGGTGGTCTGGGCGGGGGCGGGAGTAGCCGCGGGAGCGGAGGGCGCTTCCACCCATTCGAGAATGGCGCACTGGGCGCCGTCGCCCTGGCGTTGGTTGAGGCGGACAATGCGAGTGTAGCCGCCATGACGCTCCTTTTGGGTGGGCGCAATCTGGTTGAAGAGAATTTTGACCGCGTCTTCCTGGTGGAGGCGGGCGGAGGCGAGGCGGCGGTCATGGATCGTGCCGCGTTTGCCCAGGGTAACCATTTTGTCGGCGACCGACCGGGCGGCCTTGGCTTTGGCCAGCGTGGTGGTAACGCGATTGTGGAGGATCAGGCTGCAAACCAGGTTGGCGAGCATGGCATTACGATGCTCGCCGGTGCGACCGAGCTTGGCGGTTCGTTTAAGGTGTCGCATAAAAGTCTAGACACTAATTGCACGAATTGCCACGAATTGTGGCGTCGTCAGGGGTGGCAATGGTTGTCTTCATTGATGTGAATTGGTGAAATTCGCGTCTCATTAACGGGTGAAGGGGGCGGTAGTCGGTTCATCCTTTTGCGCCTCCAACAGCTCCGGGTCGAAGGTCATGCCCAAGGAGAGGCCGAGGGCGGCAAGCTTATCCTTGATTTCGTTGAGGGATTTCTTGCCGAAATTGCGGTATTTCAACATCTCCGACTCGCTCTTGAGGGCGAGTTGACCGACGGTCGTGATATTGGCATTGTTCAGGCAATTGGCGGCGCGAACACTCAGCTCGATTTCGTTGACGCTCATGTTGAGCAGCTTCATGAGCTTGCTCTTTTCCTCGTCCTGCTTGTCAACGACCTCCTCGAATTCGACGGCGTTCTTGTCGTAACCGACAAAGACATCGAGGTGGTGTTGAAGAATGGCGGAGGCCTGAGTCAGGGCGTCATCCGGGGGGATGCGACCGTCGGTCCAGACCTCAAGGATGAGGCGGTCATAGTCGGTGCGCTGGCCCACGCGGGCGTTTTCTACGGCGTAGCGGACGCGCGTGACGGGAGAAAAGAGCGAGTCAATCGCTATCACGCCAATCGGCTGGTTGGGCTTCTTGTTTTCGTCGCCGGGCAAGAAGCCGCGTCCGACTTTGACCTCAAGCTCCATTTCGAACTTACGCTTTTTGTCGAGCGTGCAGATGTGCTGGGTCGGATTGACCAGCTCGACGTTCTGGCTGAGCTGGATGTCGGCGGCGGTGACTTGGCCTTCTTTATTGACGGAGAGCAATAGATTCTGCGGCTCGCGGTTCTGGGAACGGAAGAGCACTTTCTTTAGGTTGAGAACGATTTCGGTCACGTCCTCGACCACACCGTCGATGGTCGTAAACTCATGCATCGCCCCATCGACCTTGATGGAAGAAATGGCGGCTCCTTCGAGGGAGGAGAGGAGCACACGGCGCAGGGAATTGCCGATAGTATGGCCGTAACCGGTTTCAAAGGGTTCGGCGATAAACTTGGCGTAGGTATCCGTAGCGGTGGCCTCTTCTTTGGTCAACCGCTTGGGCATTTCAAAACGTGCGAGACGAACTGGCATAGCTTCCTTTCAACAATTGTAATCTGGCCCCTCCGCATTCATTCCCGCGGGGCGGAAGGGCCCGTATAATTGTTATTGTTACTTAGCGGGAATAGAATTCGACGACCGCCTGTTCGTTGGCGATGGGCTGGATTTCATCACGCGTCGGGATGCGCATCACGACGCCCTTGAGGGCTTCCCGGTTCAGGGAAAGCCAATCCGGCACGGCGCGACTGCCGGCGATTTCCAGGTTCTTGGTGGCCAACTGCCTGGAGGCGTTGGACTCGCGCGCTTCGATGGAGTCATTGACCTTCAAGCCATAGGAAGGGATATTCACCTTGCGCCCATTGACCTTGATGTGGCCATGGCAGACAAACTGGCGCGCGGCGGCGCGAGTGTTGGCAAAGCCCAAATGGTAGCAAACGTTGTCCAGGCGCGTCTCCAGGATCTGTAGCATCTGCTCTCCAGTGACGCCGCGGCGCTTGAGAGCGCGCTCGTAAACCCCTCGGAATTGGCGCTCGAGCAGACCGTAATAGTAGCGCAGCTTTTGCTTCTCGATCAGTCCCAAGGCGTATTCGGTATGTTTGCGGCGGGACTTTGGGCCATGCACGCCGGGACCATAATTGCGGCGTTCGAGGTACTTCGATGGGCCGAAGATGGGAACGCCGAAGCGGCGGCTGATGCGAACACGAGGACCAGTGTAACGTGCCATAAGTTAGAACAGGGGGGAGTGTGCGCGAGCCGCCGAGACGGCGGGGCGCCAGGCGGCGTCACCACGCGAATGCGGCAAAGAAACACTCAATCTCATAAATCTTAGCGGGGGTGGAACAAAGGGATTAGACGCGGCGTTTCTTGCGGGGACGGCAGCCGTTGTGCGGGACGGGCGTCACATCCTTAATGGTGGTGATCTCGAAGCCGATCGCCTGCAAGGCACGGATGGCCGATTCGCGACCGGAACCGGGGCCCTTAACGCGGACTTCGACCTCGCGCATGCCGTGGGACATGGCTTGGCGGGCGGCATCCTGGGCGACCTGCTGGGCGGCGTAGGCGGTGCTCTTGCGAGAACCGCGGAAACCCACACGCCCGGCGCTGGACCAGCCAATTACATGGCCCTGCATGTCGGTGATGCTGACAAGGGTATTGTTGAAGGTGGCCAGGATATTGGCGATGCCGCTGATAATGTTCTTGGCCCCCTTGGCCTTGATGATTTTCTTGCCTGCAAGCTCGTCCGCAAGCAGTTCCGCGGCGGTAGGGGCGCTAACGGCGGGCGCGGTGCCAGCGGCCGGCGCGCCTTCAGCCGGTTTGGGCGCCTCCGCGGCTGGAGCAGCAGCCTTCTTGGGGGCCTTGGCGGGTTCGGCATTGCCCGCGGGCCTGGCTTCAGCGGCAGGTTTGGCCGCAGCTTTCTCGGCTGCAGACGGTTTGTCGTCCTTTTTTGGAGCGGGTTTCTTCTTTGTTTCGTCGGCCATGTGGGAAGTAAATGGATAAGAGTTAAACCGAAATGGTCAATGGATGCCGGCCTTGGCTCCCGGGTTGCGAACGACACCGACGGTTTTGCGCGGGCCTTTGCGGGTGCGGGCGTTGGTCTGGGTGCGCTGGCCACGCACGGGCAGGCCTCGAAGATGGCGGGTGCCCCGATAGCACTTAATGGCTTGGAGGCGCTTGAGGTTCATGCCAATCTCGCGGCGCAGGTCGCCTTCGATGACGTATTTGCCGTCCTGGATGGCATGGACGATTTGAGAGAGCTGTTGTTCGGTGAGGTCCTTGGCGCGAGTCCTGGGGTCGATGCCGGCCT
>JAJYHY010000587.1 GCA_021784555.1 bacterium
CTGCCGCCGGTGTTGGTCCACACGGTCTCCGACCAGGTGCCGTCAGAATTGGCGCTCAACTGGGTCGCGCCCACGCTCAACACGTAGGGTGAGGCCGCCGGATACTGCGTACCGCTGCTGAATTCGCCGCTATCCCCGCTCGAGGCGACGAAGGTCACGCTGGGGTGGTTGAAGTGGGCATCTTCGCTGAGCTCGTCGCTCGGTTCCCAAGCGCCCCAGCTCATAGAAATCACGTTGGCGCCGTTGTTGACGGCGTAGTCCACGGCGTTGAAGAGGTCGGCGCCGGCGTTGCGGCCGGCTGGAAAGGCTGCTGACGAATGTGAACCGGTGGATGGAAATGGCCGGGGACGTGAGGCGCGGCGAGCGGAGCATTCTGGGCCGCAGCCATTTGAGTCAATATGGCCAGCGCAGTCAGCGCGGCTCCGGTCCGGAACGATGTCTTGGTTTTCATGGTTTGCAATAGGTGTTTTGCATTGTCTATATGTTGTCCGTTGATCCCTAATGGCGACGTGTGAAGGAGAGTTCCCTCAAACGCTTTGAGAAATTTCTCTTTCGGATCCATCGCCGTTAGATTGAACAGCCTGTTCGGCTCTCAGTCTTTTCTTTCTCTTGTTTTGTTACTGCCGGGCTGGCCCTCCTACCGGTGTGCATGCCACGCCGCCGGTCGAGGTGTTTCCGGCTTTTACCCATTACAGAGAAAAAAGAGGCGGGCGATTACGGGGGCTGTGGGGATTTTTTTTGGAGCGTGGTGCAGGCTCTTGCGGGGTTGTTGTGCGCCAGAATGCAAGATATGATAAATTTATGAGACTTTTGGATCGGATTACAGTGGAGCCCGGCAAATGCGGCGGGCAGCCATGCATCCGCGGCAAACGGATGCGCGTTACGGATATCCTCGACCTCCTAAGCCAGGGAGCGAGCCACCAAGAGATTCTGGCAGATTATTCCTTTCTTGAGCCGGAGGACATCCTGGCGGCCATCGCCTACGCTTCGCGGCTGACGGATCACGTCGTGCTTGGCGGTTCGTGACGGGTCACGCCGTGTTCGCCGGCGCATGAACTTCCTGGTGGATAACCAACTCCCCGAGGCCCTCTGCCGCTTCTTGAACGAGCGAGGCCACCGGTCCGATCACGTCCTCGGCCTCGGCATGGACGAAGCAACCGATGTCGTGATCTGGAATTACGCCGCTTCCGGCGGCTGGGTCGTGGTGAGCAAGGATGAGGACTTTCTTCATCTTGCGACCAGGCAGGGCGACCGGGGCAAACTGCTCTGGGTGCGGCTCGGCAACTGCCGAAAGCGGCCGTTGCTGGAGGCTTTCGAGAGGCAATTGCCCGGTGTCGTCCGAGCTTTTGATGAAGGATTTCGTGTCGTGGAGATCCGGTAGCCGCGACGGATTCACTCACCGTTGTTGCGCAGCCTCCGGATCCGTCCGCCCCGCGTCTCCCGCGCGTGACGTCATCCCTCTGCGCGGGCGCATCGTCCCAGGGCCCCCGCGAGAAACACGAGACAACCGCAGAAGCGCGTAAGGGACGCAACGGCCTGCGCGGTGAAGAACGTGCCGGGCAGGGTCGTGTCCAGAATGAGGTTCCAGTCCTCCCAGGTGACATCCAGGGCGGGTGTGCTCACCCTTTCCCTCCGGCCGCCTGAGGATGGCCCGCACACTCCGCGCCTACTGGTTCTTCGTGAAGGTGTTTTGAGGCGTGCCGCCGTCCCAAACGAGGCCGGTGGCGGTCACGCCGCTGACGATGGTGGAGTAGGTTCCCAACGGCGCCTGGGCGGCATCGAAGGTGACGGTGCCATCGGAGAGGGTGGTGCCGGAGTAGCTCGCGTAGGGCGAGCCGTTCAGATACAGGTCGATGGAGACGGAGGCGCCGGAGACGGCTTGGCCGAGGTCGTCCTCCACCAGGGGGGTGACCAGGAGATCGGCCGCGTTATGTTTGTTGCCGCCGGAAAGGCTGTAGGAGATGGAGGCCACACTCATCATTGAGACCTGCAGGCTGGCGATGGCGGTCCGCGTTGTCCCGGCGAGCGCGCCCGCCCCGGTGCCGGTGATGGTGATCGAATATGCGCCTGGAGCGGTGGTCGCCGGGACGCTCAGGCTCAGGATGGAGGAATCTCCGGCCGGGTTCGGACTGAAGCTGGCGGTCGCTCCGTCCGGCAGTGGAGGAGTCGAGGCGGCGGACAAGTTCACCCCATCGGAATAGGCCCCAAGCCGGGCGATGGTGACGGTGTAGGTGGCTGTCCAGCCGCCACCCGCCGCGGGAAGGCCCGCTGAGGCCGGGCTGACGGACAGGGAGAAGTCTGGCGTGTCCAGGACCGCGGCCAGGGCCGGCACCAGGTTGTTAGCCATCGGTGAACCCAAGCCGGTCACAAAGTCATAGCCGGGAATGGCAGCGTCGTCCGGGTCGCTCCCATTGTTGCCGGAAGTAATATCGAACAGGTAACTTGGATTGATAAAGGGCGCACTGGTGCCCGTTGCGGCGATGGAATAGATGAGGGAATTGTCGTTGCCAACCACTCCTCCGGTCAGGCTCGCGGAATTCGCCAAGGCGATCAGGGCTGCCCATTGCGGCGCGCCCGTGCTGGTGCCATATCCTTCATTCCAGCCGCCATAAGCAGTGAAATACACGGAGATGCCGGGGTCAGGCCCGCCCTGATAGGACACGTCGGGCATGGAGCGCATGTTGCCGGTGGGGAACTGCTGCCAGCCGTTCTGGTAGGCGGGCATGGGATCATAGAGGCTGATGCTGCCGCCGGTGTTGGTCCACACGGTCTCCGACCAGGTGCCGTCAGAATTGGCGCTCAACTGGGTCGCGCCCACGCTCAACACGTAGGGTGAGGCCGCCGGATACTCGATAAAGGACTTTTGCCAGTCCCCATCGGAAGCGACGAAGGTGACGCCTAGGTGGTTGAAATGCGCGTCCTCGCTGAGTTCGCCGCTCGATTCCCTGCCGCCCCAGCTCATTGAGACCACGTTGGCGCCGTTGGCCACGGCATAATCCACAGCGGCGTATAAATCGGCCAGGCTGTTGTTGTATGAGACTACAAGCAGGATCCTTGCTCCCGGGGCGATTGCATGCGCCCATTCGATGTCCATCGCCACTTCCGAAGCCCAATTGGTGTTGACGCTGGCCTGACCCTGCGGATACACGACCGTCAGGCCGGCGGTCGGAAGGCCGAACTGAGTGCAGAAGGTATTCCAGTCGGTCAGCGTCGCGTCGGCGGTGGTTGTGGTCGTGGTTTGGTGGCTGCCGTGGCCGGTCGTCGTAGTCGAGGTGACGTACCGGTCCCCAAAGGCGTCAATGATG
>JAJYHY010000183.1 GCA_021784555.1 bacterium
CGCGCGCCGGAGCGTTCTCGAGAAGATGGCGCGGCTTTTCTTCACCCACGACTCTCCCCGCCGGCGGGCCTTGGAGCGATTCTTGAAGGAACGGCCTGACGCGGCCGATTACGCCCGGTTCCACGCCGTGTGCGAGATGACCGGGGCGTCGTGGCAAGAGTGGCCGGAGCGGCTGCGTTCGGGCGAGTTGAGGCCGGGCGATTACGCCGAGCCGGTGATGAATTACCATTCGTACGTTCAGTGGATTGCGCACGAGCAGATGGCCGGTTTCAGAAAACATTGCGTCCGCCGGAACCTTCGCTTTTACCTGGACTTGCCCTTGGGCGTTCATGGAGACGGCTACGACTGCTGGCGCGAGCCGGAGATCTTTGCCGCATCCGCCAGCGCGGGGGCGCCTCCGGATTCGTTCTTCACCAAGGGCCAGAACTGGGGCTTTCCTCCGCTGCACCCGGAGCGGCTGCGCGCCGGCGGCTACGGCTACGTGCGCAGATACCTGGGTTTCCACGCGCGCCATTGCGATTTGCTGCGCATCGACCACGTGATGGGGTTGAACCGGTTATACTGGATTCCAGCCGGTTTTCCACCCAGCCAGGGGGCCTACGTCAGCTACCACTCGGAGGAGCTTTACGCCATCCTTAGCCTCGCCTCGCATCGGCATCAGACCGGTTTGGTGGGGGAGAATCTGGGCACGGTCCCGCCGGAGGTAAACGCGGCCATGGCCAGACACGGCCTCCGGCAGACATACGTGGTGCAATACCAGCAGAGTCCGGGCCCCGGACCGGCGTTGTCAGCCCCTCCTGGGCAAGCGGTCGCCAGCCTCAACACCCACGACATGCCCACCTTCACCGCCCATTGGCAAGGGTTGGACATCGAAGACCGCCTCAAACTGGGTCTCCTCCGGCCCAAGCACCGCGCTCAGAAGGCGGCGGAGCGCAAGAAACTCAATGCCGCGCTGGTCCGCTTTCTCCAGAGCAAGGGCCGGCTGCAGGAAGGGGCGACCGACGGTCCAAGCGTTCTTAGGGCCTGCCTGAGTTGGCTGGGGGCGGGTCCGGCGGAGGTGGTGTTGGTTAACCTGGAGGACCTTTGGGAGGAAACCGAACCGCAGAACGTCCCCGGGACATCGGTGGAACGGCCCAACTGGCGCCGCAAGGCCAGGCTCACCATCGAAGAAATCCAGCGCTCCACCCAGTTGCGCGAAATCCTCAGTCAACTGGCCCAAGCTCGGACTCCACCGTTGGCCAGCAGCGCCAGAGACGTGTGAGCCTCCAGCGAAAAATGGTCAGATTTCTAGTCAAGCATGCGCCTCGGCTTTGTCCCTGCTCGTGAAGAGACCCCGCCATTGCGCAGGGGCGGCTCCTGCAACTCGATAACGGCCAAGGTCATCCGCTTGCGGCGATGAAACTTGTAGAGGGCGGTAAAGTACCGCGGCCGGACCTTCCGGAGATCCACCGAGAATCGCTTGGCCCATTCCCGGAGGGTCTCGGGCAGCGCCGGCCTAAGCGAGGCGTTCCAGACCAGCAATTGCCGTGAAGCCGGCGCCGGGAACAGGTCGGCGGTCTCGGGCGTGACCACCGTTCTCCGCGGCAGGTTCAGGCGGAGGTTGCCCGCGAGCAGGCGCGACCGGGCAACGATGAGCGTGGACGGTTGAAGCAGGGGACGGATTTGGGCCGCCAGTGCGGCGTAGGGCCGGTTGAGCGGCTCCTCCCGATGCAGCGGTTCGGCCAGCAGGATTCGCCCGGGCATAATGAGACTTACGGCCGCCATCACGCAAAGCCCGAACCCGGCCAGGATCTTCAATCGGCCTTCATCGATCCGCTCGTGGAGGCAGACCGCGCCCAGCGTGGGAAGGCAAACCAGCACCGGCTCCAACCACCGCCCCCGCAGATCCGTGGCTCGGAATCCCAGGACCAGCAGTATCGAGGCGCCGCAAACAATGAGCAGTGCCCGGAAAAGCAGCCTCCGATAAACCCTCGTCTCCGGGAGGGCGGGCCTCTTGGGAGCGTGGTGGAAAACGATGAGAGCAATCAGCAGCAGCGGCCCGGCATACGAAGCCGTGGCGGTTGCGATGTTCCACAGCCCGACACCGGCGGTCCAAAGCCAACTGGCCGATTGGTTGAAATCGAACTTTGAAGTTGCCGCCAGGGCCTCACCGCGGTGGTGCAGCATCCACAGGCCATTCGGAAGGAAAACGGGCGTTGCCACGATGAGGGCGAGCAGCATCCGCCGGTCCAGGAAAAGCCGGCGCAATTCGCGAAGGGAACACGCCGCCAGAACCAGCCCAAGCAGCCAGAATGCGTAGTTGTACTTCGAGACTAACCCCAGGCCCGCGCAGGCCCCCAAAAGCGCGAACCACCTTGTCTTCCGAGACAGGCTCAGGCATACCAGGCACCAGAGGGTGGCCATCGCCAGCGTCGAGGCGATGACTGAATGCGTGAGGTCGCGTTGCGATTCCCACGCCACCTCCGGCAAACACAGCAAGGAGATGGCCGCGGCGGCCCCCGCCAGATGGCTTCGCGTCATGCGGCGCGCGCTCGAGTAAGTGAACACGTAGATGCAAAACAGCAGCAGGTTCTTGAACAGCGACAGGGAGAAGATGGAAGTGCCGAACGCGGAAAAGAAGGCGATCTGAATCCAGGTATAGAGCGGCGGTTGGGAGCCGTATCCCCAGGCAAGTCTTTGGGCCAGGAGAACCTGTTCGGCTTCATCCAGGTCGGCACTGTTGGAGAGCAGCGTGCGAATGACCACTTGCAGCGCGAAGTAAGCCGCCAGGAGCACAAAGAGTTGCTGGCGCGACGGGAACGTCCCGCTCCCCGCCTCGGCAGGCAATCCGGAGGCCTTCAGTGGCTGGTCTTGTCTTAGAATGACACTCGGCATTGCGCGAGCATGGATGGAGCGGGCTCGGATCGTCAATCTGGCAAATGTGGCGAGGCGTGATTACAACGGAGAGGACCACGAAATATGCGAAATACACGAAAACAGACATTAGAGCCAGGCTGTGGGGTGGATGCCATCTGCGAACGGCTCCTCGCCCTTGGTTTTGGTTTCTCCCTCCTTTCGCGTATTTCGAGTATTTCGTGGTCCGTAAGGCGGTTTTGGCCATTGCCGCTTTTGGATTTCGGATTTCGAAGTTCGGATTCGCCAGGAATTGGGGGTCCTTATAGGCCTGCGCCCTTTGGCCCGAGTTGTGGCAATTTTTTATGGCTTAACGGCGCCACGGTCCTTAACCTCCGACCCAGAGTATCGCGGGTTGCGCAAACCACCAGAAGAAGAATGAGCACTGAAGAACTCTACCAGCAACGCCTGGCCCGCTATGTGACGGCCCTGAGAAACGAAAAACCGGATTGCGTGCCGATTCGGCCATTTGTCGCCGAGTTCACCGCGCGCTACGCCGGGATGACCTGCCAGGACGTCGCCCACGACTACCGCAAGGCCTTCGAAGCGGCCGTCAAATGCGCCAAGGATTTCGACTGGGACGCCATCGTCCCGAACATGGTGTATGTCTGGACCGGGTTGACCCAGGCGCTTGGGCTGCGTTATTACGGGATCCCGGGCATCGGAATTCCTCACACGACCGGTTTCAACTACATCGAGCCGCCGGAGGACCAGGCCTTCATGCGCGCGGATGAATACGACGCCCTGATCGAGGACCCCACCGGATTTCTTTACAATACGTGGCTGCCGCGCGTGTCCACCGAAATCGGCGGCGCCTCCGCCTACCGGAGCCGGTTGGCGCTGGTCAAAGGGGCGATGGCCATGCTGGAATATTTCTACGCCTTTGGACCGCAGGTGCAAAGACTGCGGACCGAGTGCGGCATGCCTTCCAGCATTGCCGGCATCTTCAAGGCTCCGTTCGATATCCTGGCGGACAAACTGCGGGGCTATGTCGGCCTGGTGACCGACCTCCATGAGCAGCCGGAGAAGGTCCTGGCCGCCTGCGAAGCGCTCATGCCTCACCTCTGCCACGTCGGCTTGACCACCGCCGACCCGAACCGGCAAGTGCCCATCGGCTTCTGGATGCACCGCGGCTGCGTTCCCTTCATCAATCCTCGCCAGTTCGAGACCTATTACTGGCCCACGCTGCGCCCAATTATCGAAGAATTCTGGAAACACGGCCACCAAACCATGTTCTACGCCGAAGGCAAGTGGGCCCCTCACCTGGACGCCTTCACCGAACTGCCCGCCCGCAGCATCCTCTTCCACGTGGATCGCGACGATGTCTTTTCCGTGCGCAAGAAGCTCGGGCATAAATTCGCCATCAGCGGCGGCGTGCCGAACCTGCTGCTCAACTACGGCACGCCCGGCGAAGTCCGGGCCTTTTGCCGACGCGTCATCGATGAAGCCGCGCCGGATGGCGGCTACATCTTCGATGCCGGGGCCATCATGCAGGACGATACACGCGTTGAAAACCTGCGCGCGATGACCGAGACCGCTCGTGAGCACGGAGTCTATCGCGCTGTTTCAGTCGCCCCAACGGCCACGCCCCCATGCGACACACCGGAATCGGTGGCCGACCGCCAGCGGCTCAAGGGACTCGGAGACCGGCTCAAGCCGCAAGTCCCGGCCGGCGTCTGCCTCCCCTGGCAAGTGAAGGCAAGCGAGTTGCCCGCCATCACCGGGGACATCGATATGATGCGCCGGATTTGGGAGCAGATCGACGGCCTGGGCAACATGTTTGTCTGGCAGGTGCTCTTGAGCTTTTAGCTCCCCTTCTGGTCTTTGGACCCCCTCCTTCGTCGTTGCAGACCCTCCTGCCCCCATGTAGTTTACCGTCATGGCTGCATCTGTTCTGACGTATCCGGGCGCCGAAGCCGCCTTGGAGGACCTCCTTTGGCCACAAGCCGAACCCGGAGGCGCCGACCCGGAGCAACGGTTGGTGGTTTGCGGCATATCCTGGGAACGTTACCTGACCTTTGACAAAAGGTTGGGCGATGACCGGCCCGGCCCTCGCCTGTACTATTTGGAGGGCGAACTCGAAATCATGACCACTTCAAACAAGCACGAACGTCTCAAGGATTGGCTGGCCGGCTTCATGGACCTGTTTTTCGACCAGACCGGCATCGAGATCGTGCCTCGAGGCCAGGCCACGATACGCCGGGCGCTGAAAGAGGCGGGCGCCGAGCCGGACAAATCGTGGTGCATCGGCACAGAGAAGACATATCCGGACTTGGTGCTGGAGATTGCTCTCACCAGTGGCGGCATTGACAAGCTGGCAATCTATCGCCGGTTCCAGGTGTCCGAAGTCTGGTTTTGGCGCCAGGACAAACTTGAGGTTTTCGCCCTGGACAGTTCCGTCCGCTACGAGCGGTTGCGAAAGAGCCGGCTTCTTCCCGCCCTGGACATCTCGCTGCTGGAGCGGTGCGCCGCTATTGAATCCTGGCGGGCGGCCCGCCGGGCATTTCGCGCGGGTCTGGCAAGACTTTCGGCTTAAGCGATTCGCGCGCTGCCGGGGATGCACCCGAGCCACCTCCGCAGGCCAATATCGGCTTGACGCCTTCGATGCCGCCGGGCAGGTTGTTGTATGAAGACCAAACGGGATATGGGCAAAGTCCTCGTCAAACTGCGGAAGGCTGAGAGGGGGGGAAGATATTCTCGCCCTTGGAACGAGCGCCCATTAGATTGGCCCGGCAGGGGGCTAACTGCACCCCAGACTCTCCCCGCAATTGAGGCATTTGTAGCAGGCGCCGTTGCGGACGGCGACGTGGCCGCAGTTGGGGCAGGTGGGGGCGTCCTGCTGGAAATGGGCGATGGCGTCGTTGAGCGTGCGGATGACGCGCTGGGCGGTCACGGCGGAGGCGGAGTGATGGCTGGCGCCGTTTCCACTGGCCGCTTTTATCTCCAGCACGTCGCCATCCTCAGCCAAGGGCAGTTCCGGGACGGGCCGGTTCACTTTTTTTTTCAGCTCCTCGATAAGTCCCGGCATGGCGAGCTCGGGCTGGTTGTGGTTTGAGGCGGCCTCGCGAAAGCCGGGGATGAACTGGTAGGCCAGCCAGCGGAAGACGTAGTCCGTGATGGAGGAAGCATTGCGGATTTCCGGGTTCTTGGTGAAACCGGAGGGTTCAAACCGCTGATGGGCGAATTTGCGGACCAGGGCCTCGAGGGGCACGCCATATTGCAAGGCGAGGCTGGTGAGCGTGCCGATGCCATCCATCAGTCCGCCAATAGTCGAACCTTCCTTGGCCATGGTGATGAAAAGCTCGCCGGGCTGGCCGCTCTCAAACAGGCCCACGGTGAGGTAACCTTCGTGGCCGGCAATATCGAACTTGTGCGTGATGGCGGTGCGGGTATCTGGGAGCCGGCGCCGCAGCGGCTGGCCGGTTTCTGTCCGAAGCCGGGCCACTTCCGCCTCCAGCTCTTTGACCCTGGCTTCCAAAGTGACGCCGGCGGCGGTAGTGCCGTTCGCGCCGGTTTCCTCGCTCTTGCGGGTGCTTAGCGGCTGGGAGCGTTTGGAGCCGTCGCGATAAATGGCCACGCACTTGAGGTCCATCTTCCAGGCCTGGACGTAGGCATCGCGCACGTCCTCGACCGTGCTTTCGTGGGGCATGTTCACGGTCTTGGAGATGGCGCCGCTGATAAAGGGCTGGGCAGCGCCCATCATCTTGAGGTGGGCGAGGTAACTGATGCTGCGCTGGCCGCGGAAGGCCTTGAAGGCGCAATCGAAGACCGGCAGGTGCTCTGGTTTAAGACCGCTGGAAAGGGCTTGGCCGCCTTCTTCAATGTCTTCGATGGTGTCGAACTTCTCGATGTGCGCAACGATGCGGTCGATTTCCGTGGCGCTGTAGCCCAGACGTTCCAGGGCCTCGGGCACGGTCCGGTTGACGATTTTCAGCATGCCGCCCCCGGCCAGGAGCTTGTATTTGACCAAGGCGATGTCCGGCTCGATGCCGGTGGTGTCGCAGTCCATGAGGAAGGCGATGGTGCCGGTGGGCGCCAACACGGTGACCTGGGCATTGCGGTAGCCGGTGGAACGGCCCGCGGCCAGCGCGGCGTCCCAGCAGTGGCGGGCTTCCTCCTTCAGGTAATGGAAATCCTGGCTGGGCTGGATCTGCTCCACGGCGTCGCGGTGCTGCTGGATGACCCCGATCATCGACTCGACGTTGTCCGGGGCCAGCGGTTTAGTGACATGGGCGCAACGCGCGTCCCGGTAGCCCTCGAAGGGGCCTTTTGAGGCGGCGAGCCGGGCGGACTGTTCGTAGGCATGACCGGTCATAATGGCCGTAATGGCGCCAGCCAGAGCGCGGCCTTCATCCGAGTCGTAGGGCAGGCCGTAGCTCATAATGAGCGAACCAAGATTGGCGTAACCCAAACCGAGGGTGCGAAAGATATGGGAGTTTTCGGCGATGTCCTTGGTGGGATAGCTGGCGTTATCGACCAGTATCTCCTGCGCGGTAATGAAGACGCGCACCGCCGCCTTGAACCGCTCCACCTCGAAGGTGCCGTCCTCGCGCCGGAACTTCATCAAATTGAGGGAAGCCAGGTTGCAGGCGGTGTTGTTGAGAAAGACGTATTCGGAGCAGGGATTGGTCGAGTGGATCGCCTCGGTGCCCTTGCAGGTGTGCCATTTCTGGATGGAACCGTCGTATTGCATGCCCGGGTCGCCGCAAGTCCAGGTGCCCTCGGCAATTTTGTGGAGCAGAGTGGAGGCGTCCTTTTTCTGGAGCGGTTCCTTGGTGGTGATGGCGCGCGTCCACCATTCTTTGCCGTCGAGGGCGGCCTGCATGAACTGGTCACTGACGCGCACGGAGAGGTTCTCGTTCTGGTACATCACGCTGCCGTAGGCATCGCCGTTATAGGAGCCGTCGTAGCCCTGCTCGATGAGCGCCCAGGCCTTCTTTTCTTCCTTCATCTTGGCCTCGATGAACTCCTCAATGTCCCCGTGCCAATCATGAAGCGTGTTCATCTTGGCCGCCCGCCGGGTCTTGCCTCCGGATTTCACCACATTGGCGACCTGGTCATAGACTTTGAGGAACGAGAGCGGCCCGCTCGGACGCCCTCCGCCGCTGAGCTTCTCCTTGCTGGAACGGATAGGGGTGAGGTCCGTGCCGGTGCCGGAGCCGAACTTGAAGAGCATGGCTTCGCTGTAGGCCAGGTGCATGATCGACTCCATATTGTCCTCGACGGATTGGATGAAGCAGGCGCTGCACTGCGGATACTCGTATTGGGTCTGGGCGCGCTCGGCCTGGGCTGTCTTGCGATTATAATGCCAGTTGCCACGGCTGGAGTTGTTGCCGACGTGATATTCGTGATACAGGCCCACATTGAACCAGACAGGCGAATTGAACGCCCCATACTGATTCAGGCACAGCCAGAGCAGTTCGTTGTAAAAAATCTCCCCATCCGCCTTGTGAAAATAGCCGTCCTTCACCCCCCAGTCCGCGATGGTGCGGCAAACCCGGTGCAAGAGTTGCCGCGCCGAGACTTCCCTCTCGGGTGTGCCTTGTTCGCCATAAAAATACTTGGAAACAACCACCTTGGTTGCAAGCAGCGACCAAGACCTCGGCACTTCGACATTTTCCTGCCGGAAGATCACCTTTCCGGCGTCATCGGTAATGAGTGCCGTGCGCCTTTCCCACTCAACCTGGTCAAAGGGACTGATACCCGGCTCGCTAAAGACCCGCTCAACTGGCAACGGCTTCCTGCCCCGGCTTGCGCCTTCACCTGACAGGCGCGAGACGGGCGCCTTACCGGACCGGCGAGCGGTTTGGGACGAACCCGCGGACAAAATGGCTTCGGTGGAATCTATCATGGTTGTCCTTTCTGCTGAAATTGCCATGGCTACTTTTGCTTCTCGACGCGCAACGACAGGGGCGGCTTAGACTGAGTATTTTGGTTGAAGTTGTTCTCGTTACCTGAGTCTCTACATACGCCATTAGTTGGGCGACAGTAGAAGCATATACCCCACATATAGCGTAGCAAGAAATTTCTTCGAAAAACTACGCAAACGTTATTCTCACGGAAAAACGCGCAAAAAACCGCCTCAAAGATTAGCTTGCAAAAGCTCGAGTGTGTTCAGGAACAATCCAACTCATTTTGCGGCGGGCCTGGCCCGCATATTCCCCAGCGCGGCAATGCCGCAACCAAACCTCGAAAAGCTCCCTGGCAAGAAAATCGGGGCAAAAAAAAACTTTCAAAAAGAAAAGAAATTGAGAGAGAGTGATACACGCGGGTAGGGCGCGCAGAGGACTGCGCGCCCTACCCACAGGCTGTCGCCGTTTTATTCGGCATGAGATATGCCGGCTAGGCCCTATACTATGTCCCAGGTGGAACAAAGAATTGGGCGGGACGAAAAATACGTGACACCATTTGTGGATTGAGGTAATAAGAATCCCATATGAACGGCCAATCCGCAAATTTCCGTAAATCTGAATCCAACAACCCGGTCAAGGAACGGCTTGCGCGAGATGAAAGCGTGCTCGGCATCGTCATTAGCCTCAACAGCGTGGAGGTCGCCGCGCAGGCGGCATCCCTCGGATTCGATTTCCTGTGGCTTGAAATGGAGCACACGCCCCTGAGCCTGGAGACCGTTCGGAACGTTGTGCTGGCGACGCGCGGTTTACCGGTGGTGCCCTTCGCCCGGCCTCCGGTGAATGAGCTTTGGATGGCCAAGCGCGTGCTGGATGCCGGCGTGCTGGGAGTGATTTTCCCCTTCACCAGCACCCCTGAACTGGCCCGGCGTGCGGCTGCCGCCTGCCGCTATCCTCCTGCGGGACGGCGCGGTTCCGGGGCCGACCTGGCCCAGTTCCGCTGGCCGGCGCCGGAAGGGTATTATGACTTTGCGGATGAGAACGTCGTTGTCGTGGCGGTGGTCGAGGACACCACCGGACTGGCCCATATCGAAGAGATTGCAGCCACGTCCGGCATCGACGTGCTCTTTATCGGAACCAGCGATCTTTCCTTCTCGCTAGGGCTGCGCGGCCGGCAACAGGAGCCGAAGCTTGAGGAGGCCGTCGCCACGATTTGCGCCGCCGGAAGGAAGCACGGAAAGGCCTTGGGCAGGCCGGCGCGCAGTCCGGCCGAAATCAGCCGCTTCCAGGAACAAGGCTTCCGCTTCTTCATGACCGCCACCGACCTGGAACTCATGGCAGCGGGCGCTACGCAACTGCTTGAGCCGCTGGGGAGAGCCGTTCGCAAGAGCTTCGCCGGCGGCATCTAGTCCAGACAAGGCGTTGGCCGGTTGCATGAGCGAGTACTCGCTCGGCTTTTCCGCCGGCGGCCTCCATGACAGATCAGACCATACGGAACTTCCAGCCAATTTTAGGCCCTAAAACCGCATAACGCCCCGTCCTGTAGCCTGGATCATCGAGGTCTGACTTTATGCTAATTGCAGGCATGTTGGCCTATGTCGAGAGGGACTTCCGCACGCTCAAGAGCGGCCAGGTCCTCTGCCGCCGGCTGCCCGAGCCCAGTCCGCTGCAGAAGCAATTATTGGACGCGCTGAAGTTGACACTGCCGGCCACAGTGCCCGAAGCCAAGGTGAAAGCAGTCACGCGCAAGAAAATTAACAAGGCGCGCAAGAGCCGCGTCAAATAAGCCTCAAACGCACTTTTTGCCACCGAAAAGCCATGGAACTTCCGCTGTAGGCCCGAGTTCATGTTATAGGGCTGACCCCTTCTTCCGCCCTGCTCGGAAAGGCTACCCAAAGTGAAAAAGTTGTCAATACTAAGAACCGACCCCTTTAAGGTGGCGTAGAGGCTCCAGATAGTGAGCTGGCCTTGGAGGATGCCGGGGATTGAATGTGGTTTGATGCTCAGCCCCCAGAAAACGTGCCAAACCACCAGCACCAAGCCGAACGCCCACAAGCCCTTGGGGCCGGGAAGCAACTCCCGCAGGGAATAGGCCGCGCCCCCGGAACGCCTCCACCACAGCAAAGCCAGTCCAAGCACCAGGCAGTTGCCTGTTCCGGAGAGAAAGGAACTGGCGACGGACGGTGAATTGACGAACTGCATAAATCCCAGGAAAGCCATGAGCAAGCCGATCCAACGGTGGGGATGCTTTTGCAGTGATCGCTGGGTCCACCAGGGCAAGCCGTCGGCGATTTCAAACGAATTTGTGCAGAGGATCTCGGTAAAAAACAGAGGGATAACAAACGCCAGCATCGGATGCAGCCAGAACACCAGCATGATGGTCTCGAAAAAGGCGATACCGCCCACCCTGAGGAAGGGGCCTTCGGGGCGAAAGGAAGTCCAGAGCACCTTTGTGATGTACGCCTCGTACATCCCGTAAAGCATGCCCGCGGCAAAGAGCGTCCAGAAGCGAGGACGCCCGAACCGGAAGACCAGACCGGCCAGAAAAACGCTGTGTAACAGGTAGAGCGGGACGACGACCAGCAATCCCCAAACGGTGAAGAAAGGGAACATGGTAGAGCCGGCGGGCACTTCCACAAAGAGCACGGAGACCATTCCAACCAATAGCCAGAAGGCGAGTTTGCGCCCCACGGAAGGCCGGCAGCCAGACAAGACGGGGAGCGCTTGCACCACGTGAGATTCGGGTTCGGAGGCCATTTAGACACTCACACGCTTCAAATTCTCGGGTTTCGGTCGTGGAGACACTCGCACCGATCCACGACTTCTGATCCCGGGTCCATCACCCATGCAGGCGCCGTTGCCATTGGCTGTACTCATTCCGGCCATCCTGCGCACCAATCAGCCGTTGTCAAGGCAGAATCTGCGGCCCGAGCCATTCCGTCGTGGCCATTGACAAAATGTGTTCTTGGGCGTTGTCGCGTCCTCTGCGCAAGCTTGAGAGCCGTGGGTTCTTTGCGTGAAGAGGGGCAAGGGCATGGCGCGGTCGGGCCGCGCACCGAGGTTGGGCGAGAATTGCGGGTGGTTGGCGGTGAGGTAGCCAGGACGGGTGAGCACACCTTGCAAGGTGTGCTCAAAGCCCTTTTGAACCTCTATACGACGGGAGAAAGAAGGCGTGTAATCTCAGCCACTCGAAGAATTTTGTCGTGCGCCCCGGCCTTTCGTGCTTTTCCGCCAAGGAGGCAAACCTTAAGATGGATCATCGACTATGAGTACTCCTCCTTCGGTTCCGCTTCGGCGTCCGAGCCTTCCTCTGGCATGGTTCGGAGGCGTGAGTCTGTTGTTGGCGGGTTTGGTTCAGGCGCAAGCCGGCCCGGTCTTCACCATGCGCCCAGCAGGCAATGCAGGTTTTGATGTGCTGGCGGATGGAAAAGTCGTGGCGCCGATTCGGTTGGCGGCGGAACACGCCATTCAGGCGGACAACGTGGTGGTGGAGACAAACCAGATCCGGCTTTCCGGGTTCCACACTAAAGACCCGCTGGCGGTCACCTTTGGCACCGACGATTTCGTGAGCATCACCGCCCCTTCGGCCAGCATTTCCAACGCCCCCACCACCTGGGAGCCGATCGTCCGGTTCAAGCTCACCATCCGCGCGTTCGACACTAACCGGTGGCTGGCCCTCTTTCCGGACGGACCCGCCCCGTTCCATTTCCTGGTCTGTTCGATGCCAACCGCCGAGGTGTGGCACCAGCGGGGCTGGCTCAATCCGACGCCGTACGCCGACCCCTTCTCACTGTTGCTCGATGTCCACACCGGCTCGCCTGAGATTTCGTGCCTCTGGAATCGGAATTGGAGTTATATCTGCCCGCTCGGCGGCAGTCCTATCCCGATGATTGGGCTTTGGGACCCGGAGGCGAGTCTCTATGTGGGGTACGATTTTCAAGGCGCGCGGACTACGGACCAATCCGCGCGGTACATCGCCACAGCCTATTGCTGGCGGCAAGGCAGCCTGACGAACTTCGTCACCCTGGCTTACCCTTATGGCGGTGTGCGCTACGGCCAGCAGGCTTATCCCACAGGGGGCGAGGTGCTCTCCTCATGGTTTACGCTGGAAATCGACACGGACCTGCCCTCGACCGAAGACCCGAATGAACGCTTTCAGGCCCGGCTCTTCGAGCGTTATACAAACGCTTTGCCAAAGGTCCCGGCGATGAACGACCTCGGCTGGATTCCCGGCGGAGCACGCCTGAGTGATTTTGAAGGCCCGATCGGTGTAGGCCTTTACGGGGATGGAGGCGAGACGACGTTTTATCCGGCTGGAACGGTGCTGGTCCAGGGTTGGGAAGGGCACGTGGAGATGCCGATTGATACGGCCTTGCGCAAGGGCGATATGGCCACAGTGAACTATGCGCGGACGCGAGTGGAGTCCCTGCTGAACAACTACGCCAAGCGGTTTACGGTCGATGGAGACCCCTGCCTTTATTGGGAGAAACCGCTGTCGGGGGCCTGGTTCGACAACTGGGGCGGCCCGGCAGTAACGACCTTGCACAACTCCGAGGGATGGTATCCGGCTCGAGTCCTGGTCGAACTCTATCGCTACGACCGCAGCCGCGGGTCAGTCCGGCCCGGCTACCTGGATGACATTGACGGCTTGTTCAACTGGGCAAAGCATTTTGTCTGGAGCCGCAATGAATTCTCGGATGTGCCTTCGTCACCTTTTGCCATAGGCGGCACGCTGAGCACCGCCTTCCTGCTCGATTACTACTTCACTTTTCGGGACGACCCGGTGCGGGCCGCCAATGCCCAGTTGGCCCTCCATCTCGCCGACAATCTCACCTGGCGCTACATGCATCCCTGGGCGATGGACTCCGACCGCTTTGACGGGGCGGTCGATAGCGCCTTCCTGGTCGAGCCGAACAGCGGAAGGGACTGGGCGGGCCTGGGCTGCGCCAACGAAGTCAATTGGAACATTGACGCGATGACCCAGGTCTATGTGCATACCGGCGACCCGCGCATGCGCTATTACCTGCGCGGCATGCTTCAGCGCTGGCCGGAACTCTACCAGGCCAACTACGAGGATTCGATTGCGGACTTCGGAACCAGCGGCGCCTTGACCGAAGGTTACGGCGTGTTCGACGGCTCGGGGCCGGGGCGCGGCAACCGCTACAATTATGGGTTCAGTCCATCCTTGCCCCTCAACGAGCCGGTCGGGGCCTCGACGATGGGCGTGGTCGCCGGTGTCAAGGCCTGCATCGCCTTCGACAAGAACGGCACCGATCGGGACGTCACCGATTATCGCACCGGCGGGGACGGTTCGTGCAGCTTTCGCGTCGTTTCGAGCCAGCCCGCGCCCTTCGACATCAGCTTCTCCTATCCCTTTGTCGATATCTCCCAGCTTGTTGTGACCCGCACGCGGAACGGCCAGACCCAAACGCTGGGGAGCAGCGACATTGTGCGGCCCACTCAATCTCCCAGCTCACTCTATCTGCGCGGCATGCGCGATGGGGATGTCGTGACTATCGGCGCCGTCCCGGCTAACGCCCCGGTTATTTCGTTCGACGACTCGCTTGTCTATAACGAAGCCAACGTCCGCAGTGTGACCAACGGGTTCTTCATCACGCTGCCCCTGCATAGCGGCTATCTGCTGCCGCAAAATTGGAATGCCCTGAACTCGTTTGCCGGCATTGTCCCCGGCCTCCGCTGGAATTACGGAATCCCCTTCGCCCAAACCCTGCACGGCGTGACGAACGTCACCTCCCTGAGCGCGCCGGGAGCGAGCCTCTTGCTCGTGGCCTACGCGCCTCCACCAGACGAGATGCTCACGCGCGCGCCGCTCCTGGTTCTGGATAATGGCACAACGGCCCCGTTAAGCGGCCATCCGGTTTTGGCCTGGCAGGCTTGGCCGATGATGTTCAAGCAAAAAGTGCTCTTGGATTACGTTGCGTTGCCCAGCGGACGTTCCCTCAGCCAGGTGAATCCCAACGGCACGCTCGTGATGGGCCTAACCGCGTTTACCGGCACGCCGCCGGATTGGCAGCCCTTCCAAGAGGCGGTTACGGCGGCTTCCGCGTCATTTGTCGAGCAGGAGCATCAGGCGCTGGCGATTCTGGCGCTGCAGAAAAGCTATGCCCAATTGCCAGCCGGCAGAATTGCTTTGCTGCCAATGGACACTCCCGGGCCGGGCGCCAACTTCGCCGCCCAAACCGGCCTGCGCAAGAAATGGGACACCCTGACCGAAGCCCAGTTCGTCAATGCGAATGTGTTCAATGCGACGCAGTATCCCGTGGCCTTTTATCTGGGCAGCGAGAATTACGTGAAGACCGTGAACACCGTGGGAGACGGTAAAACCGCCATCATTCGCTATCTCACCGAAGGAGGCACCCTGGTTATCCTGGCCACCGGGCCATTTCCTTTCTACTACGGTTACGGGCCGGCGGACCAGCCCGGCCCGGCGGACCCGCTGCTGCCCGCGCTGGGAATGCCCTTCGAGACCTTCGAACAGGCCCCTGCCGGCATCTTCATGCGGCGGTACACCAACCAAACCATCCTCCACTCCGTGCCTGACCAATTTGACTTCCCGCCGGGCGACCCTCGCCTGCGCGCCGTGAACGGCGCCCAGGTCAGCCGCGCCAACCGCTATGAACCCTTCCTCAAGGCCATTGACACGCAAGGACACGATTACGGCGACCCGGCCGTGTTCCTTGGCTTCCGCACCGGCCCCGCCAACGGAGGCAAAATCATCTACGTTTGGAGCACACTGCTCGCCGGGCCGCAGGGCCAGGCCATTATGGCGGACGTCGTCACCTGGGTTCTCGATGCCGTCTTCCGCCCGCCGACGGCCCAGATCGGGCCTCTGTTGCTGCCGACCTCATACTACGCCGCACTGCATTTCAACGCCGCCTCTAACCTGGATTACATCGTCCAGGCCCGCAACAGCCTGGGCGGCGGCGCCTGGTCACGCATCGCGGACCTTTCCGCCGCGCCGACCAATCGCTCGATTTGGTACACAAATTTTGTAGGCGGGATCAGCTCCAGGTTCTATCGGCTCAATCTTGGTCTCTGATCAGAGTGCTTTCGGGCACGCACCTCCGGCAGACAGGAATGGAAGTCGCCCTCCGCCTTTTCGACCCACTCAGTCGTGAGCGGCTTCATAAAGGACGATCCCTTTGTCCATGACTTCACGGAGAAAGAAGTCTCCTAAAGACAGCCGCTTCCGCATCTCGGCGGGCGTCCGCACGATCAGGTCCAGCGGAAAGTCGGCTTCGACCGTGCGGCGCACAGCGAGGGCGGCATCCAGCGGGCGGCCTTTACAGGGCATGACTACCAGCAGGTCCACGTCGGAGTCCGGTGTGGGCTTGCCGTAAGCGTACGAGCCAAACATGACAATCCGTGTCGGCTTAAACCGCCGGGCGACTTCGTTGGCGAACCCGCGAATGGCCTGTCGTGAAATCATGCTGGCGCGGCCACAGACAGAGTTTCGACTGAAACAGCCCATCAGTCAAGCCAACAGCCGGCTCCCTGATCCTCGCCTAATTTCCCAAAATTGAGGAAAAAGCGAAAAAATGCGCTGCACAACGCATTTTTTGTTGACTCTAACGTATAGATGTTCTATATGTCACACCATGGCTGCCCGCTTGCCCCTGCTCCACAAGACGCCCTTCGTCTTGGACCCCCGCCCTTTGCACGAGGCGACCAGCCCCCATGCCGGG
>JAJYHY010000588.1 GCA_021784555.1 bacterium
ATCGGGCAAGCCTCTAAAGAGATCCAGCAAGCTTGGCAAGTGTTCGCAGGAAATCCCGCAACGCGGCGTTTCCATGCCGCGATCAAAACAGAGATCGAGGCATGGATGCAGTTTTTAGTGCTCCTTTTCAATGCCCTCACCCGTTTGCTTCAGATCTTGAAACCGCCCTGCCCGCGGCGCGGCTCCTCCACCGCCTCGGTTCATCGTTCATCGCGCGGGCGAATTGGTTGCGGGTGGCCTGAACCGGATGACGGTCTCGCCCGGCTTGGCGTAGCCGAGGCGCTCTCGGGCAATCCGTTCGACTGCCTTGGGGTCATAGCGCAGGGCGTCAATCTGGCTCTTCAACGCCTTGCCGCGCGCCTCTTCCTGCTGGATTTGCCCATCCAACTGAAGGATTCGCTGGCGCACTGCCTGATTGTTTCGGATAAGCGGCAGATACCAGGCGGCCACAGCCAGGACGCCTGCCACAAACAGGAGAAGTTGGACCATGCGGGTCAACTTGTTCCAAATGCCCACTTCGACCTTCATCGACCTCAGTCAATCATAAGCCGTGCTGGAATGGAAGCGGATAGTGCAAATTCTCCCGGCCGGCCAACAGACTGAACGCGGCGGCACGCGGCGTGTCTAACCCTGCGATAGTGATATCGGTGGTTCAGCAATACCACCAGGCAGAAGCGTGGGTCTTTTTTATTGTCACTTCAGGTTTTCCCCGCTAAGACTGCCGCGATGATGATTAAGGCCTTACTCCTGATTTTTGAGCCAGCAGCCACGTGGGATGGCATCACGCGCGCCCGGCGCAGCTTGTACTTCGTTTTGATGGGTTACTTGCTGCCTTTCCTGGCGTTCACTTCGGCCGTTGAAGCAATGGGGCTAGTTCATTGGGGGAAATGGCAATCGGGCATCGCGCGGCTTCGGCCCTTTTCTCCCGCCCAGGCGGCAGGTTACGAGGTGGCGCAAATGCTGTTGACTCTGGTGGTGGTGTTTATCAGTGCGAAGGTTATCAAGTCCATGGGCGAGACGTTTCATACGCGTCACACCTTTACCCAGGCCTTCACCATCGTCAGCTACGGTTTGGGGCCGCTGTTTCTTTTGCGCTTGCTGGACGCCTTTACGATTTCCCCGTGGGTCGGTTGGTCAATCGGCATCGTGTTGTCCATCGCCATTCTTTACCACGGTGTCCCACGCGTCATGGAGCCGGACCCCTCTCATGCGTTCGGCCTCTACCTGACCACCGGCCTGTTGCTGGTGATGATTACCGGAATTCTGCGCTACGCCACCGCAGCTTACCTCACCGGCAATCTCACCCGCCTGCATCCGTTCCTGCCGGGCTGAGCCCTTTCTGGAGAACCTCATTTGCTTCGCGGCGCGCACGGAGTGACGCGCCCTGCCTGGCTGGCGAGCCTGTTTAGCATTTGCCGGTGGTCGTGGCGAGATGCGCCCCCACACGGAACCGTTTGTAGAATCGGGCTTGCCCGTTACGGCTGGAGCAGGGAGCCTTTGCGGACGGGATAATTCCCGGGCGCAATCATGAACTTGTAGCCGCCAACGTCAGTGAAGTAGAAGCGATGGCGGTTCTTATCAAACCAAGCCCGCCATTCGCCGGGTGTGGCAAACGATCGCTCGGTGTAACGTTGCAGCTCCTTACGGGCAGGGCCCTTGCGCGCGGGATCATCGAGCAACTTGACCAGGCGTTGCAGTGTGGCCAGCGTACGATTGGATTTGATGCCCAACCGCGGCAGGTCCTCATCGACGCGGAAGACCCGGTCGCGATAGATGAGTTCGAGATGGTCCTGGTAGAACTTGGCCAAGCCTTCGGGGTCGTCGTTGAACTTGTTGAGCAGGTTCTCCGGGAATAGCCTGGTCTTGAATTTCGGGTCCGTGATGCGGTTGATCAGCGACGCCAGGAAGACGGCGTAGCTGCGGTCGCTGGACTGGACCCGGACCAGCGGGGCCTGGCCGTCGAACTTGCGAATGTAGCAGATGCAGTTGAGGAAGAACCGCCTTCCGGCCTCGGTCATCTGGGAGGGCGGCGCCGAGAAACCCCACTGAAGGAAATTCCCCTGCCGTCCGACCCCGACAGAGCCGCTGCCTTTGCCGACGTTGAAACCGGGGGTTAGCACCTCGGCGTCCGGGGAATCTTCAAACCCTCCGGGAAAGGCGACCACGCCGCCGTAATCCTTGCCGGTGTTCTGAACGCGCCACACTTTGATCTTGTCCGGCAGGGCCTTGCCGCCTGGATACTGGCGATAGTTGGCCGGGGTTGGCCACATCTCGTACTTGGGGTCAACCTTGAACGGGGACAGAAAGACTTCGTGTTTGGGCGGCTCGCCTTGAGCCGCATCGCCCATGCAGTTTCACATGTAGCCGGTCTTGAGCCGGAGTTGGCTGCAAAGCAGACCGCCAATGACACCAATGGTGACCGTCGGGCGCGTGTAACCCTCCGGCAGAGTGGCCCGCGGGCCGTTAAAGCCGTCGCTGTCGTAGTCCAGCAACACCACATCCGCTTCCTTCGCCTTCTTGGCGTCCAGTCGGGCAAAGTCCCCCGCGTCCACTTGGCGGAAATGCTGCTTCAGAAAACTGAGAAAATCCGTCTCGCGCGCCGAGCCGGGATGGCCCGCGTAAAGGATGCGCAAGGGGATTTTGTTGGGCGCCCCTTGGGCGTGAGCCTGAATTGCCGTCCCGGGCAAGACCAGCGCCAGGAGGGCCAGCAAGGCGACAGAACAAGGATACGCGCGCAAGCTCATGCTCGGATGATGCATCATCGCTGAGATTTGTCAAGCCCGCTATCCAGCGGCCTCACTGTGCGCAAAGGGTCAGCGTGCCGAGGTCAAGAGACTGTGTCGAGGGGTCTTCAGATGGTTCCGGCACCGTGATGTCCTGGGAAATTGACGCGATGGGGCGGTAAGCGGGCATCGGAATCGTTCGATCAACGGGGGTGCCGTACAGGGTTACCCTGAGCTCGTAGGCCCCGGGCGGCACGTCTTCGACGGTGAATGAACCATCGGGCTTGATCTCCAGGGGGAAACTGCGGCCAGACCGGCTCAGGGCGCGACCTTTGTCGGATTGCCAAAAGTCCCTGAGCCATTCTTGGCGTTGCGAGGCGTCCAAATCCCGAGGCGGCTCAATGCGCGGGAATTTGGTGAAGAGGTCGGCGGACCAAGTTTGCGTTGACCAATCCACTTTTCTGTTGGGATCGGACAGAACAAGCCGGCCTTGAATGAGACATCCCGTGCCGCCGACCTGGACTTGGAGCGTCTGACCCGGCTCGATGTGAACCGGGGTCTGGTGGCCAAAGGGAATTCC
>JAJYHY010000589.1 GCA_021784555.1 bacterium
GGGTACCTTCTGATCGTGGTGAGGTATCACAACGGGCGCAACTACCAGGCCTACCTCTCGCACCGCAAGCGCAGGATGAAAAACCTTAAAAAGTGGAAATCACTCAAAGTGTCGCTGTAGTGTTAGGACCGATCGATGCCCAGGTGCCGGTCGTGGAGGGCAATGTCCGTCACTACATTTCAGCGCAGAACTTCATTGACGTGCGCGACGACCTGGTCAAAAGAATCCAGGACGCCGAGCGGACGGGGCAGACGCCCAGTCAGGCTTGGCTTGTCCAACTCGCAAGTCTCAACAAGCCATTTATACTGCACTGCCAGAGGCAGCAGGCCTATGTGATTGACTTCGCCAAGCGGTGGCTCCCGAAGCACATGCTCCGCGGCCTTCCTCCCGCGGAAGCATTGAAGAAGGCCGAAGAGACGGCCAAGAATCTTTTGAGCCGTGGTGCGTTTTCACATGGCCAGATGATCCCGGCACGGGACATCAAACCTGAGAACGGGCTGCATCTCCGTGTGGACGAGCTACCGCGGGACACTGAAACGTGGAAGACCCTGTGGCACCTGTATTCCTGTTGCGATGTGCTGTTCAACATTCCAGCGGGACAAAACATTTCGAAGCTCTTTGAAAGCGCGGTTGAGTCAATCCCTGTCTACTAGGGGGACACTGAGGTGAGGCGCTGAGGAGTCCCAGGAGGCGTCAGGCAGTTCGGCTCGCTTGGCAGGAAGACTCGAGCGCCGAGCGCAGCTTCCTCGGTCAACCTCAACGCCTTTAACGTCAAAACCATTTCTGCCGAGAGCGGGCGCGCCCTTACCAAGGGTGCCTTCTCTTTCCGCTGTTGCTTCGCTTTGCTCATCCGGTCCTAAGAAAGCAGGAATTGGACCTGAAGTCAAGAGCGAGCGGGTTGTTGGTGTGTTGGCGTGCCGCTTGCGGGCGCCGGACGCCTCCATGCCGACCTCGGAGTCGTATTGGTGGGGGAGGCGGAAGGGCTGACGGGGGGAGGCTTTGCATGCGTGTCCAGGATGAACTGGAGCAGGGAGACAAGCATCGCCAAGCCAGCAAGGACGACAGCAATCACGGAGATGCGATTGGCGCGCCGCGAAATGTCGTTGGCCTTGGCGCCAATGACGTTGGCCCCCTTGCTCACCTGCACGGCTTCTTCAGAAACCGCAATTGCCCTCCGCGCCAGCGCGGCACCTTCTTCGCGCCTTTGTCGCTCTAGCTCTTGCGCTCGGTCCTCGCGTTCCTGCGTCTCTTTGCTGGTTATCTCGTCGCAGATTCTCCTCAGCAGTGTATCTATCTTTCGCTGGAAGGGGACATCCCCGCTATTCACCAAGCTTTCTAGCTCCGTTCTGTACCTCTGCAGGCTGGGAAGACTTGCGGCCCGGATGCTTCCATCCCTCACTTCCCTGTCTATGGTTTGCCAGTCGGCCTTCACAACTCACACCCCCTTGGCACCCGGGATGGGCCAATGACGCAGGCCCCGGCCGGTCAAGCCGCGTTCCGGGGCGTGGACGCCGTTCACCGGGGGAAGGCGCCCACTTCGCTCCATCTGCAAATCAATCCATCCCCTGAGAACCCTGCGCAGTTCCTCTCTCACCTCGCCGCGGATAGTTCCGTCCGCCCAGACCCCCCGAAAGGACGGAACTTCGCCGTACACCCGCGTTCCGCCGTCGATTCTTTCGTACCGCGCAGTCGCGAGGGCGGCTTCCATATATTCATCAAGTCTCTTAAAGCATTTCACACGACTGAATCCTATCCCATCCGCAGGTTACTCTTCAAAGATTTACTTCTACGCGCGTCCACGCATAATGCATCTCCCCTGAAAACATAGCCGGCTGGCTCCTTTGCCAGGTTCACTTCTGGGGCGCGGCCAGATTCGAGCGATGTTTGCGGGCGGTTTTGCTTCCGGGGCTTGCGGGATCATGGGCAGTGTGTCTCCACCGTGTTGCTCAGCAGATGACGCTAAGCAGGCACCAGTTCGGCCTGCTCTCCTTGAGCCGGCACGGCCAAACGGCCCGGCATTTCGTCATAGGTGCGACCGCCGAGTTCGCGTCCGGTCAAATCCTTGCGCACTCCGCCCCACTGCTTGAAAAAGAAGGGCACTCCCGCCCGGCGGCATTGGCGGAAAATGGAGCGAATCCATTTGGTTCGCATCGGGCGCGCGTTTGGTCCGGACTCGCCTCCCACGATGACCCAGTGTACTCCGTCCAGCGGAAGCTCGTCGAACGGACCGATCAGCGGCTCGCAGGACAAGAACCGCACGGTCGCTGGCACGGCGCAGAGATCGCCGACGCGCCAAAGCGCCCCGGCATCCTCGACGCTCACGCCCATCCAAACGTTGGGCGGCCAGTCGAGTTGACCCGCCAGCGCGCGCAGGCGGGCGCTGCGTTTGGTGAGAACCTGGAAAGTGTGTTGCGGAGAGGAGCGCATGGTGGCGAAGACGCGCTGCACGAACGCCAGCGGCACCTTTTCGTGAAACAGGTCGCTCATCGAGTTGACGAAGATCAGCCGGGGCCCACGCCATCGCGTCGGCAAGTCCACCAGGTCGGGATGGAGCGTGACCTCGAACCCGTTGCGGTAGCGGGCGTTGCCCATCGCCTGCAACCGGCGAGCCAGCCGCTCGGCATAGCAATTCTTGCACCCGGCACTGACCTTTGAGCAGCCAGTCACCGGATTCCACGTCGCCTCGGTCCATTCGATTTTCGATTTATCAGCCATCAATGTGCTCCCCATTGACCATACTTGGTGAAGATGCCCCGGTCTGCCTTGACAGGTGAACGCCCGCGCCAGCGAAGGCGTCAACATAGAGGTGTTCCAGGCGCGGTTTGACCTGCGCGGCCAGAATCCGTGAATAGGCGCGCGCATATTCACGGAGGATATCGAGCTTCACCTCAGACCAGTAACCGATCTCGTCGAATTGCAGGCGCTTAGGATGGCTCATTGATTTGCTGGCCCTATACGCTTCGTCTGTTCTTTTAGCAGCATAATCTCGTCGGCGGCCGGGCCATAGAGCCGATAGACCCGGTCGTCCATCTCGCGCTCCAGCCAACACCTGCACTCTCCGGCCTTACGCCAATTTCGCGTATTTCGCCACATCTCGAGCCAGTTCCTCTGAGAACTTGGCAGCGTCCTGCTCTGTGACCAGGTCTTTGTTCACCGGCATCTTGTTCAGAATGTTCAGGGCTTTGGCGTAGGCGGGCCGAAGCTTCTCGACCTTCGGCTCCCCTATCAGCATCCATAGGCGGAAGTCTTCCGTTGAGTCTTTCAGGTTCGTGGCCCGGCCCAGCCAGCGGTTCGCCTTGT
>JAJYHY010000590.1 GCA_021784555.1 bacterium
GATCTTCAACGACATTGTCAATGAGAAGCGCGGAATCACCGCCGATACGGCTCTGCGCCTGGCACGCTACTTCGGCACCACGCCGCGGTTCTGGATGAACATGCAGGCTTCCTATGAGCTGGAGGTTGCCGAGGATCAGTTGGGCAAAGCGGTCACACGGGAAGTGTTGCCCAGAACTGCCGCGTGAGCACTCGCAATTCGGGTCGCGAGTGGGATGCTCTCATTGGCATGCAGCCAGTGAATAGCCCAGTGAATCCGTACACGTGGGCCAGTGCGCACCTTTACCGCCGGCAGCCGCTCCTATTCGTGGATATCCGCCGCCACACGATCATCAACCCGCCCACAATCGTTAGCAAAAGAGAGGCCGGTTCCGGCACATCGCCGTACCGGATATTCGCCAAAGCAAAATCGTTGTTTCCGGCGATGGTCACCGTGTCGATCAGGTTGGGGTTACTGGAGCCGACGACCTCGCCTGCGAACAACAGGGCCCCTGCATCTCCGGAAACCGGGAAGACGATCGACCCGAGGGGGGTACTGCCATGGAGAAAAGCGACCGTGTAGGCATGCAGTGTTGAGGATGTGTCATCCGGCTCGAGCTCAAATCCGAAAATGGCGGCCGGCGCGCGCAGGGTGAGGGTGACGCCAACTTGCCAATTGCTCCAGGCCACCGCGGGGGTGGCAGTCTCCGACTGTGGCGGAGAGGACCAGGAAGCCCAGGAAACAGGCACCATAAGGCGCATGAATTCCGTGGAAAAGGTGAGCACCTCGGAACCGTTCGTCAGCGTTGTGAAGAGATCCCCGTCCGTGGTGGGGAGGGCGAAGACGTTCGTAGACTCGGTATAAGAACCGCAACAGACAGTCGGGGCCCCAGGAGTTGCGATTGGAGTGATGGTCGCCCCGAAGGAATACCCGTGCCCGATTAGCACCGCCAAGCCGGCCAACGTCCAACAGCGGAATATGATCACTGCTTTGTTTCCCATTCGTCGCAATACAGACTGGCACAAAGGAGTAAAAAAGGCCTGAATACTCCTTTTAAGACCTTGCCGGCGCCAGTGGAAGAAGCGGTCTGGCAGAACTCCGCTCTGCGGAGTGAAAGGCCAAATCGGGATACTATAGCCGGCGCCGCAAGCTCGCAAAAATCCCGGCTGATAGCAATCCCGTCCCGAGCAGCAGGATAGAACTGACTTCAGGGACCGGCGGGTCAGAAACCTGGCCACTCATGAGAGTGCCACTGGCGTTCCCAGGAGCAGTAGAGAGGTTTGACAGGCTGCTGGTCGACAGATTCACGGCGAAAACGAATGGTGCGATACCCCCGATTGGGTAATCTTGTGCCAGCGAGCCGGTCGCGGTGTAGTTAGTCCCACCGATGAAGGTGTTGCCCCGAAGCGTCATGGCGAGGTTTGTTTGGCCGACTGGGCTCCAGGTGATCGTCCCCGAGAACGAGCCCATATTATCCTTGTAGGTGAATGTTGCCGACGTGCCGTTGGACGCGTTCCACGTATACGCGCCCGCCGGAGTCAGCATAAGCGTGGATGGGTCGCCCGGAAATGTAAAGTCGTAGGTTCCCCCTGAATCAATCGTAATTCCATTTGATTGGAGGACGCCGCTGCCGCTCAAGGTGCCACTGTTAGCGGTGCATTTGCTCTGATCCGAGAATCCGCCAGCCGATACGTAGATATCTCCGCCGCTCACGCTGCAAAAAGACAACGAGCCCGTGCTCTTTGACAGCGTCAACTCATCGGCAAGTGCCGGGAGAACACACGCCGCCGTCATGAGCGCCAACAGCATCGAAATCGTCGTCAAATGTCGCATGTTCGTCCTCCTGAATTCTCTTCTCGCAAAGCACAGTCCGCCTTCCGTTTTCCACAACGACAGGATACAGGCGTAAAAAAACACCGGGTTGGGACACCGTCCGAGTGCCCCGCGCCGGTGTTTGCAGTCGAAGCCGAGGTCGGATACTACGATTGGCGTCGCCGCCGCAGCCTAACGAACGTGCCGGCCGACAGCAGTCCGGTGCCGAGGAGGAGGATGGAACTAACTTCCGGTACGCTTGGCACAGAGCCGCTCTCGGCCCCCCCCGTGCCTGTGGCGGTGGGGTCGCCGGCTAAAGTCGAAATCTCGGCCGTGAGGTGGTTGAACGTGTAGTCGAGGATCACACTGTCGTTGACTGGATAATCTGTCGCCAGCAGCCCACCGGAGCCCGAGATGGTGAGGACGCCTTCCATCTGGGCCGTGGTGGTTCCGGTATCGGCTATGTGCGTCCAATTGATCGTGCCATTTACATAGTCGCTTGAGGTGCCTGGTGCGGCGCTGTTGGTTCCTTGGAAATTGAACTGGCTTGGATTGCCACCGATCACTGGGTAGAAAAAGCCACTCAAGTTTCCGAAGGTCAACGTCGTAAGCGAGAAATCCCAAGCGCCGCCGCTGAAGACTTCAGTGCCATCGGGCGCATCATACCCCCCCGTACTCGCTGACCCAATGCAGCTTGCGGGGCCGAACGGCGGACTTGCGGGACACACACTGCTGTTATTGGTCATTGTGAAGCCGGTCGACTCACCCTGAAAAGTGACTGAGCCATCCGAGCCCAGAATCAACTCGTCCGCAAGCGCGGGCAGGGCGCACGCCGCGATGACGAAGGCTAAAGCTGTCAAAATCGTTAGTTTTCGCAAGTTGGTCCTCCTGATTCAAGTTGGCAAGCCCCAGCCCGCCATCCGTCTCCAGCATCTTCCGCTTCGACGGCAGTTAACTAAAGGCAACCTGCATACCATTAACTAAAAGTACTAGAACCGTGTAAGCCATTGACATTATTGATGGTTTTCTTCGGCCAACTCAGCCCGATACAACGAGAGCGCAAAAGGTTGCGCTTTAGCAGTCCCTACCGGCTTTCTTCGGCCAACTCAGCCCGATACAACGAGAGCGCAAAAGGTTGCGCTTTAGCAGTCCCTACCGGCTAAGCGCCTTCCGAGCGTTCTCGGCATCCGCCCCGGCCAGCTTCAGGCGTAGCGCGGCTTCAAGCTGATCCCGGCTCTTCGCCCTATCCCCAGTGGCAAGCAGCGCCATCCCGAGATGGTAGTGGTAGATGGGCGACTGGGGGGCCTTCGTAACGCACTCCTGAAGCAGGGGAACGGCACTGGAATAGAGCCCTTTCTTGTATTGGATCCAGCCCAGGGTGTCGGTTGCATTGACGAAATTCGGCTGGACCTGCTTGGCCTTTTGGGCAAGGCTCAAAGCGACATCCAGATTGCCGCCGCCCTGTACGTATGCCCAGGCGAGATTGTTGGCGGCGGCGGATTGG
>JAJYHY010000184.1 GCA_021784555.1 bacterium
CCGATCTTCTTTCCAGGTCCCCGCCACGCCCTGGACCTGGGCTTGGCCACCCAGTTTGCCTTCGGTGCCCACCTCGCGCGCCACACGGGTCACTTCCGCCGCGAAGGAGCGGAGTTGATCGACCATCGTGTTGATGGTGTCCTTAAGCTGAAGGATCTCGCCCTTCACATCGACCGTGATCTTCTTGGAAAGGTCGCCATTGGCGACGGCCGTCGTCACCTCGGCGATATTGCGCACCTGCGCCGTGAGATTGCCGCCCATGGAGTTGACCGAGTCGGTCAGGTCGCGCCACGTCCCCGCCACTCCCTTCACCGCCGCCTGGCCACCCAGCTTGCCTTCGGTGCCCACCTCGCGCGCCACACGGGTCACTTCCGCCGCGAACGACGAGAGTTGATCGACCATGGTGTTGATGACGTTCTTGATCTGGAGGATCTCGCCCTTGACATCCACGGTTATTTTCTGGGTGAGGTCGCCGTTGGCAATGGCGGTGGCGACCTTGGAGACGTCGCGCAACTGCACCGTCAGGTTGCTCGCCATCGAATTGACATTGTCGGTGAGATCTTTCCAGGTGCCGGCAACCCCTCTGACCTCGGCCTGGCCGCCCAGCTTGCCTTCGGTGCCCACCTCGCGCGCCACCCGCGTGACCTCCGAGGCAAACGACCGCAGTTGGTCCACCATAGTGTTGATGGTGTCCTTGAGCTGGAGGATTTCGCCTTCCACGTCGACGGTGATTTTCTTGGACAGGTCGCCGTTGGCCACGGCCGTGGTCACCTCGGCGATATTGCGTACCTGGTCGGTCAGGTTGCCCGCCATCGAATTGACCGAGTCGGTCAGGTCTTTCCAGGTGCCGGCCACGCCCTCGACCTCGGCCTGGCCGCCCAGCTTGCCCTCGGTGCCGACTTCGCGCGCTACCCGCGTGACCTCCGCGGCGAAGGAAGAGAGCTGATCGACCATCGTGTTGATCGTGTTCTTAAGTTCCAGCATCTCCCCTTTGACATCGACCGTAATCTTCTTTGACAGGTCGCCGTTGGCCACGGCCGTGGTGACGGCCGCAATGTTCCGGACCTGGGATGTCAGGTTCCCGGCCATGAAATTGACTTTGTCGGTCAGGTCCTTCCATGTACCCGAAACCCCCTCCACTTTGGCCTGCCCGCCCAGTTTGCCTTCCGTACCCACTTCCCGGGCCACGCGAGTAACCTCGGAGGCGAAGGAGCGAAGCTGGTCCACCATGGTGTTGATGGTGTCTTTGAGTTCGAGAAACTCCCCGCGCACATCGACCGTGATCTTCTTGGTCAGGTTGCCATTGGCCACGGCCGTGGTGACGGTGGCGATATTGCGCACCTGGGACGTGAGGTTCGAGGCCATCAGGTTGACGTTGTCGGTCAGGTCTTTCCAGGTCCCGGCCACGCCTTTGACCTTGGCTTGGCCGCCCAGCTTGCCTTCGGTTCCCACTTCGCGCGCCACGCGGTTCACCTCCGAAGCAAATGCGCCAAGCTGGTTGACCATCGTGTTGACCGTCTTGGCCGTCCGCAGGAACTCCCCCCGCAACTCCCGCCCGTCGATGTCGGTGCTGATGCTCTGGGAGAGGTCGCCTTTTGCCACAGCGCCAATCACCCTGGCTGTTTCGCTCAGTGGATGCGCCAGGCAATCGATCAGAGTGTTCACCGCCGTGACCCGTTCCGCCCAGCCCCCGCCAACGCTTCCCGGTGAGAGCCGTTCGTGGATCTTGCCCTCCTCGCCCACCACCCGGCTGATCCGGTTCATCTCCTGCGTCGATTGCCCCATCAACTCCGCCAGATCGTTGAATGTATCCGCCGCCTTTCCGGCAACGCCTGTCCAAACCGGCGGCAAGCGGACGCTGAAATCGCCGTTCTTGAGCGCCAGCAGCGCATCCAGCAGGCGCCCCGCCTCAAGGGGTGGTGCGTCTTGTGTCCCACCCGGGCCATCGCCGATTACGGGTGCCGGAGGCGCGGCTTCCACGCACGTTTGCCCCGGTCTCCTCCCATTGCCCATGGGGCGGCGCGGAGCCAAAGGGGCTTGATAGGAGACAGCCTGCGGCTTGGCCTGCGTGGTCGTTGGGGTGGTCTTCTTCATTGGTATTCTTGCCGGGTTGGGTTTGGCTCGGTCAGCGGATTGGCATCGGCCAACAGCAATGTCGAAATCTTAATGGTTCCGGGCGTATCACAGGTATTGCCGTAACTTTGCCGCATTGAATCTTGGCGCAGTATGGGGTGTTTCACCCGTTGGCAAATTCGCCCAAGTTGTTGAGGCGGGAAGGGGGAAGCGACCCGATAAGGTCACTTGGAAGGGGTTTTAGATTTGCCATTTGCGATTCTGGTGATGCAGGCTTCAGGGTCTTGCTCTGATCATGCTCTTGCTCCTAATCCTTGAGGGCGAGCAAGAGCAAGAGCAAGGACGTGACGCGCTCTACCCCAGCCAGACCTCATGGGTGGTCCAGTCAGGGCGGGCCCGGCTTCCATGCAAGTCGCAGATCGCAAATCTCACGGCGCGCCAATTGGCGGCAGGCCCATGGGTGGGATGGTGATGACGTCTCCGGGCGTGAGCCGGAAAAAATTGACGGTTGGATTCGCCTGGCGGATGGCCCCAGGGGGAACGCCGTAAATCATCGAAATGACGGCAAGACTGTCACCGGGGTGGATGACATACGTGCGTTGCGGGGGCGCCGGTGTTGGCGCCGGAGGCGGGGGCGGCGTCTGTTGACCGGTGGCAATCGCGTTGGCGGTCAATTGGTCCACGTCCAATTGCTTCTGTTCGATCGCCTTCTGGCTGTCGGTCAGGCTCGGGTCCGAAGAGATATCCTGGCGGGTGGATTGGGCGGCCAGATTGATGGCATAAATCGTCTTTGCCGCCCCTGGGGTTCCGGCGGCAATGGCCGACGCAACCGCGTCGCGGTAGAGTGGGTCCTGGAGCATCTGGTATTCCTCGTAGCGGCTGGGTCCCAAGGCGTTCTTGATGGCGGCTTCACGCTCCGCCTCCAAGCCATCCCGCTGGGCGACGCTGTTTGGATCGATAGGTGAAAGGGCCTGGAGTTGCTGGTCGATGGGGTCCACCGCCCGGAACACCGCCCGAAACTCGTCCGGGGTGGGATTGAAATAGCGCAACTGGCCAAACTCCCCCCGCAGGTTAACCGCATCCTCTGAATAGCGCAGCAGAAACTCCTCCAGTTGGCCCGGAGAAAGAACCCCTGCCAACTCATTGCGCGTTTGCTGGCGAAGTTTGGCCAACTCGGCAGGGTCGGCCGTGCCGCCATGCTGTCCCTGCTGCTGGAGATAGGCGCGCATCCGCTGCTCCGATTCGACCGTAATCTCCTCCACCGCCCGCTTTGTCTCAGGGGAGAGTGTTCCCAGAATCGGGCCATCCAGGTCAATGCCGGGTTGCGTCGGACGCGGCAGGTTCACCAAATCGCCCGACTCCCAGTTCGTCCCCAGTAACTGCGTCAACAGGGTACGCCGTGCCTCTTCCAGTTTCTTGGCCTGGGCCATCGCCTGCATGACAACATTGCTGTCCGGCACACTCCGCCACCATTGCTGCTCCGGGGTCACCAGTTCGGTCGCCCGTCTCCGAGCAAACATCGAGTTGACGTCGGCAATGATGATGTCCCGAATCGTCTGGTCCGGGCACCCGATTTCGCGTAAATTGGCGATGTAAGTGCGATAGTCGGGAGATTCCACCTCCTGCCACGAAAAAGGCTCGCGCCGGAAGACTACGTTGGTCTTGGTAATGACCGCCTGGGCCGAGGCCAGACGGTGGGACGCAGAGGCTGGCGCCTTGCCAGGCCCAAAACTACGGAGCAGCACCAGGGTCAACATGACATTGACGCCCACCGAAGCCAAAGCCACAATACGCCAGCGCATAGACTCATTTACCCTAAACACCCCTGCCACAGCAAATTGAAAAATGCAACCGAATCACACCACGGGATACCCGGAAGAAGGACCTTGGCTGGGGGTGCGGTCAAGAGTGCCGGTCAATCCAATGTCCCACCTGGGACATTTTTTGGCGGAGCACATCGAGTCTGCCCTCCAGAATAGCCATACCCCGGAGGGCGCCGGGGTCAGTCCTGCACCTTTTTCCGCCACTTCCCTTCCTTCACCGCGGAAAAAGTGAGGACTGACCCCGCGCCTGACCGACACTTTTAATCGCACCCCTTAGCTCGCCGGAAATTGACCTTTTCGTGACAAGATGAGAGTATTCTCCAATTCAATGCTCTCGCCTGACCAAAAAGCAAAATCCAGACCCGCCCCCACAAAAAGGCGGCGCCGGTGGAACTGGGCGCTTAGCGACGCCATTCGCCGTCTGCTGAAGTTTTGGATTGAGTGGTCCGCTCGGCTAAAGGGCCAGCGTTTTTATTGCCGAGTGCTTGCCGGCGAAGCCGAATACAACCTGACCGTCAACTGTGATCTGACGGTTTCCTGCAATTGCCAGGACTACAATGGCTCGGGGCATCTGGGTGATCTCAAGACGCACTCCTTCCAAGAGATTTATTTTGGGCCGGTTGCCCGCCGCTTCAGAAGGGAGTTGGCTGAAGGCAAGCTCCCAATCAAGACTTGCGCCAGGTGCGGGGACCTGGCGCGGGTGCCCAAATCAGAGGTCAAATCCGCCACCGTTGAGCATGAGAGATCCACTATCCAACATCCACCATCGGAATCGGGCAATTCCGCCAGCCCCCCCAGCGATGCCTCCCCAGCCCCTGGTCAAGCGAGTACCGTGAGCCACTTGGAAGATGAGGTTTTCGCCGGACCGAGGCCAAGGCTGCCCTATCGCGGGATGCTCCTGGAGAACACGGTGCGGTGCAACATTGACTGCCTCGGATGTGACCGGCAATCGGCCGCGCGAATCCGCACATCTTTGCAAATGGACCTGGCCAATCTCTCACGGATGGCGGATTTGGTGCATGACCTGGGGATGCAGCAACTGTTTTATCTTAATCTCGGCGAACCCTTTTTGTCGCCGAATATTGGCGAAGAGCTGCCCTTGCTGCGCCGAAAGAACCCCGACTGCCGAATCGTCATCTCTACCAACGGCATCGTCTTGAACACGGATGCCAAGCGGCAAGCGGCTTTGAGCGCGAGCCATATCCTCTTTTCGATTGCGGGCATTGACGACCCGATGCTCAAGAAATACGAGCACTTTGGCAGTTTCGAAAAGGCCTACAGCAATCTCAAGGCTATGGTGGCGTACCGCAACGCCCATGGCCTATCCAAGCCGCTCTTGGAATGGAAGTATCTCTTGTTCAACTGGAATGACGGCCGCCGAAGCATCGAACTCGCCACCGAACTCGCCAAAGCCGCCGGCGCCGATTTCATTTCATTTTGGCCCACGAGCAATCCCCTTTACGGCTACTCCTTTCGCTATCGCCTGGGCCGGCTCAACTGGGTAGGGGTCAAATGCTGGAAAGGGCGGGAGGTGGATCTGCGCGGGCTACTTCGGCGTAGTTGACGCCGCCGCCAATCGCTCCAAGTCCGTGTTCCCGCTCTGCTCCACCATACCGTGCGTGACCGACTTGCTTCGCGGGTCCGTGATTCGCCAAATCTCCGAATGGCCGTCGGCAAAACTCAGGCCGTAGCTAAAATCGTGGCGGCGCTTCGAGATGGCAGGAAAATCAAACCAGACTTGCCCGTTGGGGTCCGTTACAAAACAACCGTCGTCGATACTGCGTTCATCTTCATCGAGCAGCACCCAAAGTTGCGAAGGATGGGCGCGAGCCAGGTCGGAATCCTTAGTAAAGAAGTTAACATAGCTGTCGGCCGCCAAAGGGATCGACCCGGTGGTCGGGTCCCGCGCCCCCATAAACCCATTCATGGAGTAACTGCGCACCGATGGATAGTTCGTTCCGCCAATCGTCACGCCGGGGTCCGTTGGGCAATGATAGAGCGCAACCCCGCCTCCGCCAGGATAGGCATAAGGATACAGGGAACCTTTGCGGATTAACTCCGCGTTAGTGGCTTGGGCTGGAATGCTCATGTCTCCCTGAACCCACGCGTTGGAATTGTTGGAGCAATACGACTCAGCCAGATAACCGTCGTTATCGCCGTAGTAGATCTGCCAAGCGAGGTCGAGTTGGCGCAGATTCGAGGCACAAGCAGCCCGTTGTGCCTTGGTTTTGGCGTTGGCCAAAACTGGCAGAAGGAGCGCTGCCAGGGTTACAATGGTCGCTATAACGGCCAAAAGCTCGAGAAGCGTGAAACCCAGGCGCCGATCTGATCGGACGTGATGCATGTCTTGCCTGTTCCGCAAATTCCGCGAGTTTGTCGATCTTCAAAATATAGCAAAGCCATAAGAGATGCAAGCGCCAAAAAATGGGAAAAATTACGCCAAAAAAGATTGGCATTTTCCCTTGGGTATCTGCGATAGTTCGAGGCTCATATTTATGAAGAACAGAAAAACTTGGTTGTGGGGGGCATTAATCTTAGCTCTCCTTAGCGTTTCATCCAATGCCTTCGGCAGTGAAGCGGAACTGAATCTGCCCGACCTCGGTGTTCGCTTTTCGGGCTTGGGCGACTTAAGCGGAAACGTGCTGATGCTCATCGGCATTCTGGTCTGCGCGGTGGGCGGCATCTTCGGCCTGGTGCAATACATTCAGACCAAGAACCTGCCCGTTCACGAGTCGATGCGGAACGTCTCCAACACGATTTGGGAGACGTGCAAGAGCTACCTTGTGCAGCAAGGCAAGTTCCTGGCCATCCTGTGGGCGTTGATCGGCATCTGCATCGTTTATTATTTCGCCGCGCTGCGGCATTTTGGCCCCGGCAAAGTGGTCGTGATTCTTTGCGCCTCGATCCTCGGAATAATGGGTTCTTACGGCGTGGCCTGGTTCGGCATGCGCATTAACACCCAGGCCAATTCCCGTTCCGCCTTCGCGGCGCTCAAGGGGCTGCCGTGGCCGCCGCTGGCCATTCCGATGCGTTCAGGCATGAGCGTCGGGCTGTTGCTGGTGTGTGTGGAGCTGTTTTTCATGATCTCCATCCTCATCTTCCTGCCCGTCGATCTTAAAGGCCCTTGCTTCATCGGGTTTGCCATTGGGGAATCGCTCGGCGCGGCCGCCCTGCGCATCTGCGGCGGCATCTTCACCAAGATTGCCGATATCGGCTCCGACCTGATGAAGATTGTCTTTAAGCTGCCGGAAGACGACCCGAAGAATCCGGGAGTGATTGCCGACTGCACGGGCGACAACGCCGGTGACTCGGTCGGCCCGACAGCCGACGGTTTTGAGACTTACGGCGTGACGGGTGTGGCGCTGATTTCGTTTTTGGCGCTGGCGCTCGGGGCCAACGGCTTGCCGGGCATGCTCTGCGCCCAGCTTATTACGTGGATCTTTGTCATGCGCGTCATCATGATTTTAACCTCCCTGATCGCCTATTTTATATGCAGCAATGTGTTTACCGCCAAGTACGGCGAGGCGGAGGATTTTCATCCGGAACTGCCTTTGACCTGGCTGGTCTGGATTACTTCCATCATTTCGATTGGGCTGACGTTCCTCATCAGCAAGCTGATGCTGGGCGACATCGTCATCAACGGCTCTCTCCAGCCTTCCCTCTGGTGGGTGCTCTCGATCATCATCTCCTGCGGCACGGCGGCGGGCGCCCTCATCCCCGAATTCACCAAGTTCTTCACCAGCACCAGCGCGCGGCACGTCAAAGAGATCGTCACCGCGTCCAAACAGGGTGGGGCGTCGCTGAACATTCTTTCGGGCTTTGTCAGCGGGAATTTCTCGGCGTTCTGGGAGGGCCTGCTCATGCTGACCCTGATGCTCATTGCCGCGGTCCTTTCCACCAATCATTCCCTTCATAGCATTGTGGTCGCCGCGGCCCCGGTCGCCGGGAATATCCCGTTTGCCGCGCCGATCTTTGCCTTTGGCCTGGTTGCCTTCGGGTTCCTGGGAATGGGGCCGGTGACCATCGCCGTGGATAGCTTCGGACCGGTCTCCGACAACGCGCAATCGGTGTATGAACTGAGCCAGATTGAGTCGGTGCCCGGCATCGAAAAGGACATTGAGACCAACTTCGGTTTCAAGCCCCAGTTCGAGAAGGCCAAGCACAACCTGGAGAGGAATGACGGGGCGGGCAATACCTTCAAGGCGACCGCCAAACCGGTGCTTATCGGCACGGCGGTGGTGGGCGCCACGACGATGATCTTCGGCATCATCCTCCTGCTCAACAACACCATCGCCAACCACCAGGTGGTGAACATGTTGAGCTTGGTGCGGCCCGAGATGGTTCTCGGATTCCTCATGGGCGGCGCGGTTATCTACTGGTTCACCGGCGCTTCCACCCAGGCGGTTGTGACCGGCTCCTACCGCGCCGTGGTTTATATCAAGGAGAACATGGACCTCAGCGCCAAGACGGCTTCGCTGAGCGACAGCAAAGAGGTCGTGAAGATCTGCACGATTTATGCCCAGAAAGGCATGATCAACATCTTCGTGGCGGTCTTCTGCCTCTCCCTGGCGATGGCCTTCTTCAACTCCTACTTCTTCATCGCCTACCTCATCAGCATCGCCTTCTTTGGCCTGTTCCAGGCCATTTTCATGGCCAACGCGGGTGGCGCCTGGGACAACGCCAAGAAGATCGTTGAAGTCGATCTCCGCCAGAAAGGCACCGAACTGCACGCCGCCAGCGTCGTGGGCGACACCGTGGGCGATCCTTTCAAGGACACCAGCTCAGTCGCGATGAACCCCATCATCAAGTTCACCACTCTGTTCGGTCTGCTGGCGACCGAAATCGCCGTGGCGCTGGAGGCCCACAATAAGCCTCTGAAGCTTGCCATTGGCGCGGTGCTCTTCGCCATTGCCTTGTTCTTCATCTACCGCTCGTTTTTCGGAATGCGCATCCCCGAAGACAAGGAAAACGCGCCCTCGCCCGCTCCCGCTACATCGAGCGAGCCGGCCTTGGCGGGCGCCAAGAAGTAGCACGCCCGGCATCGTCGGACTCAAGGGCCCGCTCGGTTCTAAAAGGTCGGGGGACCCCTTCGCGTCTGCCGCTTGCGCGTTGTCATGGCCTGAAAGCCCCACGCCTCACTTTTGGACACGTCTTGGGCGCGGTCGCAACTGGCGGCACGCTGCTTGACAGGAGAGCCGAGATGGGCGAGCTTCAGCCAACCCAAGATTCTGACTAAAGCGGGCCGGTTTTTGATTTGCAGTCTGGGGAAGACCCCATAGAATAGCGTGGCTCGGTCCTTGATGATCCTCTCTGGATGCGGTTTTACCGAGGACCGTTCATACGAAACGGTACAAGATTAGCTAACCTATGAACACAACAATAGGACGGGAGAGCGCCACGACCGCTGTTCCGCCAGTACGGGTTAGGAAGAAGATGACCGAGAATCGCGTCACGATTGCGGATGTTCAGAATTGGTATCAGCGAGCCGATGGGATCGTGGAATCGTCTGCCTTGCGCAGCCTGCTGGGCTCTTTGATTGATCGGAATTACAAGGCTGTTATCGAATTGAACTCCTACTTAGATTCGCTCATTTTCACGGAAGCCATTCTTGAAAAGACGAATCGCCACATCTCAATTGTTGCTGGGCCTGGATGTGGGGATTTCTTAAAGGCCATCTACTCGGCTTTCGAGTCAGCCGTCCAGAGGCTCAAAGAACATCAGGGCTGCATTCGCGTTCTTGTGCTGTCTGAGCAGATTCCGGCATTTCTGACCCGCCTTGATGCCATTTACAGCGGGACGCTGGAAATCGTGTCTGCCCGGTTGAGAGCACATCAGGAGATCGAGCATTTCTTGGTTTCCGATTCCAAGATGGGTCGAAAGGAAGAGCCTCATGAGAGGTTTACGCCTGATACGACGGTTAATGCGGTTCGTGCGGAAGGCTTCCTCAACGACCCTGCTCGGGCACAGCTATTGGAGGCCCGGTTTGAGGCATATTGGAAGGTCGCCAGCACCAAGCTGGCAGAGGCCTGAATGCATGCCCCTTTATTCGCTAATCGCGTTGGTGCTTAGCCTCTTTGGAGCGGCCTATACTGCGACCTCAGCGATTCGAAACCACTTCGGAAAGCAGATCGAGCGCGTCGTGGAGAAGATTCCGGAACAGTTGTCGCTACTTGGAAAGGCCGGAGAGAAAGCTGACTGTGTCGATAAGGCCAAGAGCTCTAAGCGTCAGATAGAGTTCTGGGGCTTCTTGTGGAAGTGGAGTCATAACCTCATTGTACTGGCATTCGCGGTGTTCGCATTTGGCATTGCGATCTATTGCTGTTGGGATTGGAGCGCCGTCACAATAGTCCGTTCATCGCCAACTCCACACCCCGATCCCAGTTGGTCAGAGGCATTACGGATGGGGAGAGGAGTTCTCATGACTGCGATCGTTCTGAACCTGGCCTGCACTGCGCTAGCACTTGTGGCCGCCTATAGGATAAGGGCGGCGGGAAAGAGCTTGGAAGGCCAATATTCCACCGCTCTCGACTTCGATGCCAGCAGAGTAATTCAACCGGCCACTGTCCCTGTCGCCGAGCCGCCCCCTCGTACTCCTAACTGAGCGTGGAGGTGCCGCTCCGATCGGCCATGCGCAGGCCCGTTTGGCCATTGGACGCCCGATCAAATCAAAGACTTCGACCGCTACGTAAAACTGGGTCCGCCCCGCCCGCGCGCGGGATGAATAAGAGAACTGGGTCAGAGCGTGGCCCCTGTCCATTTCAAATTAGGACACTGCCTGATGCAGCCATTACAGAACTCAGCCCATTGTCGCCGCCGTGCCCGGACTCCATGTCTGGCGATGTTTATCCTGGCGTGGCTGGCCGTAGTGTTCCCTTGGATGCGGGAGGCACAGGCTGATGCGCCCGCGCCAAGGGTTGTCTATACCTTCAATGCGGAGCCTTTGAACCATCTGGATCTGAGCGTTCCGGCCAATGCCGCGAAATTATGGGACACCATGGACCTTCTGGCGGCCCTCCAGGGCCTGGCCAACCGCCAATCGCCGCGATTTTATCTTTTCTATTGCAACGGGTTCGGCATTCAAACCGACCGCTTCTGGTTTAATTGGTTTCGGGGAGAGGATGGCTGGCTCAAAGGAAGCGAGGTTCATCCGCTGGGGAGCGTGGAAGAGGCCCTGCGCGTCTTCCGCCCGGTCTTCAAGGGCCTGGTCGTTTATGACCCTGCCGTGCCGGCCACCGCCGACGTGGCCTGCACCGCGGCAGGATGCAAGGACTTGTTGCCGGTGCGCTACGACCCGCACGTGGGCTCGATGTTCGACAGGTTGGTTGAGCGGCTCAAATTGCCGGTCAAACTTTGGCTGGTGAACCCGGACGGCACCTCCAAATTCACCGGAAAAGGGCAGATTCCAGGCCTGGACGAGCCCTCAAGCGGCAGCGCCAAGGTCGATGCGTATCGGTGGGCAGTGGCCAGGTATCTGCGCTCCGGCTTGTGCGCGCCCGGCGTTGCGGCTTATTACATCGACTCGTTCTGGTTGCAGCACCCGCGCCGCGCCGACCCGACAATGCACACGCTCTCCAACCACGACTACTTCATCGCCCATCGCGCCTTCTTCTTCGACCTTTCACCCTGGGGAGATGAACGCCCCAACGACGATTTTAAGCAACCGCTGGGTTCGGATCGAAAGGAGTTCCTCGAGGTCATGCGGGCGCTCTACGACCGGGCTGAGGGCGGACTTATCCAGGTCGGGGGGTTTCCTCCCTGGCCGTACAAATACACGACGCACTCGCAGCCTCCCTGCAAACACGGTGGCGTGCCGACGGAATGGGAGTTTGGGAGATTGATTTCCCAGTTCAATGGTTACATGGAGGCCGATGCCGCCGGCTTGGGGGCGATGGCCAATGCCTCGTTTTACCAGCATTATCCGCTGGCCAAACGCTATCCTCAGCCCAATCCCAAGCCCGGATTGGCGGCGTGGAAGGCCAAAGGTTATGTCACGAGCGAGGGCAAGGTGGCCAACAAGTTTTTCATCGGCCATTATGTGGGCGACTATGACGCGCCCTCATGGCTCTATAAAGCGGTGCCGGCCTTTTTCCGGGACCCGGCGCGAGGGAAGGTTCCGCTGGGGTGGGCCTTCGATCCGAACCTGGCGCAACGTGCTCCGCAGGCGCTGGTGTATGCCTATCGGCACGCCACGACAAACGATTTCTTCATCGCGGGAGACTCGGGGGCGGGGTATTTGAACCCCCGTGGTTTGACATTTCGCCCTGATTCGCGCCTGCCCTCCGGGTTAAGAATCTGGACGGAGCACTGCCGCCGCTATTACGACCGGTGGGGTATGAGCATCACGGGCTTTATCCTCGATGGCAGTTCAGGCGCCTCAACCGAAACCGAATTCAAAGCTTATGACTCCTTCAGCCCGGATGGCGCCGGGACGCATTTTGAAAAAGGACCGCGTGTTCATGCGGGGATGCCCACGTGTCCGGAGCGGGACCTGCCCGCCGATGCCAGACAGGCGGCTTCCGTGATCGCGGAAGCCGCGCGCCAAAGCCGGGGCCGGCCGGGGTTCCTGTGGGCCAGGAGCATCCTCAGGCCACCAAGCTGGTATGCCGAGGTATCCAACGCCCTGGCAAAACACTACCCTGAAACGTCGGTGGTCGTGGTGGACCCCTATACGTTCTTCGGGCTGATTAAGCTGGCCGCTGAATACTAGGAGCGGTACTCGCGCCGGCCGCCCCCTCGGAATTCCCGCCGTCCTCCACCGCCGCTCGGTCGCTCTTCGCGCGGGCGGGCGACGTTGACGGTCAGCGGACGGCCATCCAGTTGTTTGCCATTCATGGCCTCAATCGCCTTCTGAGCCTCTTCTGGCGAACTCATCGTTACGAAAGCAAACCCGCGTGGACGACCGGTCACGCGGTCCAACATCAGGTTCGCCTCGATTACCGTCCCGTGCGCCGCAAAGGCATCCTGCAGGTCGTTCTCAGTCGTCTTGTAGGAGAGGTTTCCTACGAACAATTTTTCACTCATGTACTATTACTGCTTTTCTGTCCTAGACAGACCATTTGCTTGCGCCAGACTGTTCCCGCTTGCCGGGTTTCAAATCATCACTGAAACGCGTTCACCTGAAGATTTACCATGCCCTGGATTTCGCAAAATCATCTATAGACACGCGAACACTGAACTCTTTTTGAACAATAGCAAGACTATTCTTGCCTAAGTGTGGGTAGGTAAGCACCCCACCCGGCCGCGGAGGCTGCCGCAGGCGGTTGGCGACCCTCGGCTAAACGTGCGCCGCAGTGTGATGGTTCCCCATCTTCCGTCGGCGCGCGAGTTGCTTTCGTAACGATGAGCTCGAGCGCCGGCTCAAACGAAAATGAGGAGGAGCCGGCGAAGGATTCTCTCAATCCTGAGGTCCCGACTCCAGAAATAGCGAGGCTCCGGCCGCGCTATCAGCGATAGCTTGCCGCCTGGTCCGGTGGAAGCACCAACACCGTCTTCCAGCGCGGGTAGCGAATCAGGATGAGATTCTCCTGGCGCATCCGCTTCGTCTTCGAATCCCACCATTCCGGATGTCCAGTTTCCAGGGCGCGCTCGAAGGCCGCCACCCACTCGGCGCCATGCATGACCTGGGTCGCGCCAAAGAACACGCTTCCCGCCGAGGCGTCTTTGTCAACCAGGTACCGCCATCCGGTCACCTGCATGCATTGGTCCAGGAGGCCGCCAATCGAGCACCTTTCTTTGGGCGAAATAGGGAACGTAAACGTCTCCGGATGCCCCCAGCCGTTGGTCAAAATGCCGCCGGGACCGGCAGGACCTTTTGGATAGCTCGTAGCCCAAAAGTCCTGTGGATTGAAGGGTGGCCGGCTCCGGTTTCTTACCACCACCGTTGCCGTGCCGGCGCCCAATAGCGCCACTGCGGCAACCACGATGACCGTCTTCGTTTTTGTCCATGCCATAATTTTCAATGCTCCTTTGAGAATCGCCAGGGTTGAAGTGGAAGCGGCGGCGCCCTTGGCCAGGGCGAAGGCGGTCGTGGCCTTGACCAGCGCCATGGGCGCGGCCTGAACCGAGTTGGCGCACACCGCGTCGGCAATCGCTGTTGCCGTCGAATGAATGCCGCGCTTTGAAAGAACGGCACGGAGCCGCTCCAGTGCCCGCCCCACGCGTTTCTGGGCGGCGTATTCATTGACGCCGAAAGCGGCGCCGACCTCGCGCAGGCTCTTCTCTTGAAAGTAACGCAGCAGGATGGCGTCGCGATCCGTTTTTCGGAGCTGGGCCATGGCTTCGTCGAGCATGGGGCCAAGCCTTTCCCAGGCCGCGTCGTTTGGCGATTGCTGAATCATAGCCTGAAATTGGGCCGCCTGTTCACGGCGCGCGCGACGGCACTGAACTTTTAGCGCGGCTGCCGAGACGTAGCGCGTCGTCTGCCAGAGCCAGCCCGGCAAAATGGTTTTCGGACCGAGCGAACCCGCCTTGCGAGCCAGGATGAGAAACACCGTTTGGGTGATGTCCTCCGCCAAATGCCGATCATGCACCTGCCTTACCGCCGCGGACTGGACCAGGCCGAGGTGGCGCGAGACAAGCGTCTCAAAGGCCTGCTCGGAGCCGTGGGCGGCGTAGGCGCGCGCCAGTTCAATGTCATCATTCATCTTCCACCTTATATATGCACGCCAGACGAGAATTAAGACAGAGAATGGGCGGGCCCGACCACTTGCTCGTTGACGGGGGGCAGCACCGACGTGCCGTGGTGGCTAGAGGCTATCCGAAAAGGTCCGGTCCGGCTCACTTCATCGGCCACTTTATCGCTCCCTTAATCGAGAATTGAGGAAACCCGATAAAGATGGCCGATAAAGTGCCCGATTAAGTCACCCTTTTCGGATAGGCTCTGGCTAGGCGCCGAGGCTCGGCCCCATATCGTCTTGTTTTTGACATAAGGTCACGTGAATTTGACTTGTTTACAGCGTATTCTCATGTTCAAGAACTCTAGAGCGCGGTCCGTATCGGTATTTTACGGGCTTGGTCTGTGGGAAGCCCCAATGGTCCGAACACGAGGGGATGGCAAAGCCTGTCTTCGAGGATTCCAATGGCGCGGATGCCACGGCCGGATATGACCCTCCCCCATCCAAACTATCCGGGTGCTCCGGCCTGAGAGGAGGTTCCGGCTACTGATGGCGAAGGAACAAACGGGCCTAACGATGCGGTCGGCTCGAATAGCGCGCGTAGTCGGCTTCGATCTGGCAACGGTTGAGAGCAGGCTGAGGAATCCTGACCCACTCTTTGGAGGTGTCAAAATTTGTCCAACGGTGTCCGTTGACTTTCACCGACTGGATCGGATTGCCGGTCGGGTGCCGCAGTCGTATTAGCAGAGCCGAAGGGTGACTCCCGTCGCTGAGATTCACGGTGGCATCGATCTTGCCGGAAGCCGCATGGCTCTCGATGGTCATCGAAACCGGGCCGTAGTAGGTGGGGGCGCGCTGGACGTCGATGCGCTTGCCGTCTCGAAGCCAGGCGCGAGGAGTGGCTTCTCCAAGCAGAAGGGAGCCGTCGTCACGCTCGTGAACGAGCATGTTGCGGTAGAGCTCGAACCAGGCCCCATCGGTGCTGGCCGGGCCGAAGTATTGGCCCCAGCCCCATCGGTGTTCGACCGGTTCAAAGACGGTGTGGCTGAATGCGCAGGCCATCATGCTGTAGAAGGAGCGGATGACGGCTTTGGGGTCGTCTCGAAGGAGGTAAGCCGTCGCCTGCTGGTTATAGACCGGTTCGGCGGCCATGCCCCAGCCCTTGTAAAACAGGTTGTCCTCATGATCATTGAGCATGGCGGTGGTCAAAGCCCCATCCGCGCGGAGGGACTTGAGCCGCGAAAGGTGCAGCGGGCCGGTATCGACATCGGTCGGGTACCAGACCTCGAAAAGGCGCCGTGGGGTGAGTGCATCCGAAGGGACGTAGAGTGACCAAGTGTGGTCGCGCAACTCGACCAGCGGAGCGAGCATCGCGGCGTGGCCGAACCCGCGCGCGATGGCCTCACGAAAGGCCCTGGCCGCCGCCTGGCATTCCGCGGCGCGCGGGTGGTGAATCTCAGCCAGGGCGCGCCCCAGGAGGTTTACTCCGGCGTAGAAGTAGGCCTCGTTGAAAGCCCAGGCGCGGGCGTCGTGCGACAGGTCGTTCAGGGGAGCGAGAATCAGACCCTGAGCCGGTCCGGGGCGCTGGGCCGAATCGCGCATCTGTGCCAGGCACCAATCCAGAGCCTTGAGCGTCTGGGGCAGAAGGGCCTCGAAGGAGGCGCGGTCGTGTGAGAGAAGGTAGTGCTGGGCGACGCTGTAAAGCATGCCCGGCGTATAGACGCCCCAGTTGGCGAAGCCGCTGACCTGGCCGCTTGGCTCCTGGTTATTGCGGTAGATCGCCGCGAGTTCCTCCTGGGCAATGTGATGGTAACCGCGCAGGTCGTAGAGCATGTAATCCACATATACCGCCTG
>JAJYHY010000591.1 GCA_021784555.1 bacterium
TCGCTGGAGGCTGCTCTCGGGTATCTTGAGGAAAAGATAGCAGCATTCGAATAGAGTTGTTGCTAGTGTATTCCTGACGGGTTCACTGATAAGCGCACGCGCTGCTCCAGCGCTGCCCCTTGATGCACATGACGCAGCAAAAGGGGCGCTGCCGGTCAGGGTGCAGCTTGCACATTCGTCCTGGGCATTTCCGCAGCTTAGGCGCAGGAGACCGCCCGATTGCCCTTATCCGTTCAAGTGCCCACGGTCGGCAAGAGCTCACTTTAAAAGACACCACAGATCTGCCGCCACTAACTTGGAGTTTCGGCACTCGAGAGATCGGTCCGCAGGCGGATCTCCGGAGGGGCCGCGCCAGGCATCTTCAGTGCAGGCTCGCTATCCACAACTTTCAGTAAGGCCTGCGAGACCCTCTCATCGATTTCAGCGTCATGCCGCAGATCAACCGGGTAGCGGATCACAACTTCAACAGAAGATGACAAGACATGCAATTGGATTTTCGGCCGTAAGCCATCGTCGGGAGCGGAGTGAACCGTCCGCTTCATCTCACGGTACTGGCTTTCCAGTTCCTTGCCGTAGTCTCCCAGGAGGTCGCCTACGGCTCCCAGCAGTTTTTCTCTGATCTGAGAAAGATCAATAGCCCGGGGCAGGGTAAGCCGGACTTCATGCCACATGAAACTCGTGCCGGAAACTTGTTTGAATAGGCCCGAGGATGGTTGGAAGACGACCGAGTTTGAGAACGCAACCACGCGACCTGTGGGAGTACCGAACCCGCCACTTCCTAATTCCATCAGGTGAAGCCGGACGAGTCCGATTTCGATAACTTCGCCCGTGACGCTGCCAATCTGAACACGGTCGCCGACGCGAATTCCAAATTTGCCGATCAGGAAGAAATAGCCCACCACGGAGAGAATTACACTCTGGAGGGCCACGGCCACGCCGGCGGTGAGCAGGCCGGCAAACGTCACGATGGATGTGAGCTTTCCGGCGAGTGTGAAGGCAAAAATCAACGCGATCACAAGCCAGAGGACGAACCTTCGGAGGAGCAGGAACTGATGCCTCTGGCGCGGCTCATGGACGTACCGGTAAACGGCGCGCCGCCAAACTTCCGCTGACAGAAAGACGACGATAAGGACCAGAGCGAGGAAGCCCACCCGCACCCCCAAGTGCCTCCAATCGTCGCTGAGGCGGCCGTCAATCGAGTCGCGCCAGCTTGTTAGATTCCGCACGTATAGGCCGAGCAATACAGACTGTTTGCTCAAGGGAATGCTGGCCGACGTGATCTGCTTGAACTGCACGGAGAGATCATCCAGTTGCTTGGTCTCCTGGGCGAGTTCAGCCGGCCCCGCGCTGTCCGCCTGGGCGGCAAGCTGGTCGCTCGTCCGAAACAATTCTCTCAATCGAGCCAACAGCGGAGCACGAATATCTTTTCCCGTTTTTGAGAGCGCATTCGCCTGGCGGATAAGCGAGTCAATTGTGCGAATGTTGTCGGATTGAGCAAAAATATTGGCCGTAACATCCCATAATCCGGAAACCTGAGCCCCGCTGTAGGACCCGACTTCGTTAGGAGCAGGGTTCGGAGATGAGGCGTCGGTCTGGCGTGTCCCTGGCGGCACTGGAGATGCCGCAGGAATCGAAGCTGCCAGGGCCTCAATTTGCGATCGAAGGCCTGTTGCGCCCAGGCCGGTACTGCTGGTTCCGCTCACGAACTCCACCATACTGCGTACGGCGTCCCGCCGCGCCTTGGCAAGGTCCAACTCAGCCTGTACCTCCTGCACCTGGGAGGCAAGTTCCTGGCGTCTGCGGCCGCTGGCCGTCGCCAGCTTTTGCCTGTCAGAGTCAAGTTCAGCTTGTGTGTCTTTGACCACCTTGTCGAGCTTTGTCTGCATCGCTCGAAGAGCCTGGAATCGCTGCGGAGCGTCACTTGTTTGCTGTGACAGATTGGACGCCGCCTGCTTCGCGAGAGCATCTGCTTCCGCGCGCGCGAAATCGAAGGAAAGGCGAACCACCTGATCGGCAACCTGGCGGTTGTTATAGACCACGATTTGGTCATCGGGCTCGGTGGCGATCTGCTGCTCCGCGGATAACTGGCGGTACCATTTGATGGTCTGATTTAGAAATTGAATCACCTGGGGGGCCGAAATGGCCTCTGATGAAGTGGGAGGCGGGGAGTTTTGAGCAGGTACCCGGACACCACCTGACATCGCCAAAATTACCAACGAGAGCATCAAAACGGCGCGTTTGATCCTTTTCATCAATCCTCTAATCATACGTCGCCTGCGCCGGTACGAGTCTGTGGAGGAACTTTCTCCTGGCATCGAAGCCACGATATGAGTCGTTAATTCCTAACTGGATGAGGCCCGGCCATGGAGCCTGGGAGGCCTGCGAGATGATGATCAAGAAGAGCAGAACGGGCAGTTGCATTGGCATGGTGCGCTCTCTGGCGCCTCCTACCTTGAATCCCCACTCCCCTCAGTCACAAAGCCATTATACGACAACGCTCGACAGTCCCGTTAAATTCAAAAAGGGAAGGTGCCTGTTGCCGACGACCAGTCCAGCGCATTCGCGAACCTGGCAACACATTACAGGGGCGTCACTTGTCAAATCGCCCCAGTCACCTGGCCAATTCGAGGCCACAAAGTGGCCCACGCGGCACATGTCAAAAGCCAGCCACGGCTTTTCGTTTCAACTCCGTAAACGTCGCCGTCTTCGAAGCCATGTGGATTTACGCCCCGGAGGGCCGGCCTGCAAATATTAGAGAAAAGGGCCTCTACCCGCAACTTATTCCTTCACGACTTTGCGTTTGGGATGGCCGTTTCCTGCAACGGTGGTAATGATGCCTGTGTGCGCGTTGATGCGCCGGATACGGTTGTGGACCTTGTCGGAAATATAGAGATTCCCAGCGTGATCGAGAGCTATTCCGCAAGGATCGATCTGGGCATTGGTCGCGGGACCGCGGTCGCCGCTATATCCCTCAAAGGCCGTCCCGGCAATCACGGAGATCACCCCGGTGCGGGCATCCACCCGGCGAACTGTATAGGCAATGCTCTCGATCAGGTAGACATTGCCGTCAGCGTCTGCGGCTATGTCGAGTAGATCGCCGATGCCGGCACGAATAGCGGGGCCGCCATCGCCGGATGGAAGCGGCGTCCCATTGCCCGCCACTGTGGTAACCTCCTTCGTCCTGAGACTGATGCGCCGGATACGGTGATTGTGAACGTCGGCGACAAACAGATTTTCGCCTGCGCCGAGCGCGAGCGCGGCAGGCCAGTCAAAACTTGCGTCG
>JAJYHY010000185.1 GCA_021784555.1 bacterium
CGGACGCCCTCGTCCGCGACCGGGCCTTTCTGGAGACGCGGACGAGGGCGTCCGCGCTCCTATCGCATGCGTTTGGCAGCTTCACGTGAGCCGTTGCCTTCACTTCATTTCACTTCGGTTTACCCAGCAGCGAAGCCAGTTTTTCGTTGGCCTTTGCCAGCTCGGCGGGGCTCTCCGGCGCGGGAGCTTCTTGACCCGGTTCGGCGGCAGGGGCCGATGCCTTGGTGAGCGCCTCCAGCCGCTCCGCATCGACGGATGGTTTGCGTGGCGCCGGAGCAGGTTCAGGCGCAATAGGGGCGGGCCGGGGCGCCGTGAGCCGCTCCAGGACGCGGTCGGCTGCCGGGCGGCCTTCGGCCTCGCCGCGCAAATAGGCGGCCACATGCGCGCCGGACATTGCCCCGGAGGTCTCGGTTGCGGCCTGCCGGGCTTTTTCGACGACTTCAAGGAAATAGCTTTCGAGGTTCTGAGTCGGTGTTTCGACACGGACTCTATCCTGCGCCACGTCTTGCCGGATCATTTCGAGGACCCGTTCCATGGTTGGGCGAGGCAGGGCTGGTGTCGTGATCTGGATGGAGTCGGGCTTGGCCAGCAAATCTTTGAGCGCGCCCATAGCCTGGATTCTGCCCCCGTAATAGATGACGACGCGGTCGCAGACATCCTCGACGTCCGAGAGCAGGTGGCTGCTCAGGATCACCGTTTTGCCCCGGCGCGCCAGGGCCAGAATGAGGTCCTTTATCTCCCGGCAGCCGATGGGGTCCAGGCCGGAAGTCGGCTCGTCCAAGATAATCAGGTCAGGATCATTGATAAGGGCCTGGGCGAGCCCAATGCGCCGCTGCATGCCCTTGGAGTATTCGCCCACCGCCCGGAGTTGGTTTTGGCTCAGGCCGACCATCTCCAGGAGTTGCTCGGAGCGTTTGACCCTGTCGCTCTTGGACAACTCGAAGAGGTTGCCGAAGAAATTGAGCGTCTCCTTCGAATTGAGGTAGCGGTAGAGATAGGATTCTTCGGGCAGGTAGCCGATGCGCTCCTTGGTCGGGACATGACGCGGCGAATGGCCGAAGACTTCAATATGCCCCTTGGTGGGATAGAGCAGACCGAGCAGGAGTTTTACCGTTGTGGATTTGCCCGACCCATTCGGGCCAAGCAAGCCGAAGACCTCGCCGCGATGGACGTCGAAATCGACCCTATCGACCGCGCGCGCCTTGGGCCTGCCCCAGAAGTCCTTGAAGATCTTGGTCAGGCCCCGTACGGAGATAACCACTTCACCATTGGAACGTTCCGCGTCTGTCATGCCGTTCTTACCGCCAGTTCAGGTTTCGCTTCCAGGCCCGCCGCCGGGCGCCCAGGCCGGCCAGGAGGCAGGGCCGGCTCGGTGCCGTAATGCTCCAACTCTTCGCCCTTGCGAACGAGGCGGGCGCTGTTGAAGACCACGATGAGCGAGCCGCAGGTGTGCAGCGCCGCCGCAAAGGCCGGAGGCACAAGGCTCAACGCCGACAGGGTGATGCCGCCGATAATAAAGGCCACGCCGAACAGAAAGTTCTGGTTGATAACCACCCGGGTGCTACGGGAAAGCTTGACCAGGAACGGGAGCCGGCGCAGGTCGTTATTCATCAGGGCAATAGTCGCGCTGTGAATGGCCACCTCGCTGCCGGCGGCGCCCATCGCGATGCCAATATCGCCGGCCGCCAGCGCGGGCGCGTCATTCACGCCATCGCCCACCACGGCGACTTTATAACCCTTGGAGCGGACGCTACGCACAAAATCGACCTTGTTTTGCGGCAGGCACTCGCCACTGGCCTCTTCACAGCCGATCTCCTTGGCAACCCGCATTGCCACCGGCTGCCGGTCGCCGGTGACCATCGCCACGCGCCGCACGCCGCTCTCTTTCAATTCCACCAGCGATTCGCGCGCCTCGGCGCGGGTCTGGTCCTGCAATCCGACCCACCCGATGCATTGGCCGCCGCGCGCCACGAAAATCAAGCTCCAACCTTCGGTCTCGTTCAAGTCCACCGATTTCATGAAGTCCTCCTTCACGTGGTTGTCTTTGAGCCATTGAGCGCGCCCCACGAGGATGGTGTCTCCATCGACGCTGGCCTTGATGCCACGCCCGGCGGTTTCGGAAAAGTCCTTCGGTTCGAACAGCGGCACGCCGGCTTCTTGCGCAAGCTGGCTCAGGGCCTTGGCGGTGGGGTGATTGCTGTACTTCTCGGCGGATGCGGCCAGGCGAAGGAGGTCGGCGGGTTGGGTGCCGTTCAGAGGCGCCAGGCGGCTGACCGCCAGTTCACCGGTGGTGAGGGTTCCGGTCTTGTCAAAGACAAACGCGTTGATCTTTGCCGCCAATTCGATGTCAGCCACATTCTTGATGAGAATGCCCAAGCGCGCCGCCGCCGACAGGGCGGCGACCATGGCCGTCGGCGTGGCCAGGATGAAAGCGCACGGACAACTGAAAATAATGACCGAGATGACATCATTGAGGTTGCGGGTGAAGGCCCAGACCAAGGCGGCTATGACCAGCACCAGCGGCGTGTAGAAGCCCATATACTGGTCCACGATCTTCATGATGGGCAGCTTGGTCTTTTCCGCCGCCAGGATCAGGTCGCGCACCCGGCCCAGGGTCGTATCGTGGCCGGCGCGGCTGACCTTAACCTCCAAAACGCCCGTCAGATTCTGCGTTCCGGCGAAGACCTCATCGCCCGGTTTCTTATCCGCCGGCAGGGATTCGCCGGTGATCGTCGCCTGGTTGAAAGAACCTTGCCCGCTGACGATGACGCCATCCGCCGCCACATTGTCTCCAGGGCGAATCCGAATAATGTCGCCAACGGTCAGGTTCTGAGCGGCCACTTCCTCCTCACCGTCCGCCGTGATACGGCGCGCCTTGGTGGGAGTCAGCCGGATCAGCGATTCAATCGATGCGCGCGCCCCCTCGGCGGTGCGCGTCTCAATTATGTCCCCCATGAGCATGAAGAAGGCCACCACGCCCGCGGTCTTGTAGTTGCCGGAGGCAAAAGCCGCCAGGACCGCAATGGCGACCAGTTCGTTGATGCTGAGCGAGTTGCGGCGGATATCTTTGATGGCCGTCAAGACGATCGGATAGCCGAGCACCACCGCGCCGATAAAGGCGCTGGCGCTGGCGATGACCTGCCCCTGGTTGAATGCCCAATCAATAATGAAGGCGTTGAGGACAAACACGACGCCAATGAGTGTCTGCCAGAGCCGGACAGGGGCGTGCTCGTGATCATGGCCGCAACTCGGGCATGATGGCTCACGCTCATGCTCGTGGTCGTGGTGATGGTCGTGTCCAGGTTGGACCGGCTCTTCCTGGAGGCTCAAAAGCGAAGTGACTTGCATGGGATCAAGAGGGGTTGCTAATCATTGTTATTCTGCTGATTGTTCACGCGGACCTTGGGTTTCGGCAACGGAGGGTTTAACAATAACCTGATTTCCTTCGGCATTCCATCGGCGTTTTCAGGAATCATGATCTTGTTCTCCAGGTTCGTCAGGGCCCGGCCCATGGTTTCCGTCAGCCGTTGCTCAACGAAGAGGCGGGGGTCCAGGCGGTATTTGGGCAAATTGTCATTGAATTGGGCGGCCCGGCTGGCCCAGTCGCGGTCTAACCTCGCCCCATCGGCTTCGGCCAGGGAGATACGGGCGAAGGCGTCGGCGCTGGCCCGGTTAGTGGTCTGGTTCGCGTAGTTGTACGCGTCCTCCAGTTTCGTGCGGTAGGTGACTATGGCCTTAACCACGCTCTCGAAGGCATCTTTGACCTGCCGCGGCGGGATTGGCTCAATGGAACACTGTTCCACCGAGATGCCGAGCTTCTGCTGCTCCGCCAATTGGGTGATCCGCTGGGCGATGGCATCCCGGAAGACGGCGCTATGGTAGAGGATGCTGTCAATCGTGAAGCGCGAGCTCTCTTCGACCAAGGCGTTATCCACCACATTGAGAATCTCGTTTGAGGCATTGACAAAATCGAAGACGTAGGCGAGCGGGTCGCTGATGCGGTAGGTCATGTCCACTCGGCAATGCACGATGTCCCTGTCTCCGGTCATCGTATAACTATCCACCAGCGGGTTGAGCGTGGGGCCTGCGGGCGGCTCGGTGCCGGCCACTTCGTCTTGGGGTGTCGTGTAATACCAGCCGACACTGGAGCGCACCTTTTGAACCCCGGCTACCGAGACCCGGACCACCTCATCAATGGGATAGGGGAACGACCAATGCAGGCCCGGCCCCAGCAGGGCTTTCTTGCCCGCCCCAACCGGTTTGCCCAGCCGGAGAATGATGGCCTGCTCCTGCGGCTGGACGATAAAGAAGCCGGAGGCCAGAAAGGCCAGCACCAGCACCAGCATCACGAACTTGACGATGGCAAAACTGCTCCGCAAGGCCTCGGCGAGGGCCTGCGAGCCGGCATCGACCGGCGTTTCCGGCGGCGGCCGGTTGTGTCTGAGCAAGGGAGTTTGTTCGTTCATAACGCGCGGATGAGGATGACTCACTTGCCGGCCAGTTTTGCCGAAGGACTCCTGGCTGGGGCCGGATCTGCGGCCAGCGGGCTAGCCGTCTTGCCCACCTCCGGCCTCTGACCTCCGGCCTCTGACCTCTGGCCTCCGACCTCTGACTTCTGATCCGCCAGCCGGGTTGTGTCCGTCAAGAGACTGGGAGAGACGCCTCGCAGCAGGTTAAAGGGCGGTGTATGCTGGTCGAAGACGAGAATGGAGTGGTCCTTGAGAGAATCGCTCATGGCATCGAGGTCAAACATGAAATTGGCCAGTTGAGGGTCCTGTTCGAAGGTCAAAATTGAGTTGGCGGCTTGCTCTTCGGCCTTGCCTCGAATCTCGTTGGCGGTGCCTTGGGCGGCGGCGAGCATCTTCTGCGCCGTCAAGTCGGCCCGCGAATGGATCTTGGAGGCCTGGGCTTCGCCCTCGGAAATGGATTGCTGCGCCAGGACCTTCCGGTCGGCTTTCATCCGGTCAAACACGGCTTGGGTAACGGCTTCGGGTAACTCCAGTTTTTTGAATCCGAGGAACTGGAGGTCCATGCCGTAGCTGTTGGTCTGGAGTTGCGACTCAACGCTATTGAGGATCTCGTGTTCGATTTGGACAAACTTGTTTTCTGCAGGTGAGGTGGAGAGGAAATCGACCAGCGGGTGGTTGGCCACGACCGCTATCTGCGCGTTGGCCAGCAAGCGGTCGAGGACCTGTTCGGCCGCGTTGATGGGGTCGGCATAACCGGCGAATTTGGGAAAGAACACCTTGGCGTCGGTGATCTTCCAGCCGACATAAACCGAGGTCAGAAGGTTAAAGCTGTCGCTGGTCAAGCCCTCGATGAGCTTGTCCTGGTAGTTCTGGACGCGGTTGTCGAATTTATAGACCTTTTGGATCGGCCACGGCCACTTCAAATACGGTCCCGGTTCGGAAAGGTCGCGGGTCGGTTTGCCGAAGGTGGTCACGACTGCGACTTCGGTCCTCCGCACTTGGAAGACGACGAGCAGCAGCGCGAAGAGGATAAGAAGGATGCAGCCGATAATCAGCGTAAGCGGATTGGATTTCATTGAACGTTATTCGTGCTGGGAGGTGGAACAGTCAAATTGCCGAGCAGGTCGGAGCGGATCTTGTTCTGAAGATCAAAGATGAGGACATCATGGGTGTTGGTGGTTAAGAGGATATATTTGCGCGCGCCGGCGGTCGCCGCCAGAAGCGTCTGGAGGTACTTGCGTTGGGCATAGACCGCGGGCGAGGCCTTGAAGGCGGGGATCTGGTTTGTAAACTCGGCTGCCCGCGAGAGCCAGCCCGTCACGCGATTGGTGGCGTTGCCTTCGGCAAGATCGACGATATTGGTCGATTGGGCCTCGGCCATGACATTGGTTTGGATGCGGTAGGCATCGGCGTCAAGGATCTTGGCTTGCTTGGTCTGAATGGCGGCAATCACCTTTTCGTAATCAGGGGCGACCTTCACCGGCGGATGCAAATCCTGCAAGCCCACGGAGAGGATCTTCGCCCCAAGCCGGCGCTTGTCGGATTGGGTCTGGATGCGATTGAGCAAATCCCGCGAGGCCCGCATCCGGCCGCTGGACATCAATTCGCTCATGTCGGCGCCAACCAAGTACCGCACCACTTCGCGGGTGGCGATGTCCTGGAGCAGATTGGAGGCGCCGGAATTGTTGTAAGCCCAGTCGATGAGGTTTGTTACCTGGTATTGGACGGGGATGCTCACGGTGAGAAAACTTACCGGCGGGGTTTTTTGGCTGGTCTGGTCCTCCTTGAGCAGCGGGTTGTTGGCGGGTAGGTTAGTTGTCACGAGCCCGGAGGTTTGCGCCTGGTTGGCCACCAGGAACTCCTGCTCTTTGCCTTGCAAGACGTGCCTGACGGTCCAGAGCACGGCCTTCTGGCTCTGCGCATCCTTGGCTAGCGGAGAGCCGACGGTGAAGCTCTGGACCTGGTCGGTATGGAAGCGATAGACCTTGTCAATGGGCCAGGGCCATTTGAAATGCCCGCCCGGATTGAGCAGGGTACGTCCGGCGACCGGTTTGCCAAACCGCTCCAGCAGCCCTTGTTCGCCCGGCTGAATCACCACGACACAAGTCGATAGGACGAGGACACCAAACTGCAACAGCAGCAACCACCCCACCGCTCTCTCGAAGAACCGATAGAACCAGGTCTCGGAGACCTGGAAACCAAACTGGTAATCCAACGCTTGGGCCGCCGTCGTGACCAGGCCCTCCGGCTGCCCCAGCAACCCCACCAGCCGGCTGTCATAAAGCGGACGGCCGACCCTTCCGCGCACACGCGGCCGGTAAATCTCCAGAACGACGTTGATAAGCGTCTCGACCGCCACCAGCGCCAGCAGCCCGCATAGGACGTGCGCCACGTAGTAATCGGTCTTGGCGAATTCCGCCTGCACGCCCACGATCCCCAGGGTCACGACGAAGCAGAGATAGGCGCCCAGGAGCATGTAACCGGCCCCGGGCCGGAGCAGCCGGTGATTCTCCAATCGGGCCATGGTTGCCGAGAACTTGCCCAACAAAAACAGCACCAGGGCGAACAGCCCGAAGAGGGCCAGCGCGACCATCGGCTGTTTCAGCCCCACCGTGGTCGTGCTCTTCGAGAGCCAGCGCCACAGAAAGAAGGCCCCGCCCGCCTGCAACAAACAGAGCAGCACCGTGAAGATGGGAACGAAAAACTTCTCGAACTGCTCCCGCGACCGTTGCGCGGGGAACAATTCGGCGTCTCTGCCTTCGAACAAAGCCGAGCCGTCGTGCCGCTTGGCCATCTCCTCCAGTTCGAGTTTTTCGGCGCGTTCGCTTTCCTCCAACCGCATCTGGAACCAGCTTACCGCGGCAATCAGAAAGCCCACCCCGATAAATAACACCGCCACCTGGCCCGCCAGGGAATTGCTGTATCGGGCCACGGCAAAGCCCGCGACGCCCACGACCAGCAATGTCAGCAAGTTGAGCAACCCGTTTTTTTGTATGCTTCGTTCCATTCAGTTAACTCAGTTCGCGTTCCTCAAAAAGTACCACGGCCAGCGCCAGCGCGGCGCCGACATAGCTGACCACGTAGCCAAAGGCCTTGAGCACGTACCCCCACTGAAAGGTGCTCTTGCCTTGGTTCAAGGCGTCGGCGACCCAGAAGAGCTGCCAGTTAGGTGTCACCGCGTAGAGGATCGAGGCCCACCAGGACCCGGCTTTGGCGCGGGTGCCAAAAAGGTAGTCGGACATAAGGCCGAGCAAAAACAGGGCCGAGCAGATGGCCAGAGTGGGGATGACATCCAACCGGGTGGAGCACGCCAGCGCCACCCCGGCTAGAATCCAGACGGCGAACAAAACCAGGATAGCCGCCGGGATAAGGTCCCAATCCACGCCCTTGGCGAAGGGCTGGGGTTGGCCGTGCTGGTTGAAGAAATTGATGACGACAAACGCCACCGTCAGCATCAGCACCAGGCCCAGGACGGCGTCGGAGACAAAGGGGCGCCGGAGAAAAAAGTTGCTGAACCCGCCGATCGAGTAAGCCAGCACCACCGCCAGCGCAAAGACGCCCAAGCCGAAGAGGTCGGTCGAGCCGTAGGCGTCAAAAGCCATCCGGCTGGCCAGCAGCAGGGGGATCAGGTTGATGTAAGTTAGCAGCGCCAGCGCGGCGACCAGCCCCGCATATTTTGCCAGCAAGAACTGCGCCCGGCCAATCGGCTTGGATAGGACGGCCAAGGCGGTGCCGCCCCGAATTTCCCGCGCCAGCGATGAGGAAGCGGTCAGCACCGCGCCCAGCAAACCCGACAACAGCATGACCGCCAGCGTGCTGTCCTTGACCAGCTTCGGTTCGTCTCCGAAGGCGAAATAATAAGGCGTGGTCAGAAAAATCTCGAACGCGGCGGAGGTGGTCATGAGGAGCAAGAACACCGGCTGCCGCACCAGTTCCATGAAGGCATTGGAGGCGATGGTGGTAAACTGTCGCATCTCTGGCCCAGTCAAAGCGCACAGGTTATTAACCTTGCCGCTGAACGCAAACTGATATTCATTAGACGAATATGTGCCATTTTGAGCCGGACGGAAACTGTGCGTTTCAACGCACACCCCTTCTTCCAGTCCTACACCACCCATCCGAACCGCGTTGAAAATCCGAAGCCCTCGAGAGCTGTGTCAGCCGTGCTGTGGCCCGACCTGGTCGCACCGCGCTCACACGGACATTTTACCATTAGAGCCGGCAAGAGCCAAAAACGTTCAAAACCAGGCCCAACGCCAAGCCGGCCAGGCGGAGGGTGCATCTGAATAGGACCATCACCTCTTCCCGTTGCCGGATCTGCTTGCGTGCGTCTGGAACGACGCTATGGTTGTTGCGTGAGTGCTCTACCGTATGAAGGTTATCATCGAGAAGCATCCTGACGGCTACGTGGCCTATCCAGCCGGAATAGTGGGGCTTGCTGGGGGCGAGGGGGACACCTTCGAAGAAGCCCTGCGCGACGTGCAGAGCGCCATCCGCTTTCACATTGAGACCTTCGGGCGCGAATCCCTGGAATCGGAAAGCCCGGCGCTCGACGCGTTTATATGAGATTAGTTATGATTGAGGTCATGAAACGGATTGTTGCTTTGGTCATCGTGGGGTTTTTGGTTTGGCTGCCGCAAGCGCGCGCTCAACAAGGACCGGATGACCTCTATTTGAACATTTATTACGCGATAAAAGAAGGCGATTCACTCGTCCAAAAGGACCAACCTGCCCAGGCGCTTGCCAAGTATAAGGAAGCACAAGCCGCCCTCGATGCTTTTCAAAAGGGCTACCCGGAATGGAATCGCGAGGTTGTTAAGTTCCGGCTCAACTACGTTGCCTCCAAAATCGCCGCCCTCGCCCCCCAAGCCGCCCCGCTGGCTTCCAAACCGGCCCAGGGGGCAGAACTTGGCAAAGCGGGGGCTCCGCCAGAGAAACCCGCGCCAAAGGCTAGCGTCCTGGAAACCCGCATAGCGGCCCTGCAAGCCCAACTCGGCCAATTGCAGGCGGACAACGGCCAGCTCCAGGATAAGCTCAAGGAGGCCCTGGCCGCCCAACCGGCCGCGGTGAACCCCGCCGAGTTGGCCAAGGCGCGGGACGAAATCAGGCAACTGCAAAAGCAAAATGCGCTGCTCGACACGAGCATGGCCCAGCAACGGCCAAAGCCGGCTTCAGCCACCGCGCCCAACGGACTCACGCCAGCCAGCCAAACCGCGCTTGAGGCCCAACTCGCCGCCGCTCAGCAGGCTCTTGCCAAAGACAAGGCGCAACTCAGCCAGGCGGTCGCGCAAATCGCCATGCTCCAGTCCGATAAGGCGATCCTGCGCCAGCAAAACGCCTCCCTGGAGGCGCGTGTCAAACAATTCTCCGGACACGGGCGGAGGGGCGCAGCCTCAAACCTGGAAACCCAGCTTGCGGACTTACAGGCGCGTCTGGACACTTATGAGGCTCAGGCGGTGCCTTACACCCCCGAGGAACTTGCGGTGCTCAAACACCCGGCCCAAAACCTGGCCACCTCGAACGCCGTCCGGTTGACCAGTCGCCGTCCTTCTCCCAGAACGGCGGCGCTCCTGGCCGATGCGGGCCGCTTGTTTTCCGCCGGCCATTATGACAAGGCCGAAGCGGAGTATGTCCGGGTCGTCCATGAGGATGACAGCAATCCGACCGCGCTGGCGAACCTGGCCGTTATACAGATGCAGCGGAGGGAGCTGGCCAAGGCGCAGAAGAACATCGAACGAGCCGTTGCTCTGGCGCCGGAAGACGCTTACAGCCTCTGGGTGCTGGGCCAACTCCGGTTCCGGCAGGCCCGGTATGACGACGCCTTGACGGTTTTGAGCAAGGCGGCAAAGCTCCAGCCCAAGGACGCCCAAATCCAGAATCTGCTCGGAATCGTTCTTGGCCAAAAAGGCATGCGCAAGGCCGCCGAAGCCGCCTTTCGCAAGGCCATCGAACTCAAGCCCGATTTCGGCGAAGCCCACAACAACCTGGCGGTGGTCTATCTCTCGGAGAATCCTCCCCTGACGGCTTTGGCGCGCTGGCATTACCAAAAGGCCCTCGCGGCCGGCCACCCGCGCAACCCGGCCTTGGAAAAAATGCTGGCGGCGGCGCAAGCTCGGAAGTAAAGCCACAGGTCTTTATGAGAATTGCTGAGAATCGGTGCGTAAATCCTCCGCCGCGCGCGCTTCATTGGCTATGGGCCGGGGCCGTTGCCACCCTGGCCGCGGGCTGCCTCTTCACCTCGCTGGCCGCGGATGACACATCCAGCCCCTTCGGGTTCACCGGACCGGAGATCTTCCCCATTGGACCGTATATTAGCCAGCTACACGTCGCGGACCTCAACGGCGATGGATTAAATGACCTGATCGTGGTGAACAATGCGCGCTCCAAGATCAACATCCTCTGGAACCAGACCGGCAAGACCAATCTCACCTCCCGTTCCCAGGCCCTGAACCGCTGGGATATCAATCAACTGCCGCCCGATGCCCGGTTTCGCATCGATTCCATTGCCTCCGAAAAGCGCATCTTTTCCCTCGTCACCGCGGACCTCAACGGAGACGGGAGGCCCGACATCGCCTACTACGGCGACCCAAAAGAGTTGATCGTCCTTTACAACCGCGGAACCAATGGCTGGGATACCAAACGCTGGCCCATCGATGACGGCCAGCTCTCGCCAAACGGGCTTTGCACCGGCGACCTCAATGGAGATGGCCGCACCGACCTTGTCCTGCTCGGCGACACTTGCGTTTATCTCCTGGCCCAAAAGGCCGATCACACCCTCGGCGAACCTCAACGGATTCCGTTCTCTGGTTCCGTCCGGGCCATCCAGGTCGTGGACATCAACGGAGACGGGCTCAAGGACCTGCTGCTGGTGAACTGGGAGGACCCCAATCCCTTCCGTTTCCGCCTCCAGAAACCCGATCACCAACTCGGCCCGGAGATCTTTTTCTCTTCTCCCCCAATCCGCTCTTACTGGGCGGATAATCTGGAAGAGAACAAGAAAACCCAGGTCATCACCATCGCCCAGAATTCCGGGCGCGCCGCCGTCTCCGAGTTCGTCCAGAAGCCGGCGGACAAGCTTGCCAACGGCCTCAGCAAAGGCCAGTTCCAGGTGTTGCCGCTCCGCCGCACCGACCGAGCCCAGCGGGGAATGGTGTGGGCCGATGTCAATGGCGACGGCCTGGAAGACTTGCTCGTCGCACAGCCGGACAGCGGCCAGATCTCCATCTATCTCCAGGAACCGGACGGTTACCTGGCCTCACCCAAGACCTACTCCACCCTCGCCGGGGTGAGCAGCCTCGCCGTGGGGGACTGGAATGGCGATGGCAAAGAAGAAATCTTTATGCTGAGCGCCGACGAAAACCAGGTCGGCGTCACCCGGTTGGATCGAAAGAATGGCCTGCCCTTTCCAGACCTGATTCCCCTGCCGGGCAAACCGCTGGTAATGGCCGTCGGAAAACTCGATGCGCATGCCAAACCGGTCCTGGCGGTGATCGTTGATAATAACGGAAAACGCTCGCTCGTGCTGCGGACGGCGGACGGAAAGACAAAGATTCAGAAACTCAGCGACCAATTCACCTCCAATCCGTCTTCCCTCGCGTTTCACGATGCCGACCAAGATGGACATCCGGACCTGGTGGTGCTGACCCCTTACGACAAGGTCAAGGTCCTCCGCCAGGTCCCGGGCAAGGATTTCGAGGAGATCGATGTCGCCCCGCCCGGCGGCGTGCTCGAACGCCCCTGGCTCAGCTCGATCGATATTGACGGCGATGGGAAGCCGGAACTGCTGCTGCCACAGAAGAACTTCGTTCGCGCCGTCGTCCTGGCCAAGGAACCGCCGCAATCTGGTTTGGGCAATGACGCGGGATGGACGTTCCGCGTCAAGGAGCAAATCAATGGCGTCGGCAGCGATTCACGGCTGGCGGGCGCCGTGGCCATAACCAGCGGTGACAAAGGCGCCACGTCTCTCTTCCTGCTGGATGTTGCGCGCAAGGAGTTGACGCTCTGCCAGCGCGATCACTCCGGCGTCTGGCAGGTCGTGCGGGATATTCCCCTGCCCATCTCCCAGTTCAGCGGTTTGCAGTCCATCAGCCTGGGCGCCCTAAGCAAAAAGGCCGTCGCCTTTCTCGGACTCAACTCCGTGGCCTATATGCCCCTTTTCGGCAAGGTCTGGGGCCTCAAGGAGCTCGACGGCTACGAAACGCCTATCGAGGGCGGGCGGCTGACCGATGTCGTCTCCGGCGACCTCGACAACGACGGGCGCAAAGACCTGGTTTTCCTGGAAACCGCCCGCCACTACCTCGACCTGGTCATTTTCAACTCCCACCACAAGCTCGTTCCGGCCACGCGCTGGCCGGTCTTTGAAGAGCGCAGTTTCCGGGCGCCCGACAACGCCTTGCCCGAACCGCGCGAGGCGGCGGTGGCCGACGTGACGGGCGACCACAAGAACGATCTCATCGTGTTAGTCCATGATCGAATTCTGGTCTATCCCCAGCAATAATGCAGGCGCCGGGGTCAGTCCTGCATCTTTTTCCGCCACTTCGCCTCCCATAACCGCCGACAATCGCAAATCTAAAATCGCAAACTCGGCCGCCCTACCCTTTAACTGCACCCAGTGAAGAACATTGTCTATTTCGATCTCGAGACCAAGAAGTCCGCCGATGAAGTCGGCGGGTGGGACAAGATCAGCCAGATGGGCATGAGTGTGGGGGTCACTTACAGCACCGGCAGCGGCGAATACCAGATTTTTGGCGAGCGCCAGGTCGATGACCTTATCCGGCAACTGCAGCGGGCCGACCTGGTAGTCGGCTTTAACAACCTGCGCTTCGATTATGAAGTGCTGCACGGCTACACCGCCCTGGACATGCGCCAACTGCCCACGCTCGACCTCCTGGTGGACTTGCAGAACAAATTGCAGCACCGGCTTTCGCTCGACGCCATTGCCACGGCGACGTTCGGCATCGAGAAGACCGCCGAGGGGATGCAGGCCATTCAATGGTATCGAGAAGGCAGGCTGCTGGAGATAGCCGAGTATTGTTGCTACGACGTAAAGATCACCCGCCTGGTCCATGAATACGGCGTGCGGCAGCGCCAAGTCCATTACCGGAACCGCTTCGGAAAAAAACTGAGCGTGGCGGTGAGTTGGTAACGGCGCGCACGTAGGCGCTCCCGCCCACCAAGGAAGACGCAGGGCTCTTGCATCTCCAGGATTTGCCTCCTGAAGTAGGCGATGATTTTCTTGCCAGCCCTTGTCCCGAGACCTAAGATTTGATCGATTGGAAACGTAATGATTTTGGTAATTCATCAAAAGAGCCGATCCCGCTCATAGTTGTTGTCGGCCATCGTATGAATGAGGCTTGTCCTACATGAGTTGTGTTCGATGCACCCGAAGCTCCGAGGAGGGGCTACGGATCTTTCCAGGCTCGGTGCGCTGGCTCTCCAACGAGCTGGGCACACCCCACCAGTTGGCGCCCGCGTCGTCCACGACGGTCGAAAGTTGTCTGCGGAAATCGAATGGTTAATCGACGACCTGGCTCTCTTGAAGGTGTTCGACCGGAATCGGGTCACTGAAGACGGCGCAGAGGCAGTTGCTCTTGCTTACTTAAACTGCTCAGCCGGTTGGGTGATCAAGCGTCGGATGAACCGCGGGGAAGGTGCAGATTGGCTCCTGCTGAACAAGACGGGAGGGCTGGCGCTCGAGGTAAGCGGAACAACCGCTCGCAATGCTGTCTCCCGCCTGAGGGAGAAGCGGGAACAAGTCGCTCGATGCACACTGCCCAACGACTATCCCGTGAGCCTTCTCGCAGTTGTTGTCGCTTTCAGAGAGCCATTAATCTTGGCAAGTCGCCCATGACGAAAGCAGTTCTAACCGGGCTCAGTGAAGACGAGCTCGATGTCTTGGTCTCCGTGGCGATTCAGCGAGCCGAGATCCTTGATGAGGCCGATTCCCCTGCGGCGCCCGACGCCTGGCATGAGGTCATGCTCTATGAGGAACAACTGGCAGCTATCACCTCTCCTGCGGCAGTCGCTGGAGGGGTCGCGCGTGTTGGTGCTGTTAGAGCAGCACTGTCCGCGGGCAGGCGAGCGGAGGCTGTGCGCCTCTCCGCCCAATACCTGCGGGAGGCCTCGCTTCCCCAGGGCAGACAGCTCGCGTTCCAGACAGCGTTTGACGAGGATGACGAACGGCGTGCGAGCCGTTTCCCCATCCTCGCCAAAATCGGCCTCCTGCGCGAACTCGACGCGTGGCGCGCCGCCATGTCCAAGCAAACTCGCGTATTCCCTCAATCCGCCTGACCATGGAGACGGTTGCGTTCTACTCATATAAGGGGGGAGTCGGGCGCACACTTCTCGTCGCCAACACGGCCCAGTTTCTTGCTGTCTCGGGTCGTCGTGTTGTCGCGCTCGATCTCGACTTGGAGGCCCCGGGGTTACACCAGAAGCTCGCCGGGCAGGAGGTTTTAGACGGAGCAAAACGGGGAGAAATCAGAGGTGCTGTCGACCACCTGCTGCACGGCTTTGAAAGCAGGTCTCGAAGCCCCAGCTTAAGGAAGATTGCCGTTCGAGTCGATCTCCCCGCTGACACCAAGGGATCACTTTGGCTTATCCCCGCCGGCTCTGCCCCTTCCAACGCATATTGGTTGGCGCTTGAGCGTCTAAACGACTACCTGCGAACACGCCGGACAAAAGGTGGTCTCTTGGAAGCGGTGCTGCAACTGCAAGCCCGCATCGCCCAGGAGTTCAAGCCTGAGTTCCTCCTGGTAGACTCTCGCACCGGCATTACCGAGCTTGGTGGGCTGGCAACCTCGATCCTCGCTGATCGCGTAGTGTGTCTGAGTTCCACCGCTCCAGAATCGATTGAAGGCACTCGAGTCGTCGCCGCCGCACTCCGCTCAGCACCGAGGCTTTCTTCACAGCAGCCGCTTCGGATAGACTTCCTGATAACGCGCGTTCCCTCCGAAGCAATTCACTCGTCCGCCGTTTCCGCCCTAATCGAGCAACTAGGTGACTCAACCGCAGTGTTGCCTCACGATTCATCGATTGCCAATGCGGAACGCGGTCTGTCGGCCTCGGAAACGGCACACACCAGGGCCAACGACCAACGGGACGCAGGGAATGAGTTGTTTTCGGCAACCCTAAGCTGGATCGCAAAATCATTTCCAGTCCACAAGGAGGATGCGGAAAGGGCAAGGCGGCGGATGGAGGCCGTGCATCGCACGTGGCGCGACCTCACGAGCACCAGTGAGCACTTCCGTGGCGGCTCCCGCAGCCGTGCGGCCTGGCCGATGCATCAGCTCCGTGAAAGGGTACGATTCAGTAAAGCCAGAGAGTCGAGGCAGGCTGACATTGTGGTTTATGATCGTGCCGCGGGTGTCTCTTCCGCAAAACCGCTGATGATCATCGAGTATGTTGACCACGAGGATCGTGACTCGGTCGCGCACTGGTGGCTTGAGGCAGCGAGGGCGCAAGTGGTGGCAATCCTCTCGGAAAATTCAGATCGCCGGCTTTACTCAGGAAAAAGAGAATGGGATCGACGTGCGCACCGCTCGGAACGCTGGGATCTTCCCCTGCCCCATGACTTCGAAATTCTGCCAGATCCAACCGACACATCAGTTGAGGCATTGATAGAGTCAGTAAGGCGCGGACATGCCGAGTACCTTGATCGGTTGGTCACGGAGTGGGTCCGTTGCAGCGCCTCAGGGCTCCACGGCGGGGCGCCGTGGAAGCCCCGGCTTGCAAGAAAGATTCTTGACGCACTCGCTCGGGTGGAAGACTTAGAGCTGGCCCGGCGCGTACTGTGGGCGGCGTCGGCGGATCCATGGCACCGCGGCATGTGGCTTGGGGATGGAGACGACTGGCTCGAGGA
>JAJYHY010000592.1 GCA_021784555.1 bacterium
TGCTGAACAGTTCGTTTGCATCATGTCCATCGGCAGTCGTTGGGGTAGGTATTAGTCCGCCTATTCACGCGCGGGCGGGGCGCGCAGTCCTCTGCCCGCCCCAATACCGCGCAATGCCGTAGATTGTGTGGTCGGCCGGCGGCGGGCAGAGGACTGCGCCTACCCACAGACCGTGGCCGTGTGATTCGTGGCATGAAATATTGGGTTTACGTGCGCTGCTGGCGGTCCAAATAGCCGCTGAAGGCCGCCTCGGTGATCTTCTCCTGGCTCCATTGGCCTGGCAGGAATTCCGCCGCGATGCGCCCGGCGGACATGACGAGAATGCGGTCGCAGAGGGCCATCAACTCGGTCAACTCGCTCGAAACCATCGCCACCGCCTTGCCTGACGAGGCGAGATCTCTCAACAACTCATAAATCACGTCCTTCGCCGCGACATCGATGCCGCGGGTCGGCTCATCGAACAGCAAGATGCGGCAGTCTCGCGCCAGCCATCGGCCAATCACGACCTTTTGCTGGTTGCCGCCGCTCAACTCGGCCACGCCTTGTTCGAGCGAAGCGCAACGAACGTCCAGACGCTGGCAAAACGCCCGCGCGGTCTGGGCCTCGGCCCTCGTTTGGAGCCATCCGAGACCGGGGGCATGGCGCCGCAACGTTGCCAGCGTGGCATTAACCTTAATGGATTGCGCCAGGAGCAGGGCGTCCTGTTTGCGATCCTCGGGAACCATGCCGATCCCGAATCGGACGGCATCCGCGGGCCGGCCGATGACCAAGGGCTCTTTGGCATCGCCGAGAAACACCTCGCCGCCTTTTTTCGGATCCGCCCCAAAAATCGCACGCAGGCTTTCAGTCCGGCCCGAGCCAATCAGCCCGGCAATGCCCAAAATTTCCCCATAGCGCAGCTCGAAACTCACATCGTGTACCCTCGGAGGGGCGGCGAGATGCCGGACGCGCAAAGCCACGTCTCCCGGCAAGCTCCCGCCGGCACTCTTTCGCTCGGGCAGATCGTGCCCCACCATCTCGCGCACCAGTTCCGAGTTGGTGATCTCGGCGGCGTGATGGGTCGCCACGCGCCGGCCATCACGCAAGACCGTGACACGGGTGGAGATTTGGCGGATCTCGTCCATTCGGTGGCTAATGTAAATGATGCCAACGCCCTCGGCCTGGAGCCGGTGGATGTTCCCGAAAAGACGCTCGATTTCAGGATCCGTCAGGGCGGCAGTGGGTTCGTCGAGAATCAGCACGCGGCAATTGACCGCCAAGGCGCCGGCAATCTCGACCAATTGTTGCTGGCCGACGCCGAGGCGGTCCGCGGGCGTGGTGGGGTCGAGGTCGGAAAGGCCGACGCGCTTGAGGGCCTCCCGAGCCAGGCAATTCAGCTCCCTAAAACGGACAAACCCGGCGCGGCGGGGCAACCGGCTTAGAAAGATGTTCTCCGCAACGGTGAGCGCGCCGATGACATTCAACTCCTGGAGAACCATCACCACGCCCGCATGCTCGGCCTGGCGTTTCGAAGCGGGCGCATAGGGCTTGCCCTTCAGCAGAATCTTGCCGGCGTTGCGTGGCGTCAACCCGCACAGAATGCGGGCGAAAGTGGATTTTCCAGCGCCGTTGCCGCCGATGAGGGCGTGAACCTCCGCCGGTTGCAACTCAAAGCTGAAGTCGGTCAGGACCGGCACGTTGTAGCTCTTGTGCAGTCCCTCGACCTGGAGGAGCGGAGCGCCTGAGTAATGCTCGCTCATCGGGTTATGAGGTCCACCGCGGTGGTGCGGTCCGCCGGAGGCGCCTTGCCATGGAGGATGTTCAAGGCCGTTTCAATGCCAAAGACGGCCAGTTGGCCGGCGTGCTGGTCGGCGGTGGCCACGACGCGGCCATCCGCCAGCAATGGGTGAATCGCGGCGATATTATCGAAGCCACCCACCAGCACCTTTCCGGTCTTGCCGGCGGCCTGAATCGCGGCCACAGCGCCCAGGGCCATGTTGTCATTGGCGCAGAGAATCGCTTTGAGGTCCGGGTGGGCGCTCAGAAGGGCGGCGGCGACGTTGTCGGCCCTATCCATCTCCCATTCCCCGCTCTGCACCCCGACAATATCCATCCCGGCGGCTTTCATCGCGTCCTCGAAACCGAGCCGGCGCTGCTGGCTATTGAACGCGGTGGGAATGCCTTCGATAATGGCGACCTTGTCCCCCCGTTTGAGATGCTTGGCGAGTGCTTCTCCCACTTTCCGTGCCCCGGCCCGGTTGTCTGGCCCGACGAACGGAATTTTTAAGCCCACCTTCTTGAGCACGCTCGCATCCAGCTTGTTGTCGATATTGACCACCAGGATGCCGGCATCCCTGGCGCGCTTGATGACGGTGACCAGGGCCTTGCTGTCCGCGGGCGCAATGACAATGGCATTGACCCTGCGGGCAATCATCTGGTCCACCAGATCTACTTGCTCGGCAAGGTCCGTTTCGTTTTTGATGCCGTTGACAATCAGGTCGTATTCATTGGCGTGCGCGGCGTGGTGTTTGCGCGCCCCTTCGGCCATGGTGCTGAAGAATTCATTGGCCAGCGACTTCATCACCAAGGCGATTCGCGGACGGGTTGAGGCCGGCTCGCTCCTTCTGCATCCGGCGCCCGCGAGAACGAGCAGCGTCAGAGCGGCGAGCAGGGCCGAGCGCGTCAGACTTGGGCGGGAAGGTCGTTTCATCAAAAATCAGGATGTCCCTACCATTCCTAAATCCCAAGTTCCCGTCAACGATAAACCCCGCTCCCTGATGCGCACCGAGTTGTTCGATCTTCACAAGAAATGAGAAAAACGTGGCTAAATGGCGCCTGCTCGAGAGAAATGATTGCCTGGAGCGCGAGCTGGGCTACTGCTTCATCACGGGGCCCGGCGCGGGAACACTGCGATTGAATTAAGGGGGGATTCCCTGTCTCTTGCTCTTGCTCATGCTCTTACTCTTGCTCTCTAAGTTGCTCTGGGGGAGCAGGATCATGAGCAGGAGCAAGGTGCGCTTCGTGAAGTCGTGTGCATCCGGGGGTGAAAGCCCCCCAAGTCTGGCGGCCAAGCCGTCAGACTTCGAAGTGAAAACGATGAATGGAAAAGTCTAGCCAACATCCCAAGACCCAGGGTTGCTCGGCGGAAGGAGAACCGGTGGATTCAGCGTTCTTCCGGGTCAAACGACCGTCGAGAAGCGTGCCCAGGGAAAAGCGCGAGCCGCAGGCCGGACCCGCATCCGGCCAAAGCCATCCAGCCTCGAAAAGCTCAACCGCAAGCGGAGATGGCGTCTTGCTGTCC
>JAJYHY010000186.1 GCA_021784555.1 bacterium
TCTAGGCTCCGGTTCGGTCGGATCCCGGGGTGTGGCGACTTCGCCGGGCGGGGTGAGTTGGAGCGAACAATATCCGGACATTACCCTGGCCAACGGGAGCCGGACCGGGCTGGCCTATGGGAACGGTCTGTTTGTGGCCGCCGGCGGTGATGGGGTCATCGCCGTCTCTTCAAACGGGGTGGATTGGGTCCAGGCCAACAGCGGAACGACCAACCAGCTTTGGGATGCGGCTTTCGCCAACGGCACGTTCCTGGTCGGGGGCCAAGTGGGAACGGTTCTGACCTCGACCAATGGTGCGGACTGGGTCGCCCGGGACCCGGGCACGGTAAACTACATCTATGGCGCGGCTTATGGAGACGACACCTTCGTGCTGGTTGGCTCGGGCGGGTCGATCCTCCAATCCGGCGTGATGCCGCCGGTTGGCGCGCGGCTGAGCGCGGTTCCCGGATGGACGGCGGACGGGTTCGGACTGACGCTCTCCGGGCTTGCGGGCCGGCAATGGCAGGTCGAGGCCTCGGCCGACCTGCTGAATTGGACGCCGCTGGCGCCTCTGCCCGGCACCAACGGCCAGACACTGTTTATCGACCGCCAAGCGGCGAACTTCAGCCGGAGATTCTACAGGGCGGCAGGGCATTAAGGCATTTGCGATTTGCGGTATGAAGATCAGCACTGGGACCTCTACGGCCGTCGCCGAGCGCGCGCCGAGCACGAGTTCCACCCGTCTCACGCTCCGGCCCTCGGCTTGGCGCTTGGCTGCCGTGGCTGCGGCGGCAGGCCTCGGCGCTCAACTGGCCGCGCTGGCCTCCGGGCCGCTGGACACGTGGGCGTGGCGCAACCCGCTTCCCAACGGGAATGGTTTTGCCGCGGTCGCCTACGCCAACGGGACCTTTGCGGCGGTCGGCCCAGGAGGCGAGATCGGCACCTCGACCGACGGAACCAACTGGGCCAGCCGCTATCTGGGTGGGCCAGAGGCCGGCGCCGGCATCTCAGGCGCAATGGGGGTCGCCAACGGGGAGGGGCTGTGGGTGGCCGTGGGCGGTTTCGCCGGCGCCCTCTCGCAGAGTATTATACTGACCTCGGGGGACCTCCGGACGTGGACCAGCCGGCCGGTTCCGGCAGGGGCGCAATTGGCGGCGGTAGCGTTCGCCAAAGGCCTGTTCGTGGCGGTTGGCGGCGGCTGGGGTGCGTCAGGCGGCTTCGGAGTCATCCTAACCTCGCCGGACGGAGTCCACTGGGCGCCACAGGATCCGCACACCACTGCGGATGACCTCGTCGCCGCCTTCTATGGAGGCGGCCAATTTGTGGTCGGCAGCTGGACCCACGGAGTCGTCCTTACGTCGCCGGACGGAACCAACTGGACGGAGCACCTAACGGGCCGGATTGCGGGCGCCTACTGGGCGTTCGCCTACGCCAACGGGCTCTACGTCGGCGCGCATGGCGTCGGCATCTCGGCGTCTGCGGACGGCTACACGTGGACGAACCACGTCTCCACCGTGAGAGCTGTGACGGTGGCTTACGGACGCGGGCTGTTTGTCGCAGGAGCCGACACTGGCGCGATCCAGACCTCTTGGGACGGGCTGCACTGGGCGCAACAGGCCTCGCCGACCACGAACACTATCGACTCGGTGGCTTACGGCAATGGGGTTTTTGTGGGCGTGGGCGGCAACGCGGTGCTGATCGTTTCTCCCGATGGGACGAACTGGGTGAACCTGGCCTCGGCGGTGGCGACGGCGGACCTGGAGGACGTGGCCCATGGGCAGGGCACCTTCGTGGCGGTGGGGTGGAATAGGACGATCCTGCGTTCAACCGACGGGGCGCAGTGGAGCGTGGCCGCCCCGAGCAGGGGCAACGACATCCTTTACGGCGTGGCCTACGGCGGGGGGATGTTCGCCGCGGTGAGCGACCAGGGCCACATCCTGACCTCGAGCAACTCAACCGACTGGGTGACCGCGACCACCCTGGCCGGCACCCACCTTCGGGGCATTGCCTACGGCGATGGCCGATTCGTCGCGGTCGGGAGCAGCGGTTTTGACACCAACTTCCCAGCGGACGAGGGAATTGCGCTGACCTCGGCCAACGGCACAGACTGGAGCGTCCAGACCGCCACGCCGGACTTCGGGCTGGACCGGGTGGCATACGGCAACGGGCTGTTTGTGGCGGTGGGGTTTTTAGGCTCCGGTTCGGTGGGGTCGCTGGGCGTGGCGACCTCGCCGGACGGCGCGGCTTGGAGCGAACAATATCCGGACATTACCCTGGCCAACGGGAGCCGGACGGGGCTGGCTTATGGGAAGGGCCTTTTTGTGGCCGCCGGCGGTGATGGGGTCATCGCCGTCTCTTCAAACGGAGCGGATTGGGTCCAGGCCAACAGCGGAACGACCAACCAGCTTTGGGACGCGACTTTCGCCAACGGCACATTCCTGGTCGGGGGCAAAGGTGGAACGGTTCTGACCTCGACCAACGGGGCGGACTGGGTGGCCCGGGACCCGGGCACGGTGAATTACATCTTCGGCGCGGCTTATGGAGAGGACACCTTCGTGCTGGTTGGCTCGGGCGGGTCGATTCTGCAATCCGGCGTGATGCCGCCGCTGGGAGCGCGGCTGAGCGCGGTTCCCGGATGGACGGCGGACGGGTTCGGACTGACGCTCTCCGGGCTTGACGGCCAGCAATGGCAGATCGAGGCCTCGCCCGACCTGCTGAATTGGACGCCGCTGGCGGCTCTGCGCGGCACCAACGGCCAGGCGCTGTTTATCGACCGACAGGCAACCAATTTCAGCCGGAGATTTTATAGGGCGGTGGGACAGTAAGGTATTTGCGATTTGCGATTTGCGATTTGCGATTGGAGCGCGGCGCCACCCGCCGGAGACGACCAACAGCCGGCATCCAATGAGCGCCGGCGGCGGTATCGACGGACGCGCGGTGGTTCCGCGGCTCGTGCCGGGATCTATGAACGTCTTAATCCTAAAACGCGGGGCCAGCGGCGATGTCGTCCGGACGACGCCGCTGCTGCGCCGCTTTCGCGGGCCGGTGACGTGGGTTACCGACGCCGGCAACAAGCCGCTGCTGGAGGGTGTCGCCGGAAATCCGACGGCGCTTTCGTGGGAGGAGCGGGACTTGGCGCGAGATAGCCGCTACGACCTGGTGATGAACCTCGAGGAGGACGCGGAGACGGCAGCGTTCGGCAGGGCAGGGCCTGGCGGCGCCCTAACGAACATCGGTGCTTGCCGCTTCAACCGTCCCGGTCGGGACTTAGCGCCGTTTGTCGATCCTCCCCAACGTTGAAACGTTGGGCTATTATCGCCTGTCCCTCCGGGACGAAGTTGGTTGGGTCCTGAAACGGGGGTGAGGTTCTTAGCGCCCTTTGTCGATCCCCCCAACGTTGAAAGGTTGGGCTATCATCGCCTGTCCCTCCGGGGCAAAGTCAGTTGGGTCCCGAAACGAGCGTGAGATTCACCACTTCGCCGGGCCGGATTTTGAGGTTGGGCGGGATGCTCACGCTTACAGGCAGAGCCAGTTCCACGCTGGCCATTTTGACGGCGCCAATGACGGTCGCGGGCACCGGCTCCAACTGTGCGCCCACCTCCTCAATCCGCCCCCATCCAATTTCGCCGGGCAAGCCCGGCGTCCGCACCTGAACGCGCATTCCGACCGCCGGCTGTTCCGTAATAGGGGGACGGAGGTAACCCACGATCCGCAGCGGACTGAGGGTGGCAATGGAGACGATCGGCTGGCCGGCCGTGACCGATTCACCGGAGCGGTGCAGAATCCTGCTGACGATCCCGTCGATGGGCGCTCTCAACGTGATCGGACTGAGTTGAGCCTCGGTCAGCTTCAACTTGGCCTCCTCCACCGCGATGGCGGCCACCTGCGGTTCGGTCGAGACCTTCGAGACCTCGACGGTATTGGTCAACTGGAGGGCTTTGAACGAGCGTTCCCCTTCATCGACCAAATTGCTGAGCTCGTTGACCTGGCTTTGCAGGCGGTCTTTGTCGGCCGCGGCCTGGTCATAGACCCGCTGCGAGACAATCTTGTCTTGAAACAACTCTTGCATGCGGCGGCTTTGAGCCTCGGCCAATTGCAAATCGATGCGTGCGCCGGCGAGTTTGGCGCGCTGGCCCATCCAGTCCAGGCGGAGCTGAGCGTAATCCATGGCATTGCGCTGCTGCGAGGCGATGGGTTTCATATTGGCGCGGAGCAACTCGATTTCCGATTGGATAACGGCCAGCGAGCTGGCTAGCACCTTCGCGTCAGCTACCACCACGGTGCCGACGGGGTCGCCCGCCTTAACGTGCTGGAATCGCGAGACGTTCAACTGAGCCAGCACGCCCGCTTTATAGGAACTGACCTGCGCGACCACCGGCTCGGCCTGGCCCAGCATCGTCGGGGCGGCCACATAGCCCTTCCATAGCAGCGCCAGGGCCAGGACCGCGCCGCCGAAGACCATTGCCGGAATAATCCGCAAGCGAGCATCGCGCCAGCGTTGCGCGAGCGGGATGGGAATGGCCGCGAGCTTTTCCTCTTTCATAGCTCGGATTCGTCTCCGGCGTGGAGACTGGACACACGGGCGACACCTTCGAGCGCGCGCAGTTCATCAAGCAACTCGTGGCTCCGGGCGGGGTCCCTCAGGAGCAGCCGATAGGAGAGATCAACCCCGGCATAGCCTTCATTGGAGCGTTGGCTGGCGCACTGGGTATGGCGGCTATGCCGGTGCAGGAGCCGCCGCAGGTCCGCCAACTCCGCCAAGGGCCGGACCCATTGAATATTCACGATGAGGTTGTAGCGATGGCGGGTGCCGAAGCCGGTGCCCCAAAAGTAGAGCATGAGCAAGCCAAAGGCCGCGCAGCCGATGATGGCCGAGGTGAACTTCATCGTGCCGCAGGCCAGGCCGATGACAATCACGGCCAGGACGTACGAGGTGTCGAGGGTGTCGCGCAAGATACTCCGGAAGCGCACCATGGCGAAGATGGCCATGAGGCCGAAGGCGAGGATTAGGTTGTTGGCCAGGATCATCATCACCATCGTCACGATGACGGGCATCAGGATGAGCGTATTGACGTAGGAACGCGAATAGGAGAGGCCGGTGTGGGTGAACATGTAGAGCCAGGCAATCGTGTGGCCGCACACAAACGCCAGCAACAGTCCGAGCAGCAGGGCCGTGTAGTTGGTGGGAGCGGCTCCATAGTCACCGCGGAGAAACAACTCATTCATACATGCTCAACGTCTCCATTTCCGGCATCGGCGCCTCGCGCGGGGGCGCTCCCATCGGCCATTCTCGCGGGGCGAGTCCCTGCCAGTCAAGACTGTTATCACCATCATGGAAACAGTGCTCTCCCATAAGCAGCACGCCTCCCACGTACTTGGCCGAGGCCCACCACGTCAAGTTGAATATTCGGACCATCTCCCTGAACCAGTCGGGAAAGCGATCGGTGAATTTCAGCTCCAGGATGACGAACTCCTTGAGCACCGGGGTTGGATGGTTCATCCCGGTCGTCGTCTGGACGCGGAAACAAGGCTCGATTTCCACGTTGCGATCAAAGGTGACGCGAACCGAATTGTCATGCGGGCTGACCCAGGCCTCTCTCACGTAACGGTTGTGGGCCTTGGGGCGCGCGTTGAGTTGGTGAAGCAACAGGCAGAATCGCTGCATGGCCGCCCAATGGCGGGGCTCCTTGGAAACCAGGTGTTCGAGGCTGGGCAGTTGGCCGGCGGCCAGCAGAGGTACGGCTTCGCGCAAGACTCCGCACCGCTGTTTTAAGATGCAATAATCGACGCGCCCCTTGATTTCGAAGAAGACGGGCGTGTCGGGCCGTTCGTCATAATACCGAAGCCGGAGCTTGAAACGGTTCTTTGTGCCGTTGATGGTGGCATGGAAGGTGTGGAGGTCATCCGAGTCGAGGTAGAGACTATGCACCGGATAGGAGAGATTCGGCTGTCCGACGCCGTAGTCATCCAGTTCGAGGTAGCTGCCGATGAAGTCGCGCATGGCACCCGCTATCGATTCATCGATCAGGTACTTCAACTCGAACCGTTGCTGTGGCAGCCGGTGGTCCTGGCCCATAGAGCGCAGTCTATAATAGAGAAGTTCGAATTGGAAGGGAAGAGGCGATGGCCCTCAGCTCAGAGCAGATCGGTGACCATCTTGCCGCCGTAGGCCGGATTGCCCTCCAGCACGCGCTGAGTGGTATTGGGGTACAGATCCAGGGCCTCCAGCGGGAGATAGCCAAGCAACAACGGGCCAGGACGGTTGTCCCGGCCTCTGTTCTCTGCCGGGTTTGGCCAGGCGCCGCTTCCCGGGAGGGCGCATAACGGAGCTGTTGCACAAACCCAGCGGGGTAAATCCGCGGTGGACGCCGCCCTGGCCTTCCATCGAGCCCTCTGCTTACGACCCGGCCAAACACCTTGAGTACGGCCTAAATGCCGAGAGCAAACCGATCCCGAGGCGGCATGAAGATTCGCTTTCCTTTGGTGGCCCAGATGCTGCTGTGGGGTGTTCTCAACCTGGTTTTCTTGGGAGCGCTCTTCTACGGCTTCTTTCGAACTCAAGGTTCGGGGCTGAACTCTTTCTTCAAAGGGCGTGGTGGCGAGCGCGTGCAGGCGGTCGGCGAGGTCCTGCTCGATCAGATGCTCTCCACCGATCCCACCAACTGGACCAGGCTGCTGGCGCATTTCAGCAGCGCGTATCATCTGCAGTTCTGCCTCTTTTCCGGCCAAGCCCGCCAAATCGCCGGACCAACCGTAGCATTGCCCCCGAAAGTGGTGGAAGGAATTCGCCGCCTCTTTGGAACGTGGCAGCCCGAGTACCCGAGCCGTCCCAAGGCCTTTGTGCATACCTTTCATCCCAGCGGGGCCCTGATGCGCACCTTTCATCCCAGCCGGTACTGGGTCTTGGTGCGCCTGCCGGCCAAAGGGTTTGCACAGCCTCCAGATTCCGGCCTTCGGGGCGGGCTCGTCCTGGTGGCCACGTCCAATACGATCAGCGGGGGAGGATTGTTTTTCGACTTCATTCCGTGGATTAAGGTGGGCTTTGGCGCGCTGCTTGGCCGCCTGGCCGGCCCGACGTGTCGCTTCTGTCTGAGTCCGATGGTTACGCCACGGGACTACTGGTCTATGCGCACCGGCAGGCTGGCTTGCCAACGAGCCATCCCGTGTTGAAGAGGGCCATTGAATGGCTGAAAGCCAGCCAACGCCAATGTTGCATTGGTCAATACCACTGGAGGTCCGAACACGAAGGTGAACCGTTAGTCGCGGACAACCCGGATCTTCCCGTTTTGATTGCGCAACCGGACGTGGGGCGTGCCGGGGCCAACGCCGGCAAAGGCGTCCTCACCTCGTGGTTTCATCAGCACGGGGAAATCCGATTCAACCTGGGCAAAACTCGTGCGCGCCTGGATCGCGGGTTTCAGGCGGGCCGGCAGCCAGACCTCGAGCGTGCCGAAACTCGTTCTCGCTTCGATGTTGGTGAGCGCGGTGGAGGTGGCGTGCAGTCGCAGGGCGCCGTTTTGATTGTGGCATACAAAACTGCGCCCGGCGCCAGTGATGTTCATGGTTCCAAACGAGCTTGAGGCGGAAACCGAGCCGGTGATGCCTTCGGCGGTAACAGCGCCGTCCTGGTTTGCCAGAATCGCGTCCCCCTCAATCCCCTCGGCTCTCAGGCTGGCAAACGAGGTCGCAAGGTCGGCGCTGCCCTTGGCCCGCAAGACTCGAACGGCCCCGTTTTGATCCCGCAGGCGGACGGCCCCGGCAATATACCGCGCCAGCAGCGGCGCGAAGCTTGTCGTTGCGTCCTGCTGGATCAACTGCGTTGGCCCTTGCTGGCCGTCCTCGCGGGGTGGTTTGGCTTGTGGCTCACGGCGTTGCTGACCGCCCGCCTCGATCCTCAAACGCTGGGTGGTCCTGGGCCAAGGCTTCTCCCCTGGCTGGCCGCCAGCGCGGTTTTCGTGGCGGTGTGGCTGGCGGGGATCTTGCGCGCACGTTGCTGCCGGTTTTAGGAGCCTTAACTTGGAGCCGAACGCACGCTGGCGACTTTCATCTGTGGTGGTCGCGCGCGACGTTCCATCCGCGATTAAACTGAGGGTTGCGGTTGCCATGAGGAGCAGGCGCCGAAGGGCCGATGTCCGTTGCCAACCAAACAATCCCAAGTGCTCCTGCTCTCCACGTACTCCAGCTTGACCTGCATCGGCGACCTCTTTTCCTGCTCTCGATGCAAAGTGTTAAACTAAGTCCTGAGCGTAAGAAGCCAGGCAGCTCTTTATTCTTGCCGGCCCGGTTTCGGGCGAATAGCCCTCCCGACGCCGGCGCTCCGTCGTCAAATTCTCATTTGCGCCAGCGCGGCTTAGGGATACCCTCGAAGCTGAATGGCTAAACCAGCATTCCAGGAACTGTTCTGCCGGCGCTTCGGCTGCCCGCCGTCCGAGTATGAGCAGCGGGCTTTCCGCGAGTGTCTGTATGTTCATGCCAAGGTGCTGGCGCCGCTTCTGCGAAAGATGAATGCCGAGTTGTTCAAACCGGACTTGAGCTTCCTGCACTACCTGGGTGAGGCGACGGACCTGCGCGAAGTGCGGGCGGACATGGCGGATTTCCAGGATGCCAACTCAAGAAGGGGAGGCTTTTGGCGGAGGAGCCTGAGGATTCGCGTGTCGGGCCGGAAGGCAGGGCGGTTGGCGCGAGAGCTTTTTGCTCGTGGCCGCGGGAGGCCGGCTTGACACTGTTGTCCGGGAATGTCCTGATTTTGCTCTGCCCGCTATTCCTTCGCCAAGGCGTTCCCGTCTTCCTCCACGACGACGGGAAATACGAATGTTTTGTCGATTCAGCAGTTTTCATGGCTTGTCAATCAATAGAACGGCTTCACCTACTCAAAGTGTGCCAGAGAGCCACGGGGCTAGTTCGTTCTGGCTTTGGCGTTCTCCAAATAGCTCAAGGCGTCGCCCGACCCGTTGGTGGCCGCCCGCCGCATCCATTCCATGCCGAGCGTCTCATCCTTTTCAGTGCCTTTGCCGTCAAGATAGGCCATGGCCAGAAGATACTCGAGGTAAGGCGAAGAGTCGCTCGCGCGGGATTTGAGACTCTCGAAATCCTCCCTCTTCGCGGCGGAATTGGAGAAGGCCTCGGCCAGGGACGCAGCGGCTTTGCGGAAGGCGGCCACGGCGGCGTCGAGAACGGCGGTCTCTTGCTTGTCCAGGGCCACGTTGGTGAAGGCCTCGACCCGTCTAAGTTGCCCTGAAGAGGTCGTGAATGTCTTCCAACCTTCCTTGATCAGGAAGGCATTGGTGCCGGAGGCGAAGGCGTTGGTGTCGGCCCCCAGGAAGCCGCCGCGCCGATAATCCATCACAAAATAGATGGAGTCCCCCGCCTCAATAAACGCGTCCTCGCCAAAAGCCCTGAGGAACTTGTAGGAGGAAACGATGCGCAACTGCCGGCTGAGGGTCGGAGTAAGGTTTTCGTTGCTGATGGAGTAGGGCAGGAGAATCTTCTTCCGCCAGGCCGGGTCGATGCCGCTCCGGGCGAGTGCCTTGGCGGCCAGAGCGTGCCGGGCCCTCCGGTCCGTCAGGACGCTGTAGCGCGAGCGCGCGTCAATCATCTGCCGGAGCTTGGCGACCTGTTCCTCGGTTTTGGGCATGAAATAAAGGGCGCCATTGTAGCTGATCCACAGAGCCGGATTATAGACGTAAGCAAGGCATCCCAGGAAATGCTCCTCTTCCAGGAATTCTTGGCGGCCTGTGCTCTGCGCCATGGCGCCATCGCCGCTGACCAACCTCCACAGGCCCAATCCTAACAGAAGAGCCGTGGACACTCTGAAACCCAGCTTCTTCATCCTGCTTAGCCTTCCGCAGTCTCATCCGCCTTGTCAACAACATTGGTTGTCTGGACAACCTGTGCCGATTTTGGTATTGGGGGAAGCCATGCGGCGGGAGTTGCTCAAAGATGTCGGACGAATCGTGGTGAAGCTGGGCACTGGCGTCCTGACGGACCGCCAGAGGCGGCCCGATCAGGAGCAAATGGCGCCCTTAGTGGCCCAGGTTTCCGAGCAGTGCAAATCCGGCAAGGAGGTCGTGCTAGTGAGTTCCGGGGCGGTGGGCGCGGGAATGGGAGTGCTCGGCTACGAGAAACGGCCGTCGGATCTGGCCGAGATGCAGGCCTGCGCTGCTGTTGGCCAATCCCGGTTGATGGCAGCCTACGAGAAGCTGTTCAGCGCGCACGGTCTGTCCGTAGCTCAATTGCTGCTCACGCATGAAGACCTTGAACACCACGAGCGCCACCTCAACGCGCGAAACAGTCTGATCACGCTTTTGCGCCACGGCATTGTTCCGATCATCAACGAGAACGACGTGGTCTCGTTTACCGAACTCAAATTTGGCGACAACGACCGCCTCTCGGCCCTGGTGGCGTCCCTGCTACCGGCCGACCTGCTGGTCATCCTGACGACGGTCGATGGCGTCATCGAGAATTTTGGCAAGGCCAATCCGAAAACCATCCCAACCATCGAGCGCATCGATGCGGCGCTGGAGACCATCGCGGGGGGCACGAGCAGCCCAACCGCCGTGGGCGGGATGAAGTCCAAGATCCTGGCCGCCAAGATCGCCGTCCGCTCCGGCATCCCGCTGGTGATCGCTTCGGGCCGGAAAAAACAGGCCCTGGCGCGAGTGGTTGCCGGCGAGCCAGAGGGGACATTGTTCGTGCCGCACACCACACGGCTCCGGGGGCGCAAACGCTGGATTGCCTTCTTTCATCATCCCAAGGGGGCGTTGTTCGTGGATGCCGGCGCCCGCAAGGCGCTCCGGGAGAATGGCCGAAGCCTGCTCCCCCCAGGGGTGGCGCGCTGCGAAGGGGAATTTGAGGCCGGTGAAGTCGTCCGAATTTGCGACCTGGACGGGACGGAGTTCGCGCGAGGGATTGCCGGTTTCGAGGCTCAAGCGATTCGAGCCAGGCAGCTCAAGCGGGTCGAAATTGTTCATCGGGATAACCTGGTGATCCTCTGAACGCCTGAAGCCGTCACGTCTCGCCTGGGTCCCAGAGGATGTTCCCTATCGGAGTTTGCCGGCCCCTTGCTTTCTCGTCATTTCCCTCAATACGGCTTTCAGAGATAACAGGGCCTGCTCCGTGGCCGAGGCCGGTCCTAACTTCGAGAGGCGAGCTCGCAAAACCCTAAGCCTGACGAGGCGGAGCTTGAGCACTGCTCCCACCAACTCAAGATCTTTCAGTCGGCCTGCGGCTAGCTTGCTGGCCAGAAGATCGTGGATATCCAGGCAGGAGGCCGTAACGCGTCCAACGCAGAACGGCTTCATCCGGCTTTCCCATCCTTCGGGTAAGCTGGCAATCTCGGGAGTGACAACATCCACGTAAAACCCGTGCTTGCGCGCAAAGGCGGAATTACGGCCCAACTCGCGATCGAGCAACCCTGCCGTCTCCGGACGTGTTCGGGGGTAGAGATCGCACTCCTGGGAAACAAGCACTTCGGCTGGAGGACGGCTGCACACGGCGTGAAGAGCCTGGGAGCCGATGATGAAGAACTCGTGCTCACCGGTTAAGCGGGCCGCCGCCCTCAGGGCGGCCTTTAGTTCGTGTTTCCTCATTTGCGGCGCACCTCGGGAAACAGCCCCATGAACGGGCTTGATTGGCGGAGGCGCCGCGCCATCGGGGTGTCGCTGATTAGGAAATCCGCGATTTCGTTGGCCGAGAGACAATCCAGAATGCGCTGCCACTCGAGGAACACAAGACGGGGGCGTTTGCCGTCGGCAGTCATCCATCGCCGCAGGTTTGCCCGGGCCAGCCGCAACAAACGAGGGTCTCGGCGTAGGCGGCGTGCCAACAGCCGATCCTGCAGTTCATTTCTCAAATCAATGTCTTGGTGCGAGAAGATCATAGCTGTTGTGCAAAGGCTGATCAGAGGCCCGATCACGGCCTCCGCACACGCGGCCGCAAGCCGGCTGCCATTTCGCTTTCAGACTCCCGAATCGCCGCCTCGAAGTCAGGCGCCAACTCCAGCCGATCTTCTATAAGCTCATCAAGCCAATCATGCACTCGCTTTAGATCGGCCGGCGAAAGCCCTTCCAGCTCGGCCTGGATCTGCTCGACTTTGCTCATGCTGAAAGAATGCGCCAGGAGTTCTCGCAGCTCAACATAAATCCGCGTCGGCCCGCTCGTTCAGCGTCGGTCCAGGGCCTCAATGGCCTCCATGAGGCTGCGCTCAATCGCCTTTTGGCGCTCCGGTGAAACAATCTTCTCCCCATCCGCTTCGCGGATGTAGAAGGTGTCGATGGCGGCGCCGCGCTCGGTCAGGATTTTGGCGGAGGTGATGTCGAGCTGGAACTCGGAAAGGGTTTGGGAAATCTGGTAAAGGAGGCCGACACGGTCCTCCGTCTCGATTTCGAGGAGAGTGCGCGTATCGGAGGCCTCGTTGTCAAAGGTGACCTGGGTCGGAAGGCGCTCGCCCGTATAGGCCTGGTAGGGTGGACGGGCATTTTTCTGGCGCGCAATCAAAGTGTGGAAATCCGTCAGTTGGCCTGTCAATGCCTTCTTGAGGGTGTCCTCCAGCTTCTTGTTCTGCTCCGCTCTTGCGAGATTACCTGTCCGGGCGTCGGTGGCGAAAAACGTATCGAGCACAATGCCGTCGGAGCGGGTGAAGACCTGGGCGCTGAGGATGTTCAGACCGGCGGCGCTGAAGGAACCGGCTATCTTGCTGAACAGCCCCGCCCGGTCCCAGGTGCAGACTTTGACGGTGTTGCAGCCGCGGTCGGGTTCGTTGCGCCAATTGACCACCGGCGCCAGCGGGTCGTCCTCTTCGCTGAGCTGCAGGCGCATGAACCGGTGAGCGAGAACCAGGTCATCCAGGATTTCCCTGGCGGAATGGACCTGAAAATACTGCGGAGGGAGGCTTTCGAAATGGGCGTCAAGCTCCTCGGTGCTTAGCTCAGGCATGAGGCGCCGCACCTCGTCCCGCAATAGCTCGCGCTGAACTTCTTCGGCGCGGACAAATTCCGGGCCCCCGGCCATCAGGCCCATGGTTTTGAAGTGGAGTGACCACAGCAAGGACTCCTTGAACCCGTTCCAGAGCTTATCGCTGGTGGCCTGGGAATCCACGAAGGTATGCAGGGTCAGCATGGCGAGAATCTCCGGGGTTTGAACTTGTTTGGCGAACTGGCGGACAACGGCCGGATCGTCCAGATCGCGGCGCTGGGAGGTGCTGGCCATCAGCAGGTGGTGTTCGATAACCAATCTCAAAGCGTGGGTCGCGGCCCCATCCAGGCCCAGACGCCGGGCGACGCGCAGGGCCAAATCGGCGCTGGCCCGGGTGTGGCGCCCGTGGCCTGCGGCTTTTCCGACATCGTGAAGCAGCAGGGCCAGGTAAAGGACCGAGGGCCGCTCCAGGCGCTGGAAAAGGTCGGCGTATGCGGCATACGGAGCCTCCTTGGCTTCCCAGACCCGGTCGAGTTGTTCAACGCACATGAGGGTATGCTCGTCGGCGGTATATTGATGATAGAACTCATGCTGCACCAGGCAGGTCAGCTTGCCGAACTCTGGCATGTACTTGCCCAGCAAATCGGCTTCATACATCGCGCGGAGAATTGGAGCTACGTTTCCTCTCTGGTTGAGGATCGCCAGGAATGTTTCCCGGACGTGCGCGTCTGAGAGGAAGGCCCTATCGACCAGGGGGAGTTGGTTTCGGATGAGCTGGGCCAGGTTTGGGTGCAAGCGCAGCCCGCGTTGCTGGGCATAAAGGAAAACTCGCATCAACCGGCGGGGTTGCTCGCGAAAGACCTGAGGAGAGACCGCCACGATCTCGCCGTCGAGGAACTTGAATCCGTCTTGGGGCTCGGGTGGGGCCTTGCGGCGGTTGGGCAGCCATGCCCGGAGCGAGAGCCGGCGCGGGGCGGGCCGCAACGCCAGCCGCTGCTCGATCGAGCGGGTGATGAGATAGACGTTGCGCGAGTGGGTGTAGAGGTCGCGCATGAACAGCTCGATGCGGCGGCTTGGAGACCGCTCCGCGTAGCCGAGATTGTGCGCCACCGCCGGTTGCAGGTTCTTGCCCAGCACATCGACCGCTCGGTTGGCGTGGTAGTGCAGTTCCGTGCGGACGCGCAGCAGGAAATCGTAGGCATTCTCCAGTTGGCGCTGCTCGGCCTTGGAAATCAGCTCGTGCGCCTGGAGGTCCTTGAGCGAACGGGTGCCGTACTTGAAAAGGGCCATCCAGAGCAGGTTCTGGAAATCGCGCAGGCCGCCGCAGCCATTCTTGATGTTCGGCTCCTGCATGCAGGCCGAATTGCCGAACTTTGCCCGCCGGGCGTTCTGGTCCTCGACGCGCATGGCGATATAGGGGTCTTCGTACCCTTTGATACATTTGGCCTGAAGGGCCTTTTGGAATTGCTGGAACAGGGCTTCAGCCCCCACGACCAGCCGGGCCTCGATAAGCGAGGTCTTGGATTGCATGTCGGTGTTGGCGACCTTGACGCAATCATCGATGCCTCGGGTTGAATGGCCTATCTTCAACCCGATGTCCCAGAGCGGATAAAGAATGCCGTCGATCATCCGTGCGAAATAGGGCAGCGGCTTGTGCCCGGCGGCAACCTGCCCATTGTGCAAGAACATGAAATCGATATCGCTGTGCGGGTTCAACTCGCCCCGCCCATAGCCGCCAATGGCCACCAGCGCCACCTGCGGGAATTCCTTCCGCCCCTGTTCCGAAAGACCGGCCTTGGCCGCTTCCCACAAATGGCGCAGGAGCAGGTCGAGCATCGCCGCCCGCGCCTGGCAAATCTCCAAGCCTCCGGCCCCGGCGCGGTGCAGCATCTTGAGCCGATGCGTCTCGAGCTTTAGGTACGTCTTGTACCTGCCCAATTCCTGCGTGGCCTCCCGTCCAGGAGGCAGCGGCAAGTGCGCCTGGGCGCTGGCCTCAATTCGTTCCAAAAGCTCCCGCATGTCGTGGTTACTGTGGGTTGAAAGTGCTCTTTGCGCAAGCACGGTGCGAGGCCGGCGGGATCGGCCCGGTGCATCGCCAGGCACAGAACGGCGTCCGAGGCGACCCCTGCCTTCGGATGCAATCGCACTTGGCACAACCCCCTGACACCAGCTAGGATAGGCTATGAGCGCGAGAGAGTTGATCAGACAAGTGGCTGCGCTTCCTGCAGAGGAGAGACGATTGTTCGAACATCTTCTCGAGGCGATGCGGAGCCAAGCTGCCACCCCCAGGACCGCACAGGCTGCGGGGTGGCCAGATTTTGCGAAACGCTTGGACCAGATTTACGGGGACAGAATTGCTCCGGACTCACAGACGATTATCGACGAGGGGCGTGGCGGGCAATGATGGACACCTATCTTGACTCCGCTATAATCGTGAAGCTTTACGTCAAGGAGGTGCGCAGTTCCGACGCGATCGGACTGGTTGGCGGCTGCTCCGCCCCATACGTGCTCACTGACTGGCAGGCCCTGGAGGCAAGGAACGCTATCCGCTTGAAGACATTTCGCTCCGAAATCTCAGTTGCAGAGATGACGCAATCCCTACGCGCCTTCGAGCAGGACATCATGACGGGGCGTTGGGTACGGCCTCCATATAACGCCTCTTCCATAGAGCAAAAGGCGGAGGAGCTATCGGCGGCCTATGCGCGCTTTCTGGGGTGCCGGACGCTCGACATCGTGCATGTCGCCGCCGCTCTCGTTATAGGGATCAAGGGTTTTCTTACATTTGATGTGCGCCAGGGAGCGTTGGCGAGGCGAGTGGGACTGCACGTCAAGCCGTAATAACTGGGGCTGCCACTCGTGGTTACTCCGGGGTTAAACTGCTCCTGACGCGGGCAGTGCGCATTCCTATGGGGCTGACTCGGCGCTAAGGCGGCAGAGACTTCGACATTAGTCTGTCCTCAATGATTTTGTCGAGACATCGGCGAAGGGGGAACGCGTGGTTTTCGTGCCCACCGCGCATCATTCTTAAGAGGTTCGACGAAACGCCATAAGTCCCGATAGGGACGGCTGAAGCGGCTGTGAGCAGACACCTTGGTCAGGGCTTCGGCCGTCCCTGTCGGGACTTGGCCCACTCCGCCGCCCACCCAACGTCGAGACGTTGGGCTATTCTCGAAAGTGCCTCCGCCACACAGGCATACGCGGTCCTCGCAATGACCAGCGTGGCCAAATGTTAGGCGGCGGTAAGAAATTAAGGTGGCAACCTGCCTTGTTCTTTTGGCGCCTGGCTTCGTTGCTCACTCGTTACAGATCCCGCGGATATGCGCCTCGTTCGCGCCTCGCCAGAC
>JAJYHY010000187.1 GCA_021784555.1 bacterium
TCGCGACCGGCTCTTGCGCGACGTGTGGGAATACAACAGCTTGATCGATACGCGCACTGTCGATACGCACATACGGCGGCTCAGGGAGAAGCTTGGCCCGGCGGCGAAATTCCTCGACACGGTTCGAGGCGTGGGCTACCGGTTTGCTGAATCGTAGCCTTTGATGCCGTGGCCCATCCTGACGTGCCTGGCCCTTGCCGCCGCCATCGCCCTTCACGTCCGGTGGCGGGCGAGGTTCCTGCGCGCCCTGTTGACAGCCCGCAAGGAATTGGAGCGACTCCAGCGGGAGCATCAGCAGGCTGAACTGCAACTCCGCACTCAACAGCAGGCCCTCTTCGACAGCATGGCCGAGGGCCTGCTCCTGCTTGATGACCGGGGCCGCATCCGGCTGGCCAACCGCGCTTTCACCAAACTCTTCGGCCAGAGTGCCGATATTCGTTCGCGGACGATCCTGGAGGCCTTGCGCCTGCACGAGCTGGCCGAGCTGGTCAGCCTGCTCGGCGAGAAAACACCGGTCTTTGCCAAGGAACTCAAGCTCTCGCGCCCCGCCGAACGCTGGCTCGAAATCAACGGAGCCGCCATTTTCGATGGAGGCGGGCGCCGCTACGGCACCGTCCTGGTCTTTCACGACCTGACCCGGCTCAAGCAACTGGAGAACACGCGGAAGGATTTCGTGGCCAACGTCAGCCATGAATTGCGCACGCCCCTCTCGCTTATCAAGGGCTACGTCGAAACGCTCCTTGACGGCGCCAAGGACAATCCGGAGGTGGCGCCGAAGTTCCTCCGGACGATTCAGCGCAACGCCGATCGGTTGCAGTTGCTCATCGAGGACCTCCTGGCTATCTCCGAATTGGAATCGGGCAATGTGCAACTGAATCTGGAGATTGTCCCGGTCGGGCCGATTGTGCGGCGGGTGCTGGAGGATTTCAGAGCGCGGGCCGAGGCGAAGCGGGTTGAGCTGGCGGATGAGACGGCGGGGCTGAGCGTGCGCGCCGACCCGGCGCGGCTGGAGCAGGTTCTCGGCAACCTGGTCGATAACGCCATCAAGTACGGCCGTGTGAATGGGCGCGTGACGGTGGGCGGCGCCGCCCTGCCGGAGGGCCAAGTGCGTCTCTTCGTGCGCGATGACGGGGGCGGCATTCCGCCTGAATCGCTGGGGCGGCTCTTCGAGCGGTTTTATCGGGTCGATAAGGCCCGTTCGCGCGAGCAAGGAGGGACGGGCCTGGGTTTGGCAATCGTCAAGCATATTGTCCAAAGCCATGGCGGCAAGGTCTGGGCCGAAAGCCAGTTGGGCCGGGGCGCCACCTTCTCATTTAGCTTGCCGGCGGGCCCGGTTGCTTTTTCTTCCTCAGATTTATCCAGCGCCGCCGCCGAGGGCGCTTCATCGTGACGCCAAGTCCGCCGCCGAGCATAGGGGGTCGCCTAGTTTCTCCCACATGCACGGGGTAGGCCTCACCCCCCTAGCCGCTTCAAGCTCTCCCGGTCGTGTTCATCGAGCTGAGGGAAAAGCTTGCGCCCCAGCGCGGCGGCCGCGGCTCGGCAACCGCTGGCGGAGTCGAAAGACAAGAACCAGCGACAACCGAAGCGCTTGGCGGCCTCGATGTGCAATATGTCCAACAGCCCGACGTTGCAGCGAGGTGCGAGGTAGCGGAAGCGGTGACTTGACATTGACGCCAGTTCCTCGAACGTGTACCCGCAGTCAACGAACCGGTGCGCCCGGATGTCCGAATCCAAGGCGCAAGGCCCTATCTCCTGCGCGCCAAAGATTGCACCGGCATTCGGCCACGACGACGCGGCTCAGGACGAGGGTGGAGGGGCCTTTGGCCGCCCACTCACGCACATGGCTCGAAAAGCGCGTCTCGTAGTAAAGCGCAAAGAGCCGGTTGGCGTCGGTGAACGCTATTCGGGTTTGAGGCATTGTCGGAGAGCCTCCTCGCTAGCCGGGGGCCGTTCCCTTTCGAGGATCTCGCGCCAGTCTCTCGGCTTCGCCGCCAACTCACGCTCTATCAAATCATTAAGCCAAGCGTTGATGCTGGGTTTGGCCTTGCGGACCAACTCGGCCTTCAACCCGGGCCGGTGTGGACGGATCGATATGTGCTCTGTCACACTGGAAAGTGTAGTAAAGAACACTACCACCGCAAGACGAATCGGGGGAGGCGATAAAACGAGGATTACTTCGGTCGCTGCTCCGTGGCCTCGCGGCTTGCAACCTGACGGCTGCAGCTTACTATTTGGCCGGCTGACCTCAGGGAGCCGTTATCCACGCGACCCCTGGCCTGGCCTTTCATTGCGCCGCGATGCGCTTCAACGTCAGCGCTGCCTGGCGCCGGACTACCTCACTCCTATCCTTGAGCTTGGCTTCGACTGCCGGCTTGGCGGGCCGTGCCGCGCCGCCCATCTCGGCCAGCACACGGAGCGAAGCGCAACGGACGCTGACAAGCTTATGGTTGAGGGCGGCGGTGAGCACTGGCAGCAATTCCCCGGCAGGCGCCTTCAGCCGCCACAGGCCCTCGGCCGCCCCTACGCGCACGGCGCCGGCCTGGTCGTGGAGGACATGCCGAAGCAGGACGGGAACGTCTGCATCGTTCGGAGCCAACCGAGCCAGGCTGGCTGCGGCCGCCCCCCGCACCCGCGGCCACTCTCCGGAATCCCGCAGCAACCGCCGCAACAGAGGAACGGTCTGGTTGTGGGCACTGAGGTCAATCTCACCTAGCGCGCTGATGGCCATCGCGCGCAGCAAAACATCCTCCTCATGTGACGCGGCCATGCGCCGCAGCAGCGGCATGGCGGACTTGGCGCCGCGCCCGCAGGCGGCCAACGCGCTCAAGATGAAGCGTGCCGCCGGGCTCGGGCTGTACCACGGCAGGTAGAGGGGCGGTCTGTAATAGCCCGTGACCACTTCGACGACATGCGGGCCTCTTTTCATCAGGAACGTTCCGAGCTGGAAGTTGTTGTGCCCGGCCAACGCGTCCAGCAGAATCTGCGCGGGCCTCGTCTTGCCCGCCAGGACAGTTTTGAGCCGGTCGAAAGCGGGGGCTTTATCCGCATGAATCACGATCAGGGCATGAACCGCTCCCCCGCGCACCGACGGATTCGAGCTGTCAAGGGCGGCGAGCAGCGCCGGTATGGCCGGCCAGGCGTTCGTGCCCAGAGACTGCAGCTTTGAAAAGGCCGCCAGCCGATCTGAATCCACCTTGAACAGCTTCTTTGCCGCGTAGCTTTGCAGCCAGGTTGGAATCCAAGACCGCTTTCCCGGTGGCATCCGACTCGCTTGCCGGTTCACAAAGTCACAATAAAACGGAGGCTGCCGCAGCGCGGTATCCAGGAGAGCATCGAGATGCTCCGGCGCCTGGATGCGACTGGGAGCAAGGAGGTAAATCATTGCCAGAACTGCAATGAGTCCCAGGGCTGCCGCGCCGGCGGCGACCATCCTCTTGGCCGAGCGACGCGCCTTGGGCCTATCAGTCGGGCTCTTTGCAGCAGGTGTCACCTGGCATCAAGGGCTGGCTCCCCCATGTCCAGGGAAGATCGTGTAGAAGCGGTGCTGAACCGAGGCTCCTTTCGTGCCCTCATCCACAAACACGCCTGGGTAGTCCACCGCACCCAAGGCGGCATAGTTGGTGAAATAGGCAAAGCTCGGTGTCTCCGACGCGGCGAGATAACCGCTCGTTTGCATCGGGAAAGCATTGTAGTAGAATAAGCCTACACACGCCGCCAGCGTCACAAAGATCAATGATAACCGCGCAAGTGGTGACAGGAGCGCGGACGCCCCCGTCCGCAACGGCGGCTTTCTGGAGACGCGGACGGGGGCATCCGCGCTCCCATCGCATGATGCATCAGGCGGCTTGACCTGAGCGGTGACGACTAACGACGTGCGCTTGATTCCGTTACAATGTCTTGCGGCAGGCATGTGAGCGACCGCCTCACGATCCTTTCCGCAAAAACTATGGAACGGCCGCCGCTCAATCTCTTCCTGGACCGGGTTTGTCCTCATCACCCAGATTTAGCCCCCCCGAGCATATTGACAAGCGCGATTTTCGCTAGCTTTGTCACCGGTCGTGTCAAAGTGTATGAGCTTTCCAGACGGCGGGGAAGCGCGCTATTGTCTGGCATGAATTTGTTCCCAAGAAGCATTCGGGCCGGCGAGCGCCCCCCTCAAACGCCGCGCATCGCTCACCCGCTAATGAACTGGAATCGGCACGGGTTTTTCCTGCCAACCGTGGCGCTTGCCTGGTTGTTAGCTTTTACCGTCCGCGCTCAGAAGGGCGGCGCATGGCGGTTGAGCTCGCCCGGCCGGCAAATCGTGGTGGCCATTCAGATGCCCGCCCCGGGTTCCTTCCTCCGGCCAGAGTGGTCAGCCACGTTTAAGGGAGAGCCAATCCTGGCTCAGTGCAAGCTGGGGCTGCGGACGGAAGATAGCGGCGAGTTGCTGGCCGGGGTCCGCGTCGTGACGTATCATCGGCGCTCCGTGGCCAGGCGCGTTCGGGTGCTTTTTGGGAAGGCGGATTACGCCGATGACCGCTTCCAGGAACTCCGGTTCGAGCTGCAAACCGCGACACACCGGAGGCTGGCGGTCATATTCCGCTGCTATAACGATGCGGTCGCGGTGCGGTACGAGTTGCCCAAAGACCCGGACCACGCCGCTGTTACGATTACGGAGGAAACAACCTCCTTCGGCGTCGAAGGGGCTCCGACCGCCTACGTCCAATACCTGGAGAACTACCGCACCTCACACGAACACAACGTTACCTCCGTTTCCGGCGATAAAATTCGGCCCGGCGCGTTGCTGGACATGCCGCTGACGTTGTCGTGGGGCGACGGCGCGTGCGCGGCCATTACGGAGGCGGCGCTGAGGCACTACGCGGGTATGTCGCTCCGGCGTCACACCAACGAGACCTCGACCGTCCAGCTTGTCTGCCAACTCACGCCCCGTCCGGACGGCACGAAGGTCGTGGGCCCGCTGCCGATGCGCACCCCCTGGCGCGTGGTACTGATCGGAGAGCGTCCGGGAGTTTTGCTCGAATCCAATACCATTTACTGCCTCAACGACCCTTCGGTGATTGAGGATGTCTCGTGGATCAAACCGGGCAAGATCACCTGGTCCTGGTGGAACGGCGACGTCTATGACGGAAAGCGCGGCCTGCCGATCCTTTCATTCGCCATGGCCAAAAAATACATCGACTTCTGCGCCCGGAACGGCATCCCCACTCATTCCCTGATCGCCGACGAAAAGACCACCACGCCCTGGTACTTTCAGACCCGAAAAGGAGTTACACCCGGCCCGGACACCGACGTCACCCGCCTCCGGCCCGGCTTCGATCTGCCCGCCATTCGGAAATATGCTGAATCCAAGCATATCCGGCTATGGACGTGGGTACACCAGGCCGCGCTGCGAGGCCGGGTCGATGAGGCCTTCGCCGCCTTCCAGAAGATGGGCTGGAGCGGAACGATGGTCGATTTCTTCGATCACGACGACCAGGACTCGGTGGAACTGGCCGAATCGATTCTCAAGGCCGCCGCCCGTCACCACGTCCTGATCAACTTCCACGGCATCTGGAAACCGACCGGCGTCCGGCGCACCTACCCAAACCTAATGAGTCACGAAGGCGCCCTCAATCTCGAATACCTCAAGTGGAGCAACCGCTGCACGCCGAAACACGACCTCATGATGGCTTTCACGCGGCTCATCGCCGGCCCGATGGATTACCACCTGGGCGGATTCCGAGCCGTGACGCCCGCCAACTTCAAGCCGCGCTACATCGCTCCGAATGTGCTGGGCACGCGCTGTCAACAACTGGCGATGTATATCTGCTTTGACAACCCAAACCCCATGGTGGCCGATTACCCGACCGCTTATGAGGGCCAGCCTGGATTCGATTTCCTGAAACTCGTCCCCACCTGGTGGGATGAAACACGCGTGCCCGTCGCCGAAATTGGCCAACTCCTGGTAACGGCTCGCCGCAAGGGCAGGACCTGGTATTTGGGAGGCATGTCCGCGAACCACGCCCGCGACCTCGACTTGCGGTTGAGTTTTCTCGGCGCGGGCCAATACACCGCCAGAGTCTGGAAGGACGCGCCCGATGCCGGCGTTGATCCGAACCATCTCACCGTTCAAACCCTGGAAGTCACCCCTGACGACACTTTGAGAATCCACTTCGCCCCCGATGGCGGATTCGTGGCTCAGTTCAAGCCATCGCGTCCCTGACGGCGCGAGCTATGTCACCTAACATGTAATGACTGCGTAACGGCTCCATTTCGTCCAACTTTCCCTGGCCTGAGGCGCATGCCCCCAGGACCCCCAATTCGCATGTTTCGTGGTCCTCTCCGTTAAACGGCCAGCTTTGAACATTTCCCTTTGCTGCATTTGAGATTTGTTTCGGATCTCGCCCCGCCAATTCCGGGAGGTACGGCGTTCTCGGGTGGACGAGCCGAGCAGAATTGGCGGGGTCGGATTTCGAGTTTATTCAGCAGGGATGCGGGGGTGCCGGACGGATGCGCTCCCTGGCCTGCAGGGCGCGCGAATTTCTTTGTAAGACTGCGGGGTTCATGCTAATTTTGAGCGCGTGAACCGCTTGACCAAGCAGGAACAGAGGGTTCTCTGCGTGATTCTTGGCTTGCTTTTGACCGGGTGGGCGGTGAAGGCCTATCGTGCCAACCATCCCCCGCCGGCGCAACAGGAACAAGTCCGGGACCTACGCCCGTAACTATGCATGAAGTGAGTTTTGAAGAGACGCTCGACGTTATCCGGAGCAAAGACCCGCGCTACGCCAAAGACGGCTACTTGTTTGTCCGGGAGGCGCTGGATTACACCCAAAAGCTCATCGGCAAGAACAACCGCGGACGCATCCGGCACGTGTGCGGACAGGAATTGCTGGGAGGCATCCGGGACTTCGCCCTCGCGCAGTTCGGCCCGATGGCCATGATGGTTTTTGAGGAATGGGGGATTCATTGTTGCGAGGACTTCGGCGAGATGGTCTTTAACATGGTCGAAATCGGCCTGCTGGCAAAGACCGAGAAAGACAGCCGCGCCGATTTCCAGGGCGGTTACGACTTTTACGACGCCCTGCGCAAGCCGTTTCTTCCCCCAAGCAAGCAACGCCCGCCCAGAGAAACCACCCCCGCCGCTTCTCCCGGCCACTGACCGCGCGCCACACCCGCTTCATGAATCTGAAACCATCCCCCACCCTGTCCACCGAGTCGATACCAGTCCTGCCTCCGGGCGTCCAACTCACCACCCTGCCAAACGGGCTGACCGTCATCATTAGAGAAGACCATAGCGCGCCGGTCGTTTCGGCTCAGGCCTGGTGCATGACCGGCAGCATCCACGAAGGCAAATGGCTGGGGGCCGGCCTGTCGCACGTGCTGGAGCACATGCTTTTCAAAGGCACAACGACCCGCCCTGGCAGCCGGATTGATCAGGAAGTCCAAGAGGCGGGCGGCTACATGAACGCCTACACCTCCTTTGACCACACCGTTTTTCACATCGACGTTCCCAACACCGGCGCTCGCGTCGCCGTCGCTATCCTTTGCGACATCATGCAGCATGCCACCCTCCCTCCGGACCAACTGGCCAAGGAAAAGCAGGTCATCCTCCGCGAGATGGACATGAACACCGACGACCCAGGCCGCCGCGCCAGCCGCCGCCTGTTCGAAACCGCCTACACCCGCAGCCCCTATCGCTTCACCGTCATCGGTTACCCGGACATCTTCAACGAGGTCGGCCATGCGGACCTCCTCGCCTATTACCGCGAAAGATATGCGGCGAACAACGTCTTCTATGTGATCACCGGTGATGTTAAGAACCAGGCCGTCATCGAACAAATCCAGGCGGCTTATGCCGATTCCAAGGCCAAGCCCCAGCCGCCGATCGTCCTGCCCCAAGAACCCTCCCAAACCGCTCCGCGCGAAGTAATCGAGGACGCTCCCGTTGAACTGGGTTACTTTCATTTTGCCTGGCATATCCCCGAACTCCGTCATCCGGATATTCCGGCCCTCGACGTTCTGGCCGTTCTGCTCGGGCACGGGCGCAGCTCGCGCCTGTTCCAAGAGGTGCGCGAGAAGGCCGGCGTGGTCAGTTCGGTCGATGCCTGGACCTACAATCCCGGCAATCCGGGCCTCTTCGGCGTGAGTGCCACCGCTGATGCGGACAAGTTCGAGCCGGCCCGCCGCGCCCTCCTCGCCGAGGTCGATAAGATGAAATCCGCGCCCGTCTCCGCGGACGAATTAGCTAAAGCCAAGAAGCAGTTTCTTTCCGCCACGCTCGCCACGCGCAAGACCATGCAAGGCCAGGCCCAGGATTTAGGCTCAAACTGGCTGGCCGCCAATGACTTGAGCTTTTCCGACCGCTACCTCGCCGCCATCCAACAGGTCACCCCCGCCGACCTCCAACGCGTCGCCTCCCGCTATCTCGCCCCGGAGAATCGCACGCTCTACGCCCTTCTCCCGCAAGGCTCTCTGCCCCGCGCCGCCGTCCCCACCGAGGTTTTCACCGAGCACCCGATTCAGCGTGTCGAATTGCCTAACGGGCTGCGCCTGCTCGTAAAGGAAGACCATCGGCTCCCGTTTGTGGAATTCCGCGCCGTCTTCAAGGGCGGCGTGCTGGCCGAGACCGCCGATAAAAACGGCCTGACTCAACTCCTGAGCAAGATGCTGCTGAAAGGAACTGGCCGCCGCTCGGCAGAAGCGATTGCGCTGGAGATCGAATCGGTCGGCGGGAGCATCGATAGCTATGGCGGCAACAATAGCTTTGGCATCAACGCGGAGGTGTTGAGCAGCGATTTCGCCATCGGCTTGGACCTGGTGAGCGATGTTTTGCTGCACCCGGCATTTCCCGCGCCCGCGCTTGAGCGTGAGCGCGAGGTACAGTTGGCCGCTATCCGGGCGCAACGCGACCAGCCGCTGCAATGCGCCTCCAAGGCGATGCGGCGCGCCTTGTTTGGCGAGAAGGGTTATGGGCTCGACCTGCTCGGCTGTGAAGAGAGCCTGGCGGCCATTCAGGTTCCCGATTTGCAGGCCTTCCATCAGAGCTTGGTCACGCCGGATAATTGTGTGTTGGCCTTCTACGGGGACGTTGAGACCGGTGCGGTGCGCACCGCCGTCGAGAAGGCCCTCGGCCAGTGGCAGCGCAGCGGCGCGGACCAGGGCGGCATCACATCGGGGGAAGCCGCGGTCCTGGATTCGATCAAGCGCGTCACAGAAACTCGTGACAAAAAGCAAGCGGTCATCGTCATCGGGTTCTCCGGCGCCACGCTCTTTGATGCCGACCGCTATGCCCTGGAACTCCTGCAGGAGACTTGCAGCGACCTCGGCTCGCGCCTTTTCCTGCGCATCCGCGAAGAGTTGGGCCTGGCCTATTACGTCGGGGCGCAGAATTTTCTTGGCCTCGTCCCCGGCTATTTTGCCTTTTACGCTGGGACATTGCCTGAGAAATCCGACCTGGTGGAGAAGGAACTGCTTGCCGAGGCCGAACTGCTCTGCGCGGAGGGATTGAACGAAGCGGAGTTGAAGCGGGCCAAAGCCAAGGTCATCGGCCAAAAGAAAATCGCCCGCCAGGACCTCGGCAACCTTGCCATGACAACCGCCCTGGACGAGCTCTACGGCCTGGGCTACTCCCACATCGACCAGGAAGACGCCCTTTACGAGGCCGTCACACTCGACCAGGTCCGGACCGCCGCCCGAGCGCACCTGAAGCCCGGCGCGCTGGTGATTGCCACGGTCAAAGCCGTCGGGGTCAGTCCTGCATCTTTTTCCGCCGCCTCGCCTTCCATAGCCGCGGAAAAAGTGAGGACTGACCCCGACGGGGCTAATCACACCGCCAACGAGGCCTCGTGAAGCCCCCGCAGGACCAGCCAACCGGCCAATTCGACGTCCCGTGGCTGGCGGATGCCCCGGCTGCCCGGCAGTTCCACGCCATGGCCAAGCCGGTCGGCTCGACCTGCAACCTGGATTGCAGCTATTGCTATTACCTGAGCAAGGAAACCCTGGCAAAAGGGCCCGGCCCCGGCCGGATGTCAGATGAGACCCTGGAGCTGTTCATCAAGCAGTATATCGATGGGATAAGCGGCCCGGAGGTGATCTTCTCCTGGCAGGGCGGCGAGCCAACGTTGTTGGGCCTGGAGTTTTTCCGGAAGGCCGTCGCCTTCGAGAAGAAGCACGCCAAGCCCGGCCAGCGCATCGAGAACGATTTGCAAACTAATGGCACGCTCCTCAACCAGGAGTGGTGCCAGTTCCTCAAGGAACACCGTTTCCTGGTCGGCTTGAGCATCGACGGCCCGCGCGAAATCCATGACCATTACCGCGTGACCAAGGGAAAGCGGCCGACTTTTGACAAGGTCTTCGCCGCCGGCAGGCTGCTGCAACGCCATGGCGTTCCCTTCAACACGTTGACCTGCGTTCACCGGTTCAATGGACGCCGCCCGCTGGATGTCTATCGCTTTTTGCGCCAGGAGCTCAACTCCACCTATATCCAACTCATCCCCATCGTCGAGCATCGCACTTTCGAAAAGACCGCGCCTCAGACCTGGAACAGTGCCGAGTTACCCAAAGACGGCGACCCGGAGGCCCGACCCGGCCATCCCAATTCGATTGTGACGGATTGGTCCGTGGACCCGGATGACTGGGGCTATTTCTTGTGCAAGGTATTTGACCGGTGGCTGAACCAGGACATTGGCAAGGTGATGGTCAACCATTTCGAGACGCTGGTGGCGCAGCACCTCGGTTTGCCTTCCCAGATGTGCGTCTATAGCCAGGCCTGCGGCAGAGGCGTTGCCGTGGAGAACGACGGCAGCGTCTATGCCTGCGACCACTACGTCTATCCCGAATACCGCCTGGGCAATCTGAAGAGCGGGCGCCTGGGCGAAATGGTCTTCTCGCCCGACCAGGTTAAGTTCGGCCACGCCAAGAGCGAGACCTTGCCTCAGTATTGTCGCCAGTGCGCTTATTTGAGCGACTGTTGGGGAGAATGTCCCAAAAACCGGCTCATCCGCACTCCCGACGGTGAGCCGGGCTTGAACTATCTCTGTCACGGGTTCAAGACCTTCTTCGCCCACGCCCTGCCGGAGGTGGAGCGCATTGCCAACCGTTTGCGCAAGGAACCCCTGCATCCCAAGCGGCGGATGTGACGAACTCATGGGTTACACCGAACAGTATCTTCAATCAGAAATGGCGGCCCAAGGACTGGAAGTCATTGTGCTGGTCAACTTCCTGGTGCAGGATGCCATCCGGCTTGGGGCCAGCGACCTGCACATCGAACCTTGGGAGGACGCGGTCGTGGTCCGGGCGCGGGTCAATGGTGTGCTGACCGAACTGACGCGGGTGCCCTTGGACCTGCTGGAGAAGATCTCCACGCGCTTCAAGGTCATGGCCAACCTCGTAACCTACCAGGCCGGCGCCCCCCAGGACGGAACCGCCATCGGCGGGGCCGAACTCGACAACGTTCAGCTCCGGGTCTCCATCTTCCCAACCACACGCGGTGAGAAGACCGGCTACTCGGGGCGCATGTCGGTCAGTGAACTGCTGGTCGTGACCGAGCCGTTCCGCGAGGCCATTCTCAGAAAAATGCCCACCTCCGCCCTGGAGGAAATCGCCATTCAGCAAGGCCTGCACACCCTCTGGCAGAACGGGCTTGAACGCGCCATCACGGGCCAGACTACCCTCGAGGAGATCATCCGTGTCCTCGCCGCGGATATGTTCTGAACGGGACCCGTTCCCCATCGGCGATCTAACCCAACGTTGAAACGTTGAGAGTATTGTCAAGCGTCCGTCCGGGACAAAGAGGACGCTGGCCGGGGCCAGGAAATGTTAGTGGCATTGGGTTTGTAACCGGCGACACGTCAATAGGTTCCGGCGTCCTGCCGATTGCAAATCGAGGCTGCGGCAACGCTGATTTCCAACGGTTTACGGCGGCTTTGTCAATAGCCGTTAAACTCTTCCGATTCCGGTCGCTAAAGAACTTGCGGAGCAGCGACTTCCGGGCGTAAAGTCTGGCGGGTTGCACCCGTTTTGTGGTGTTTTAGCGCGTTCGCTCGCGGAACAATGCGCAAAGTCGTCTGCATCGGGAAATGCAGTACCTCAATCGTGACTCGTCTGAATTGCGTGTTTGTGCTCTTGGGTTGGTAGCTCAGTCGGTAGAGCAGCGGCCTTTTAAGCCGTTGGTCGAGGGTTCGAGTCCCTCCCAACCCACCACCTTTGAAACCTGAGCAAACCCCGACCCTTGCGGAGGTGAATCGACGACAACGAAGCCGTCATTGATGCGCGGTGCCCCCTGATTGCCGCTCCGCGCAGGATTGTAAGCGACTTCTTTCGGCGACGGGACTAGGCGGGCGTGTAGGGGTGCAAAACGCGCCGACCCAAGACCACCCTCGGCGTCCGCGATGGTGTCGAACTCCATCATTTCTCGGACGCCGAGCGATTTTATCGTGTCCGCGGCCAGTTCACGGAGCGGTGAGTTCCCGAGCCGACACCAAACGCACCGGGCCTAACAAACCGGATTCCAGGAGCGGATCGTTCTTTGTCCAGTGATGCCAGGTGGTGAAGGTAAGCCTGCCGGTCGGGCTGGGTTTGCCTTCAAGGAACCATTGTGGCCAGGCCTCCAGTTGTTTGCCGTCCCATTGACAGTCCGGCGGCAATTGCTCATCGCCGATCAGGCGGTTGGGCCAGAGATTGGTCACTTTTACTTCCAGCTCGTTTCTCCCCGGTCGCGCCACGTCGGTTATATTGACCGCGAATGGCGGCATCCAGAGGATGCCTAGCCGGTGCCCGTTGAGCGCCACTTCAGCAAAGTCCTTAACTTTCCCGAGATTGAGCCACAGTTGGCGCTGCGGGTTGAGGAGCTCCTCCGGTATCTCAATTTCTTTCTCGTAGGTTGCCGTGCCTGAGAAATACTTCACACCGGAATCGGCGTTGGCGGTCCAGGATTCAAGGTGCGGGAAGCTCACCTCCGCGGGAGCTTTCCAGCCGGGCGGAAAATGCACCTGCCAGGCGCCGCTAATTCCCACCGGTTTCGGCACGTCTTCGCAGTGCAACCGCATGGAGCGTCCGGAGGCTTCGGTGAGCGTAAACGTCCCCGGTGCTCTGGCGAAAATCCGGGGCTGGCCCTGGGCGTCCAAGCTTATCCGGTAGGCCGGCGGCGTACCGATGGATTGGGCCGTTTCGGGCAGGGTCAAAGTGTCGCCTTCACTCACTCTGGCGGTCTTGTGAACGCCATCGAGGGAATATTCCACGCGCAATTCTTTTGGCACGAGATAGGCCGGGTCCCCCGCAAGCTCGTTGCCGGCGCGAACGGTCAGTTCATTGCCATGGACAAGCGCGGCAAGTTTGGCGGTCACATCCACCGTCCTCCGGCGGTTGATGATTCTCGCGGGAAGCTTCCCGTAGTAGGCCGAAATGATTTGCGCACCCACCGGAGCGGTCCAGGTACGACCTTCCCTGACCTCCATCGTGTGCCTTCTCCCTCCGAGCCGGTACTGCACGCGCATCTGTTTTCGAATATTTGGGGCTGGGTCCGTGCCGGCCATCTCGTTGCTGGCGCGAATTCGTCGATGGCCGGCCATGAGGAGCGATTTCACATCCGTGGTCACGTCGATCCAGCCGTGCCCGGAGGGAAACGCGCCATAGACGGCTCTGAGAATGTGCAACTTGGCGCGTTGGACCGGTGCTTCACTCAGAGGCGGCCCCTGGCGGCTTACGCTTACAAGATGGTCGCCACTGGCGGCCGAACGGAAAACGACGAAGATGGAACCTGCCGGACCGAACTGAAGCGGCACAACCGTTCGCTCACCTTCCGCACGCCAGACCGGTGCAGGCGCGATTTGGCCGGTTTGAGGGTTCCAAAGTTCCGGGAGCTTTCCGCCAACACGGAAAGTGCAATCGGCCTGGTCAAAGTGCCGGCGCTGATTGGAAACGAAATAGATGTCCGCGTTGCCGTCCAACCGGTGCGTATAGGCAAGTTTCGCTCCAGAGGCGGTGGTGAATTCAAAATCCGGTTTCACACCTAGCGAGGCAAACACCTGCTCCATGGGTTGGCCCCAAACGACCTTGCCTTGGCCGAAAGCGTGCTCGGTCACCGTCTCGCCGTCGCAATCTCCCCACATATCCGACGCGAGTCTTTGCACCTCGGCATCGCACTCCGGGTAATCTTCCAGGCTGGGCGAAGCCTTCGGCGGCGCGCCCACCAGCGTCAGGCCGTCGGCCACGAACGTGTGCAATTGGCGCAGCAAAGGCGGAGTCATGTTGCGGTCGGAGGGCGGCAGAATCAGAACATGGTAGCGCATTCCGCTCTTGAGCACCAGTTGATGGTCTTGAACCGAGGCCTGATGCATCAGCACGTCGGCGTCTATGGCATCGTAGTCATAACCGGCGGGCAGGGCCGGATTGCCCGCGCGCATTTCCACCGGGACGCTTTGGCCCGTGAAATAGGCCGCATCCGCCACCGTTCGTCCTTGTTGGAGCATGTATTGGCAGTGGGTGATGTAATCAATCCACGGCTTGCCGTCTTTCCACCAAGTCTCGGTCCGTTCAAAGTGGAATCCCCATTGGCCCATGGTCATGCCCGGCCAGCGGTTGGTCCAGGGCTGCATGGCGTAACGGTGGAAGATGTAGCGGTTCAGGCCCTGGCAATACATCAAATCGCCCAGGGTCTTGAGCGCATAAGGATACTCCTGCCAGCGGCCTGTGTGTGGCCCCGGCGCGGCGGTGAACGATTCGGCGCCGACGAAGGTTTTGCCGTAGGTGTGCGCGATGGACGCCGCGAGCCTGATGGAAGGATTGCCATGGCTGCCACTCCAGAACTCACCCATCACCACGTCCGCCGGGCCGCCGCATTGCATGGATTCGAAGGGCCCGGTGTACGGCTCGACCGCGTTCAACAGTCCATGTTCCCGGCAGAGTTCGGCGAAATGGCCATAGTAATTCTCCGCGAATAAATCGGCGATTGTCCGGCGCACGTCCCAAAGAAAGCGCTCGGAAACTTCCGGGTTTTGCACGACGCGGCCGGTGAACGTCGGCAGATACTTCAAAGGGTCGTAGCCGCGCAGTCTCTGAAACTCCTGGCGGAAATTCTTCGTCCAGTTTTGGCCGCCGACTTCATAACTGTCAATCAGGGAGCAATTCAGCGCTTTGCCGGCGAGCGGTCCGATGTCATCGAGGACCTTTTGCATGAAGCCCGCCCAATGCAAATCGAGGGCGGTCTTGCTTAATTTGTCGCATTCCAGGCCCTCGCCTTCCTTGGGAGCGGGATGATTGTCCACGCCGGTCGGCGTGTAACCGATGCGCAGGATTGTCCAATGCCCGGCTGGCACGTCCCAATCCAGGGTTCCATCCGGCTGCAAACGGCTGGTCAGGTCCACCACCGCGTCGAGAGGAATCACCGCTCCCGGCGCGGCATTAGTGGTCGCCGGTGAGGACATCACAAACCCCCCGTTGCTGCCGTCCTTGGCCCGCACGTTACGGATTCTATCCCGCCCGCTATCCAGCGTGGGGAAGGCCAGCACCGCGATATCGCGATAAAAATCCAGCTTTGTCGGAGGTTGGGGCAGTGGCTCGCTCAGGTCTTTCGGGCCAACCACACGCACTTCGCTGGTCGTAACGCGTTGCATGGCATGTTCCGGCGTGTTCCACGGTCCACCGCTGCTCGACCACCCGGCGCAGTTTTCGACGCAGAGTTTCAGCCCAAGCCGGTTGGCTTCCTCCACGGCATACTTGAAATCCTGCCGCCACTCAGGACTCATGAATGGCACCGGGCCGCGCGGGATGCCGCAATCCACGTTGACGATGGTCGCCCCGCCCAGGCCAATTCCCTTCATCGCTTCGAGATCGTCCTTGATGCCCACTTTGGTGATGTTGCCGTTCATCCAGTGCCACCACGTCTGCGGGCGCGCGGAATTGGGCGGGGCGCGGAAACCCGCTTCCAGGGAATCCGCCCGCGCTGGAATACTGGCGCACGCTATCGCCAGCACGAAAGTCATCGGGAGCAGGTGGCCGAACCTTGTGAGTTTTGAGCCGCAACGAAAAAGGTCGAATGAGTTCATAATCGGATGTTCGAAGCCAATATTGCAGAAGGCGCCGCCAAATGTGGAGCGGAAAATTCAGTTCTCTGGAAGATTTAGCTACGAGCTGATTCGGGGCTGCCAAAGCGATTGGCTCCAGCTAGAGGAGGCCGCGACAATAAAATACGCGGCCGCGTATTTTATTGTCGCGGCCTCCTCTCGGCTCTGGCAG
>JAJYHY010000188.1:0-11318 GCA_021784555.1 bacterium
TCCCTGGCGAGACCAGTTGGCGGAACTCCTCCTCCACGAAACGAGAACGAACAACTATGAGATGTACCCTCGAGAGATTGTTACCGTGTCCCTGAGGAAAGGCGGCCAACCGCCACAGGCGGGAGACTGAAGGCGTGTCGGCGCATGCCACGCGCGCCGGTGCCGTTTCACGCGCCGACCAAGCTAAAACCGACACATGTCCCTTACCTTGTCTTATAGGAACGAAGAGGTTCGATTGCGGCGAGTTCGATTGACTCGCGGTTATGGAATGCGCCCGGTCTGGATCGCCGAAATGAATCCGGCCTCCCCACCGGCGCCCGATTTGATCTGGCCGTGGCCTGAACCGTGCTCGCTGAAGGTGTCGAACACAACTTTGGGCGAGCAGTTGAGCGTGACGGGTGTAGAAATGTGTGCGGACGGCGGCTTTGCGTTGTCCTTAGAGGGTAATCGGCAACAATTCGCGGACTTTTTGCATAAGCCGAAGAGGCGCGTGATCCGTACAAGGGACCTTCTAGACCTCCTCCAGCAACTGAACGTCGCGGTAGAGGACGACCGCCTTCGGGGATCGGTCCGGGCACACGTTTTTCCCGGTCGGCAGGCCCGGGAAATGTTCGGTGTCGAGCAGGACGAGCCAGCGTGCATAATTCAGGCGGGGCTGCCGGATTACGTAGTTGTGCAAAGAGCGCTGCAAGCTTTTCGCGAGGAGTGCCTCCTCCGCGGAGACGACCGGCTGGCCCACACCCACTTGGGGGTGTCGATCCAGACCGGGAGCCCAGCAATCTCTTGCGGCCATCCTACGTTTCTTAGGGACGCCGGTCCAGCTTCCGCCGAATCGTCGGATGCCGCCGGAAAGCCTGATTGGAAGATGTCGGCTCAGAGGCAGCGGCGCCAGCCTTGGGACATGCCCGAGATTGGCACCGAAGTTTGGCAGGAGATATCCTTTACTGGCACGGCTTGGGAGGAGCATTCGATCAACGGGTTCGGTCGGCGGTGGAACCATTGGCGAAAGATGGAGGTGCCATGCTGGTTCAGCCACACCAAGTTGCCACAGCCCCTGGCGTTGCATCGGGTTGAAGACACGTTCGATGAAGTCCTTGAGCATGGTACAGAGGCCCGATGGCAGATTCGCTTGGTGACCTTTCCACTCGGGCTCCCGTTGACCACGGCGCATGGGCTTCCTGCATGGGAGGGTTTCGGCCTGGCAGCAGGCGTGGAGAGCAGAAATTCGGGTCCGTGGATTTCCGTCAAGCTGCCGCAGTTTTCCGCCGAAGGAGACGACCAGAAGGTGGACGCCCGTATGGAGACCTGCTCAACAGGGCGGACTGGTGACGAAGGCGTATATGTCGAGCCCGCGCCAGGCTCGGCGGTACGCCTCAGTTGGAGCGGGCGACTAGGGGAACCGGTCGTCTGCTCTGGAAACCTTCGCACTAAACGGCCTCGGAACCCATCGCCTTCGGTGGCGTTCCTGCAACCGGATGAACATTGGATCCTGAAGGTGGGTGGAAAGGGGATTCTTTCCGCAGCCAAAGGATTGGACATTCAGGGTGATGGGGCTGCGCTTGACATCAAAGAGGGTCGGATCAACGCGAGGAAGCTTTGAGGAGTCCAAGGATGCACAGTTGGTTGATCATCTCCGGCAACGAACTCCCGCCCAGCGGCGCGGCCGGGAACTTCCTCGGTGCGGTTTCTGGAGACACGGCGCCGCCGCTTGTGAGCGATCGACCGGCCGACGGGGGACTGGATTTTAGCAGAGCGAACCCCACGCTGCATCTGCGAGATCAAGGTCATTTCCTAGAGGTACACGAGTGGGTGCGGCATCAGCAGGAGCGGAAGCGAACTGCGGTTGCCGCGAGCACCGGTGCTGGAGCACTACAGGCATGGGCCGCCCCGAAGATGAAGATATCCTTCCACGACGATAACGGCGCGCACCTGATGTTCTGCCGACCGGGCGCGGACGATCAGGGTTCATATGCTCTATTTGGGCCGTTCTGGAGACGCTTTTGGCTCCTCACGACACACTATGAACATGGCGCGACCCAAGGCACGCTCCAGCTTGAGGAACGGGCTGCGGATGGCACGACCGAGGGCAGGTTCCAGCCTGAGGAGCGGGCTGCCGATGCACGCAGCCAGGTGTGCTGGAATCCCGTCAAGATTCCGGAAAGGCCCCCCGAAGAATGGGAGTGCATGCTCGCCAAGTTTGGTGGCGCGCTGTCTGCGTGTAATGACTGCTTCTTGCTTCCCATGTGGAACGACCACGCGGAGGAGGGCTATTTCACCGCGGGACTGCTCGCTCTGCGCGGGGCCATGCGCAAAATCACGAAGTACACCGTGCCGAAAGAGGATGAGCCTTTAGCGGTCGCTATGTGGCGCGCGGCTGACCAACCCGAGTTTAGGGAAGTGTTGCGGGCGGGGGGAAAACTTCGGGTTTCCGGGATTGGGTGCGGGTCAAAAACTTCGGTCGAGATCCGGATGCGACAGCCCAACGGCAAAGTTAACGCCCTCTGGCATGGCTTTCTGCGAGGTGAATCGCCGCTCAGCCGCCTAGGGGAGTCGTTTCGGTCTGCCTTCATGGAAGACCTGGAGGCTGCAGTCGCTCCAGCCAGCGTTGGCGTTGGCGACAATACCGAGGGACGTGATTGGCCGTATGTGTCGAGCGGCAAACTAGTTTCGAACACGCGCGCCGCAGGGGATCAGAGCCCGCTATTGCAGTACCTGCGGCATCGGCGCTGGGACGCCGACAATGATCTCAAAACGACGTTTGACCAACTAGCAGCCAGCGGCCAGAGCCAGCCCGAGGTTGACTTGTTGAGGAGACTCGTCGCCGATTACTGGCAGCCCACCGGGGCCAATGGCCCGCTGGGCAATGACCCAACTTTCTGGACGAGTCGCCTGCTGTTCCAAAGGGAGTTGCTTCTGCGTGAGTTGAGCGGCAGCCAGCGGCCATGGCGTGATCGCCTTGACGCCGAGTACTGCCGGCCGAAGAGCAACAGCCCCTTGCGTCAAGTGACGGTCTTAGGTCGAACTGTCGAGTGCGCCGAGGTGATGGAGACGGCGCTCCTGGCTCCGCCTGGCACAGAAATCACGATTTTGACCAACATGGAATTGGACAATGAGGATAGCCTGCTTGACTCGGGGCTATGTTTGGCGTGATGCACACCGATTGGCCAGCTTGGAAAAAGGGACTCGCGCTCAGGGCGCGCCATCTAGCAGGAATGGAGGACTATCTCCTCGCCGGCCACCGATTCCTCGGGCTTGATCCCGGTTTGGAGAGATTCCATTCCGACAAATCCGTCCGGCTTCAGGACAACAAAATCCTCGTCCAAAATCTAAGCGGGCTGACGCCCGCCGGCGAACCAGTTCTCGTCGGCGACGCGGACGGCGAAACGTTGACCTCCGATGCACTCGGAAACGACTGCTTCGACCTCTTCGTAAGAAACGCCTCTCCGAGTGACGGAGCACCGTCACCGTCACAACTGGGCACAAAGCTGAACCTGCACGTGTGCCCTTGTCACGCTAAAGGGGCTCCGCCATTGCGCAAGGACCATCAACACCGCCTTTATGTCGGGCGATGGCAGTTGCGCGGCAGTTCCATTGAACTTCTGAACAAGCCTCTGCCGCGGCGCTTGGATGCGCTCTACAGCCTTGCCGATTGGGAATCGTGGGTCAAACCGGTCCGCGATCAGATCGAAGCTCAACTGCTGGCAAGGCTCAGTTCCAGCGCAGTGACCCGGGATCCCCTGGAACTGGGGGTGATGGCCCTGCTCGTGACCTTGGCTGTGGACTGGGCGACCCTCCCGCTTGGGCAACTCGCGGAGGCATTCGTGCGCGTTGGCCGGTACAGGCACCTCATTTCTGAGCATGGCCATCTCCCGGCACCGCCTCTGCCGCAAGCCTACCGCGTGCCGGAGAGCCTGGAGGCCACCGAGATTCCGGCGCGATTGCTTGAATACATGCAGACGAAGGAGGGAAGGCGTGATTCAACGCTAATGCTGGAGGGGCGGGAGTACAGCGTTGATAGGAATTCGGGTCCGGGAACTTGGAAGGTCAAGTTTAACGGTGACACGAGGCCGGCATCCTTGCTCATTGGCAACATAGGAGCTCCAGAATTTCCGCCTAAAATCAATATTTGGGGTGGACGGGTTAAGGAAGCTTTCAAGATGGTCCACGACCGCACGGAAGCCGAGTTCCGAACGGGCGGGATTAACGAGACATACCGATCTGTCCAGGAGTGGTACATCGAGTTCACCCATCAAGTACCGAAAGAAGCAACCCTTGCCCTATTCCGGGAACAGAAAGGCAACTATGAGCACCGTTGATGAACCAAAAGACTCCGAAAAGCTGAAGAGACTCTCTGATATGGGTCGGGTCGGCAGTAATAGTTTTGCGTTCCGGCAATTCCGCCAATGGATGGTGGACTATGACAAGAGCCTCGGAGAGAGCCAGGACAAGTGCAAATCCGTGGCCAACTGGGTGGCGGGTAACCTTCATGGGCCGCAGTCATGGGACGTCCTTGTGTTCTACTACCTTAAAGTGTGCGCCAAGTCGCGCTTGGACCAAAGCTGGCCGAATGTAACACCCGATGCCTTTAGCACGGCGGTGGCAAACCTGTACAAGTTGGCCCACCCCGCCCAAGCGGTGGCCTTTCGCGAATTCTGGCTCCTGCCTCATACCTCGACATGGGAATCACTAGTGGGGCACCTGAGACATAGCGAGGACAACCTGCGGATGTACGGTCTCATCGTCGATCGACTGCGCCAGGCCTGGAAGTCCCAAGGAGATCCGGGTCCCAATACTCCCATTATTGACGCCTGGAGAAAGGCGATCGAAAACTGCCCGAGCGGTGTCGCGCCTATCGTTTCTGACGAGGCACGGCGCGCTGCTGCACGTGACCCGGTGCTTGGCGAGCTCGTGCGCTGGGTGGATGCAGTGCGGGGCAAAGTTGACAGCTCGACGGTGAGAATTCCGAGGGCGACACTCAGGCCAGGATGGCCGCGTCGTGCGATGATCGCGCTTTCGGGGGACCCGCGTGTCCACAGTGGTAGAGCTTGGCTCCGCATCTCACTGTTTGTTCTCCCTCTCGTCGGAGCGCTGGCGGTCACCCTCGTAATTTTCACCCACAGGCGCGAAGCAAAATGGTTTCGGCAGCACCTGCTGGACAGAACCTACGAACTCCCGAGCGCAACAGATGGACTGCAAGCACAATGAATTGGTCCGCAAAACGGAAGCGTTTCACTGAGATCTCGTTATGAAGGGACTTTCCAAGCTAATCTCTAGGCCAAAGGTTGCATTTCGGAGCGACCAAGTCGAACAACGGAGCGATCTCGGGGGCGACAAGCAGCCGCCAGGTCCAGACTACAAAGTAGCGGTTCTAGGCCATAGAGGAACCGGCAAGACGTGCTTGTTGAAGGCGCTGGCGCTGTTTGACTGGCCCACGCCACCATGGACCCCGCTGGGCGATAGGAAGAAGCCGATCACATGGTTAGAGCAGTACACGAGGAAGGATTTGTGCGACGAGATCAGGAGTTCGATGCCGGTGGGCAATGACGACGGCCCACTGCCCAAGCCCACAAAGGCCAAGGAACTCCTTTACCAGGTCGGCATAGACACTAACGGAGCCAGCGTGACGCTGGGATTCTACGATTTCCCCGGTGAGGCTTGCGAGTACCGACTCAATGCGATGACGGCGCTACCGCCCGATGACCGGATTGGCTCCGGCTCTGTCGGATCGCAAAGGCAGGCCGGTGCCGCGCAAGATTCGCCGGAGCACGCCGTACCTGGCACACGAGAGGAGGCAGGCTCGGCGCACGACAAGAAAGGTCCATACGAGGAAGTGCTTCAGGAAGCGCTCAAGGCCGATGCGCTGCTAGTATGCCTCTCGCCCGAGGAACGAGAGGATGAGGCGACAGGAAATCAGTACGCGGGTTTGCTTGAGGATCTTCGGTCAAAGGGTTTCCGTGGCTGGGTTGCTCTGGTGGCGACGAAGTGCGACCGCGCGCAACCAAGCAGGAAGGTAGCCCCGGTGAGACGAATCGCTGACCTTGATAACAGTGCCGCTTTGGGCACGGGGGAAAGGCCTGTGGTGAGGGCTATTGCGGCCTTTAGCAAGGACCAGTGCCCGCTGTACTCGGATTTTAGTCGCTACGAGGTGGCAGCAATGCCGGAAGACCCGGAATTCCGCCCATGGGAACGGCGGGGCATCGTAACGCTATTTCGGGATGTACTTGAGGCCGTTTACCTGCGGTCCGCTAAGCCCATCAGTAAGCCCGTTGGACTCCAGTGGTGCCTCTTCGGGTGGCTGTTGTTCGGGGCTCTGCTGGCGACCTGGCTGCTTTACTCCCGACCGAGAGAGACCGCCTTTCGCCAGTTCAGGGCGGTCCTGCAAGAGGTCTGCGGCACACGCGAACCAGTGATGATGCTCGCTGGCTGGATGATGGGTGGAGACACTAATCTGGATTTTTACACGCACATCAACCGTCTGCTGATTCTCAACCCACCATCCGGCACAAACAAGCCGCCGACGCACGCGGGCGCGGCGTCTCAGGGTGACAAGCCCTATTATGCGGTGGCCCACTTCAACCTTATCGAACGAGACGTCGCCAAATGGACCACAAGTCTGCGTTTCCAGGCAATGTATCTCTTGGCGGAGCCGGGCAAGCTCAGCGCACGCCAAATCGCCCTAGTGTCGCCGTGGGCAAAGCCATTTGCGTGGGAGGACCTCGACTGGAGATCGAGGAACGTTGAGCTGGATAAGGAGTGGGCACTCCTAAAGAAAGTGCGGCTAAGTTTCCTGGCCTTCACAGCGGCGGTAGCGAAACTCAAAGCGGTCCCGCGCGAGGGTGGCAACCTGGCACTAAACGATTCAAAGGTACTGAACGCCACGTCGTCGGCCGAGATTGTTCTGGACAAGGCGATTGACAGCACCAGGGCGGTGGCAGCCGAGAGGGCGTCGCTTGCGGGGCAGTTGCGGCTTGCGTACAGGCGGGCTTTGAACGCAAGCACCACCAATCATGCCGACGTAGGCTTCATGGATTTGGTCTGGCTAATTAGCGGAAAATCGTCGTGGCACTTTGCTTACTCTGGGCGATTCAGCGGCATCCCTAAGACGTTTCAGGGCTTGCTGCACAGCGCAACCAACTCATTCGGAATCAGGTATTCGCCGGAGGTGACCGTACCTTCCTTGTCACGCACCAACTCAGCGGATTGGGTGCAAACCCTGCGGCTGATTGAGGTAGCGTTCCTCCAACCTGGGCAAGAGACCACAACTGGGCTCAAACTAGTACCACCAATGAATGCCAATCTCACGGCTGACCAGCAGCGTCAAGACGAAGGGGAGATCGAAGAACGGGTTCGTAACCGCGTACTCGAATGGCGACGCAGCGTCCTACCCCATGTGATAAGTGAATGAGCGCCGCGGCGATATACGTCTATGGCAAACGCACGCCGACTTCGACGGAGCCCTGGGGCTTCCTCCTCTGCGAACCAAAGGGAGCGGAGGCTTGGGCGAAGGAGGTCCAGCGTTCCTGGGGTGAGCCCCTGGTACAAGCCCTCACGGGACTTCAGCATGCAGATCCATGCCGCTTTGCTATTCCCGATTCCGAGGGTTGGCTAGCGCTTTGGTTTGACCGAGTTAAGCGCGACTGGCATTGTCGTGCAACTGTATTCCTTCATGCCGCACTCTTTATAGCTGAAGAGTCCATCACAGAAGAGGGGATCGCTTCGGCTTTCCAACTGATTGATCGCGCGCTAGAGGCTGCTACGGGTGATGGGCTTCCAGTCAGGTTGACTCCGCTCGGCTCATCCCACCAAGCCGGCGTTCCGAGACCGCGTCGAACAACTTGCAGTTGCGCCGGGCCGGGAAAATGGAAAGACCTTTTGTCCGCAGGTGCGGTTGGCTTCGGTTTGCCAGCCTCAGCTTGTGACTCAATGGCTGCCAGTGGCATCAGCGTCCTCACAAATTCTGACTACTCGTGGACGGTGGGCCCGGGGGCAGGAGGGGAACAGGCTGCCGAAGGCTGTCGTAGCGAAACATCCGATATGGAGGCCGTACCAGCTCTCGCCGGGCACAAATTCTCGTCCAGTGCGGTCCCCGACGGCGCACCAGCGGTTGCTGCTGGCATGCTGGAGAGCAGCACTGCGGAATCTCCGAAGAACCGCGAAACCCCAAGCAAAAGCACCCCGAACGAGGTTTCTGTCGCATCCACAGAATCGGTACCCGATGGAGGTGACAACGCAGGCTTTGGGCAAGCCGATTTGTCCGCCAGAGGAGCAGATCCCGGGCCACCCGGCTCGCTCCATAAGAGCAGCATGGCCCAAGCCGAAGAGGTATTTTCCAGTGTAAAGGACCCCCCGCTGCCGATGCCGCCGCAAGCACCGGCCGAGATTGCTGCACCTGCTATCGCAAGTCAGCGCCGGGTTCTCCGCCGTATTTTGGCGCAGTGGCGCCTCATCGACTGGGCTTTGCCAATCTTGGCAGTCGCAATCTTTCTACTGACAGGCGCCTTGACATTCCAGCGGAGGAGGGTTAACGAACTACAGAGTTCAATTGCTCGTCTTCAAGCGATGAACAGCAAGCTGCAGAGCCAGGTCTCTTCTCTGCAGACTTTGAACAAGTCGCAGATCTCATCTCTGAAGAAGGAGATTAGGCGTTTGCAGGAGCAGATCTATGAACCAAGCCAGGGGAATTGATAGTGATCATCATTTAGGGAGCTGTCAAACGGCCGAGATCCCCGGAATTGCCCGTGCAGCTCCGGCGTGGCGCGCCTTGGGCTCAATAATTCGCATTAAGCTCGCAAGAGAAACAGGCGAACCCGGAGGTGAGGAATGGCACTAATAGCAGTAGAAGGCTGTAGGATATGCTTCGAGTGTGACGCTGGCTGGAGTTGGAAGGGATGGGACGGCAAGCTCACGGTGCGCCGCGGCAGCGGCCAGACGACCGCGGGAGGCCATCGTCTTGTGCTATTTCCCGACGTTATAGCCCTGCAGGCCCAGTTTGCCGGCCACCAGTACGCTGCCCAGGGCTACGAAGATACTCCCGGTGGGGTCGCGAGTGCCCTTATCTCGGTCGAGGGCGAGTCGCTAAGTCCAACCCTTTCGGACGAGGGGGCACCGGCCGTTACGGCCAAGACCAAGGGTTCCTTCCAAGTTTCCTGCACGCCCCCCTCCTTCCGGGCGGGATCTCCCCCAGTTCCAGATCCGCTGGCAAGCATGCACACCGGAAAGTGGAGGGTGGAGGATCCGGCACAAGGACTTGTGGGCGATGATGTTTAAGTTGGCACCTGGGCGGCGCGGCGAGCGGCGCTGCCGCCGCTCGAGCCAGAAAACACTGAAGTATGCGAGACTTTTACAAATACTCCAAAGAAGACATGAAGGACAGTGCTCCGCAGGGGTCAAATCCAACGTCACCTCCCGTGATTTCGCCTGAGCGGCCGTTAGAGCCGGGGTCGTGTGAAAGCACTGTCCTCCGGTGCGCCCTGAAAGACGAGAGGCGCAACCTGAGGGTGATGGAGATCTTTGGATGGAAGTTAGAGCGTCGCGACAGAGCCAACGGGGCCAACGATTGGATCGAGATGCGCTTAGTGCGTCCACTAACCCTTCCGGATCTCGATCGAATTCGGCAGATCGAGGCGCGTTTTGGCCATTTAGAATCCTTGGAGGTTCCAGCTGCTCGCTCCCCCACGGTGCCTGTCTGCCTGTGGATCGCGTGGGAGGCGAACGCCCTGAGGACGCTCCTGGGGGCGGTGCAACGTGACGCTCTGGACATCGCTGTATTGCTCATCGAGACGTTCATTGGTGTGATAGTGTTCGGTGGGTGGATAGCGTGGACAGCCAAGCGCAATAAGAGACGATCTGATATCGTCTTGGCGCGCGAGACTCTGCTGCAAGAGGCTGGGACACTCACGAAGGCTGCTCGCTTAGCTGGACCGGCCACTCCTCTCAAGCCACTGGGTGCATACGAAGGAGGCCGCTGATTCTATTAACTAAGAAAGAGGAGAATATTATGAACCACTTCTCGTATTCGGCTGCAGCGGTGAGGAATCGACGTGACGCTAGGCCATCGCGCAGGGTGGGCGATGGAGACAAAGTAGCGAGACTGATGTCTCTGCTCGTCGCCGTAGGAACTCTAGTTTGTCTTACCAGTCCCGGCGTAGCTCCGGCGCGTGGCCAGGAGACGAGTAATGAGCGGGTCAGGAGGCTACCTGCGGAGCACCCGGACCGGGTGAAGGGGCGGGAGGCCGCCGCCGTCGCAAACACGGAGGCCGGCCCGGACCCGCGTGAGCGGCCACAATTAGACACTCTCCTGACCTTGGCCAAGGAGGCGGCATCGGAAGGCGACGCCGGTCGGCAGCGGGAACTCCTGCGCGATTTCCTGGACAGGAGCGCGCCATTCTTGAAGGTCCACCCCAAAGTGCATAGCCTGTGGGTCGAGCGAGCGGTGGCGGCGCTCATTCTCGATCGGCCGCGCGAAGGCTGGGAAGCCGGGCAAAAGCTGCTGGCTCTGGGCGGACTGCAGACGAGCGACGAACGGGAACACAAGTTGCTCGTGCAACTCAACATCAAGAACTGGCTGGGCAAATCGCCGCCCGGTCCCGCCCCAGGCGCTCCCTTCGAGAACAGTCTGGGGATGAAGTTCGTGCCCGTGCCCGGAACGTCAGTGCTGTTTTCCGTTTGGGAGACGCGCAACCGCGATTACGCGGCGTACGGCAAGGCCGATCCGGTGGTGGATTCATCCTGGCAGGACCCGACCTTCGGAGGTGTTGCCGTCAGCCCCGGCCCCGACTATCCCGTGGTCAACGTGAGTTGGAACGACGCGACGGCGTTCTGCACGTGGCTCACCCGTAAGGGGCGCGCGACCGAGATGATTGGGCCATCGGATCTTTACCGGCTGCCGACCGATCTCGAATGGAGCGCCGCCGTCGGGCTCCAGGGCGAGACGGGGGATACACCGCAGGAACGCGACTCTAAGGTCCCCGGCATCTATCCCTGGGGCCGCGCCTGGCCACCTCCGCCCGGCGCGGGCAATTTCGCCGACGAGTCGTACGCGATGCAGTTTCCGAAGCCGGAGGAGTGGAAGGGGCCGTGGTCAATCACCGGCTACGACGACGGCTACGCGACAACTTCTCCAGTTGGGAGCTTCCAGCCGAACCGGTTCGGGATCTACGATTTGGCGGGAAACATATGGGAATGGTGCCAGGACCTTTACGAGCCCGATAAAGACGGCCGCGTGACGCGGGGCGGTTCGTGGGAAAACGTCGGTCCTGCGGGGCTCCTGTCGTCGCACCGTGATCGCGCCCCTGCGGCTTTTCGGATCAACGGCTGCG
>JAJYHY010000188.1:11328-16210 GCA_021784555.1 bacterium
GAGGTTGCCTCGATGCAAACGGCATTCGGGCCGATGAAGAGTGCTGTGTCGGCGGGGGCGACGGGCGCAGGCGCGGCGGCGAGCGGCGAGGTCGGCCTTGATGCCCAGGCGCGGCTCGATCTGGATACTCTGCTGACCATGTCGAAGGAGGCGACCTCAGAGAGCGACCGCGGGCGGCAGCGGAAGCTTCTCCGTTATTTCCTCCGCAGGAGCATGCCGTTTTTGAAGGCGCACCCGAACCGAGAACTGTGGGTCGACAGGGCGGTGGCCGCACTCAATCTCAATCGCCCGCGCGAGGGCTGGGGGGCTGGGCGAAAGCTACTGGCGCTGGGCGGACTGCAGACGAGCGACGAACGGGAACACAAGCTGCTAGAGCAGCTCAGCATCAAGGGTTGGCTGGGCAAAGCGCCTCCTTGGCCTGCCCTTGGTGCGCCGTTCGAGAACAGTCTGGGGATGAAGTTCGCGCCCGTGCCCGGAACGTCAGTGCTGTTCTCCGTTTGGGAGACGCGCAACCGCGATTACGCGGCGTACGCCAAGGCCGATCCGGTGGTGGATTCATCCTGGCAGAACCCCACCTTCCAAGGCGTTGCCGTCAGCCCCGGCCCCGACTATCCCGTGGTCAACGTGAGTTGGAACGACGCGACGGCGTTCTGCAAATGGCTCACCCGTAAGGAGCGCGCGACCGAGATGATTGGGCCGTCGGATCTTTACCGGCTGCCGACCGATCTGGAATGGAGCGCCGCCGTCGGGCTCCAGGGCGAGACGGGGGATACACCGCAGGAACGCGACTCTAAGGTCCCTGGCGTCTATCCCTGGGGTCGCACCTGGCCGCCACCGCCTGGTTCCGGCAATTTCTGCGACGGGTCCTTTGCGGGACAGTTCACCGACGCAAAGGACTTTGCGATCGCTGGCTGCAATGATGGATACGCAGTGACCTCGCCGGTCGGCAGCTTCCACCCGAACCAGTTCGGGATTTTCGACCTGGCAGGGAACGTTTCGGAGTGGTGCCAGGACCTCTACTCAGCCGATAAGGCCGGGCACGTGCTGCGGGGCGGTTCGTGGGCGCCTAGCTTTGGCAGGGTGGCGACGATCGAGGCCGAAGAGATGATGAGCGATAAGGATCGACGCAGCCTGCTGGGCGAATCGTCGCCCAACCTCGATCCCACAGCGCAGAAGATTCTTCAGATCATCCGGTCGTCGCTCAACCTCGATCCAGCGCTACTGTCGTCGGACCTTGTCGCCGCCGCTCCAACTAATCGGGTCGTCAGCCTCGGGTTTCGTTGTGTGTTGGCGGTAGGAGGCTCGGCGGCTACCGCCCGGTCGACACATGAATAGAGCCCCGAATGAAGAATGAGCAAGAATGTCTCGTGTGTGGCGCCCATCTCTGGCCGCCGGTGCCGGATGGTCGGTGCGTCCGATGCCTGCTCTCGCTCAGACTGTCCGCTACAGAGCGCCCGCAGTTCGAAAAACGGATAAGCCTCCCCAGTGCGCCCGGCTTTAGCGCCGCTGGTGGCGCATCGAGCCAGAAACCCTGTCAAACCGGTCCTCGCGTCCTGTTGAACGATGGTGAAGAACTTTGACGAGAACATGTTATGGCAAACGTGATCGGCTTTGAGTTAGGGACGACACACTCGTGTATGGCAGTTATGCAGGACGGCGAACCCATCGTCCTGGAGAACTCGGAGGGGCGACGGGTAACTCCGTCGGTGGTAGCGTTCACCAAAAGAGGTGAGCACCTAGTCGGTGACGCAGCCAAGCGCCAGGCGATTACCAACCCCAGGAACACGGTCTATTCCATTAAACGGTTCATGGGCCGCAAATTCGCCGAGGTAGAGGAGGAGCGGAAGCGCGTTCCTTATAAGGTAGTGGCTGGGCCGAACGGAGACGCCTATGTGGAAGTCGAGGTGAGCGGCACGCCCAAGCGGTTCAGCCCGATCGAGATTTCGGCGATGATCCTGGCCAAGCTCAAGAGCGACGCCGAGATGCGGCTCGGCGAGGAGATCACACAGGCGGTCATCACCGTGCCCGCCTATTTCAATGACTCCCAGCGCCAAGCCACCAACGACGCCGGGCGCATCGCCGGCCTGAAAGTCCTCCGCATCATCAACGAGGCAACTGCCGCGTCCTTGGCCTATGGTTTGGACAAGAAAAAGGACGAGCAGATAGTGGTTTATGACCTGGGCGGCGGCACGTTTGACGTTTCCGTGCTGGAGCTTTTGGATGGCGTGTTCGAGGTCAAGGCGACCAACGGCGACACTCACCTGGGCGGCGACGATTGGGACGGCCGCATCATGGATTGGATTCTCGACGAGTTCAAGAAAGACCAGGGGATGGACGTGGGAAAACAGCCCGATGCCCTCCAGCGTATCAAAGAGGAGGCGGAGAACGCCAAGATCGCGCTGTCCAGTTCGCAAGCGTATGAGATTAAGCTACCGTGGATCACGGCCGATGCCGACGGCCCGAAGCACATCAGCCTGAAGCTGACGCGCTCGAAAATGGAGCAGCTTTGCGACGAACTATTCAAGCGGACGATCACCCCGGTACGCAACTGCTTGCGCGATGCGGGCATTACGGTGGAGAAGGTCGATGAGTTGGTCCTCGTCGGCGGGATGACGCGCATGCCCAAAGTGGTTGAAACCGCGCATTCGTTGGTAAACAAACCGCCGCATCAAGGGGTCAACCCAGACGAAGTAGTGGCCCTGGGGGCTGCGATTCAGGCGGGCGTGCTTAAGGGCGAGGTCAAAGATGTCCTGCTGTTGGACGTCACACCGCTGTCGCTGGGGATTGAGACGCTCGGTGGCGTCTTCACCAAGCTTATCAAGCGCAACACGATCATCCCTACGCGCAAGTCGGAGATCTTCTCAACCGCCTCCGACAGCCAGCCTGGCGTGGAAATCCACGTGCTCCAGGGTGAGCGCCAACTGGCTCGCGACAACAAGACCATTGGGAAGTTCCATCTAGCCGACATCCCTCCCGCCCCGCACGGCGTGCCTCAAATTGAGGTGACATTCGACATCGACGCCAACGGAATCCTGCACGTGAGCGCCAAAGACCTAGGCACCGGCAAAGAACAGAAGATCACCATCACCGCCAGCAGCGGCTTGGGTAAGGACGAAATCGAGAAGATGCGTCAGGACGCCGAGGCCCGTGCCGAAGAAAACCGCAAACACCGCGAAGAGATTGATATGCGCAACGAGGCCGATAACGCCGTTTATCGCTCTGAGAAGTTCCTCAAGGACAACGCCGAGAAGGTCTCTGGAGCGCACAAGAGCAGGATGGAATCTACCATCAACGAGGTGAAGGAGACTCTGAAGGGCGGAGACGCTTCGGCCATCCGCTTCGCCAGCGAGAAACTCAATCAGGCTCGGCAGGCCGTCTCAGCGGAGCTCTACAAGGCAGCCGGTCAGAAGGCCCGCGCGGGTCAGGCCAGCCCACGAGATGCAGAACCGGAGGTTGATGGAGGCTTGGGGATGACGGTTAGAGCGTCGCCACAAAGCGACGGGCTGCATCGATCTCCACTTGGTGCGGCCGCGAGGCGGGGCGCGATTATGGGGGCGGCGGTGCCTCCTGCGTCCGTGCCTCAAGCGACCGACCAAGGCGCCCGTCGGAGGAGGGTGAGTAGTGTTTGGAAGAAATCAGCCAAAGCCCTGTAAAGAGCCCGAGGACCCTGCCCAATGCGGCGAAATTGGTTCGAGTGCATCGTGAAAACTGAGGACGAATACCCCGTCCGCGTTGCCTACGCCGACGGGGCCACCTGCCGTTTGGGCCGCGCTTCCCCGCTCGGCCTGGTGGTGGACGAGTGCGCCAACCCGGAAAAGCCTGGTGAAGAGACCCGAGTGCAGCATTGAGGCGGCGACAAAGGGAGTAGAGATGGGGACGACATTGAGAAAGCTGATGGAAGTGTGTAACAATCGCACCGTCTTCCTGTTGAATGGAGGCGAAGACAATGATCGATAAGCCCATAGCAATCCGTCGGAACTGGTGGAAACCGCTCAGCAGGGGGCTTGCCTACTTCTGCATTTCGGCGTTGCCTTCGCCCGCAGCACAAAGCGGAAATTCTGGCATGCTAAGTCAGGTGTCGGGAGTCCTACATTCTTATCGCCCATCAGCCGGGCAAGCCGTTGAATAGATGACAAAACGCGACTATGAACACTGCACAAAACCAAAAAGAACAAACGGATGGAAAAACCGACCAGGAACTCGTGGCTATGTTTACAAGGCCAAGCGACTGGTCCTCAGAGGCACTCGGTACAGCACGAGCGGAGCTTCAGAAGCGGGGTCTTGCAATCCCGAAGTTGCCCCTTGATGATGCCGCCCGTGTTGATGCTTGGGAAGACCTGCAGAAGCCCCCACCTGCGCCGCCTTCGGCGACAGAAATGGCAGAACAGCGCAAGGACAGGTTCAAAAGAGACGGATGGCTTCTTCTAGGGGTTGGTTTACTCGCCTGCGCTATCGCTCATTACTTAAGCGGCGGAAGTTGGTCCATGGCTGGGCCGTTTATGCATGGAGCTAGCTTGGGAGGGGAGTTTGTTAGGGGACTTGTAGGAATAATCGGGGTTGTCTGCTTTGCTGCCGGAATCAGCGATTTAGTCCGCGCGGCGCGCGTCAAGCCGTCCGTTCTAATCGGTGGGGCTATGTGTATAATTGGAGGTTTGACTATGGCAATATGTATGGAGCTGAAGGTCAAGGGCTTGGTCCCACCCGACAGTAAGGCTGCCTTAGTGTACTTGGTTTCCGTAGCGATGAGTCTGACCTTCGTTGTAATGGGCCTCTTCCTTGTTATCACTACAGCGACACTTTGAGTGATTTCCACTTTTTAAGGTTTTTCATCCTGCGCTTGCGGTGCGAGAGGTAGGCCTGGTAGTTGCGCCCGTTGTGATAC
>JAJYHY010000189.1 GCA_021784555.1 bacterium
GCTTCGACACAGGCGGTGCCTGACAGCTTTTATCGGACCTCGGGCCGGATGCGCAAGAAGTGCGCACCTCGGCTGAGCTGAGCGCGCAAATGGTGCGCAACAAAGGCGCAGGAGGCGTGGAAAAGGGGCGGATTTTGAGTTGGCATAGCTCTTGCCTATAGGCCCGCATAATGGCGAAGCCGCGTATGTGCGGCGTTGCGCCTCAACAACAAAGTCAGTGATCGCAGGCAACAATGCCAGTAATATGAAAATGCAAAAAGTGTTGGTAATGGCGGGTGTGGCCGCCGCGCTCTGCTTGGGCTCGAATTCCGTGAGTGCCCAGGGCTTTGGCGGAGGACGCTTCAACCCTGCCCAGATGCGGCAGCGGATGATGGACAACATCAAAAACCAGTTGGAAATCACGAGCGACGACGATTGGCAAGCGATTCAGCCGCTCGTCCAGAACGTCATGCGAGCCCGAATGGAAGCGATGCGCGCCCAGATGGGCCGGCCGTTTGGGTTTGGCGGGCCGCGCCGCTTCCGGATGCGCGGGGGCAATAATCAGGATCAGGCGCAGGCCCAGGACCAGCGTCCTCGGCGCCGGTTCGGCCCTCCGCCCAGCCCCGAAGCCGAAGCTTTGCAGAAGGCGATAGACGCCAAGGCGCCGGCGGCCGAATTGAAGGCGGCGATGGCGAAGTTCGTCGAAGCGCGCAAGGCCAAGGAGCAACAGCTCAAGACGGCGCAAGCCAAGCTTAGAGAAGTGCTGACACCGCGCCAGGAGGCCATCGCGACGCTGGACGGCCTGCTCTAAAGCGGCGCGTTCGCGACGTGAACCAGCGCGCTCTATGCCTGGCCATGACGGCGCCGCGTGAGGGCGCGGGGTCCGACGGCCTTGGCAGTGAGCGCGAAGTGGGGAATCGGAGAAGCTGGTCTTGTTTGAAAAGTTGAAGGCTAACATGAACGAGAGTATTGCCCAGGATACAACGGAAAAGCAGTTACTGGACAAGATGGTTGCCGCCAAGCAACTGTCGCCCATAGACGCGCAGAGCCTGCTGCGCCAGGCCGAGTCCCAAGGAGCGGGCTCGTCTTTGCGAAGCGAGACTGAGGTTCTGCGCTGGCTGGCTGGGGAATACGACCTCGGTTATACCACGCTTGAAGACGTGGAGCCCGATCGCCAGCTTCTCTCCCTCTTCCCCGCGCGGATTTTGCTCAAGGAGGAATTGCTCCCGTTGCGGCGGGTCAACGGCGTGGTGGAGGTCGCCACCAGCCGGCTCTTTGCCACGCAAGGCTTGGACATGCTCAAGAGCATGACCGGGCTGAACCTGCGCCCGGTGCTGGCGGCCAGCGAGGCCATCCAGCGCGAGATGAAGAAGCGCCTGGGGGTCGGCGCTGACACCATCGATACCCTCGGCGAAGAGGCCGCGCTCCAGGTCGTTGATGAGAATCCCGAAGAAGACACCAACCTCGACAGCGCGGCGGAAGACGCCTCGATTATCCGGTTCGTCAACCAGGTGTTGCGCGATGCCATCGAGCTGCGCGCGTCGGATATTCACCTGGAACCGTTCGAAGATGAATTTCGCATCCGCTACCGCATCGATGGTGTTTTGCAGGACGTGCCGGTGCCGGCACAACTCAAGCGATTTCAGCCCGCCATCGTCTCGCGTGTCAAGATTTTGAGCCACTTGAATATTGCCGAGAAGCGCCTGCCGCAGGACGGGCGCATCAAGATCCGGATTGAGGGCAACGAGGTCGATATTCGTGTGTCGGTCATTCCCATGCTGCACGGCGAGGCGGTGGTCATGCGTCTGTTGCGCCAGAACGCCACCTTGCGCGGCATGGCGGAGCTCGACATGGCTCGCCGCGAACTGGAATGCTTCCGACGTGTATTGCAACTGCCCCACGGCATTATCCTGGTCACCGGCCCGACCGGCAGCGGCAAAACCTCAACCCTCTACACGGCGTTGAACGAAATTAACGATGCCGACCGGAAGATTATCACGATTGAGGACCCGGTCGAATACCAGCTCAAAGGGGTCAACCAAATCCAGGTCTCGGAGAAAGCGGGTCTGACCTTCGCCCGCGGCTTGCGCTCGATACTCCGCCACGACCCGGACGTGATTCTGATCGGTGAGATTCGTGACCAAGAGACCGCCCAAATCGCCGTCCAGGCCTCCCTAACCGGCCACCTGGTCTTCTCCACCTTGCACACCAACGACGCCCCCGGCGCTCTAACTCGCCTGGTGGATATGGGCGTGGAGCCCTATTTGGTGGCGTCATCGCTCGAAGCGGTGCTGGCCCAACGGTTGGTGCGGGTCCTGTGCTCGCGGTGCAAAACCCCGGACAATTCCCCCGCCGCCCAAGCCTTCAAGCTCCAGGTCGGCATCCCCGCCAATGCGACCATCTACCGCTCGGTCGGCTGCCAGGAATGCCGCCAAACCGGCTTTTACGGACGGCACGCCATCTTCGAATGGATGGACAGCGATAACGAAATCCGCAAACTGATCTTGAAGAACGCCTCCAGCGACCTGATCCGGGAGGCCGCAAGACGCGCCGGCATGAGCACGCTGGCCGAGGATGGCTGGCGTTTGGTTCGAGAAGGCATCACCACCGTGGAAGAGGTCTTGAGCGTCACGACCGCCAAAGAAGTGGCCCGAACCACCAGGAACGAATCGCTGGATGGATTGGCCCACCCAGACGCCGCCGTCGAGGCGGCCGCCAGCGCGCGATAACCGAAAGCCAGGCCATGCCGCTTTTCCAATACAAAGGTTTGCAGGCAAATGGAGTGGTCGCCGAGGGCCAACTCGAAGCCGCCGGACGGCCCGAGGCCTTCCGCCAAATCGAGGGCCTGGGGCTGCGTCCGATCAGCCTGGCCGAAAAGGCGGCCGCCGCCGTCAAGGGCGGCAAGCTCAACGCGTCTTTGGGCTCATTCTCTTTTGGCAAGCCATCGGACAAGGTATCGCCTCGGGCGCTGGAGAATTTCACGCGATTGCTCTCTAGTCTGCTGGCGGCTGGCGTCCCACTAAGCCGCGCGCTGACCATCCTGGCTAAAGAGGCCTCCTCGCCCGTGGCGGCGGCCAAATGGAAAGAGATTTACAATTACGTGGTGGATGGAATGTCGCTGGCGGACGCGATGGCGAAATCGCCGAAGGTCTTTCCGCGGGTCTATGTGGCCATGGTGCAAGCGGGCGAGACGGGTGGTTTCCTCGACCTCGTGCTGGCGCAGATAGCGGATTTTCAGTCACGGGAGAAGGACCTGCGTTCCAAGGTAATGAGCGCGATGCTTTATCCATGCATCCTGCTGGTGCTGGCCATCGGCGTCATTATCTTCCTGATGACGTTTTTCATTCCGCGATTTCAAAAGGTATTTGCCGGGTTCGGCGCCACCTTGCCGGCCCTGACGCGGGCGATTATCGCCACCAGCCATTTTGTGCGCTCATACGGCCTGTTTATCCTCGTTGGCCTCGTCCTGGTTGGTTTCTTCCTGCGAACTTGGTTCAGCTCCGAGAAGGGGAAGCGAACATGGGAGGGACTGGTGCTCAAGGCGCCGATTGTCGGGCCGCTGGTGGCGCAATTCGCCATGGCCCGGTTTTGCCGGATGTTGGGAACACTGCTGGGGGCGGGCGTGCCGCTAGTGCAAGGTTTGCAGGTGGCGCGCAAGTCGATCGGCAACCAGATTCTGGTCGATGCGGTGGCGCAATCCATCGAGCGCGTCCAGCAAGGCGGGCAGCTTGGCGCCAGCCTGGCCGATTGCAAGGGTCTGTTTCAAGGCTCGGTGCTGGAGATGGTATCCGTGGCCGAGGAGAGCGGCAGACTGGACCAGGAGCTTATTCGCATCGCGACCGTCACCGAGAGTGACTTGGACCGCGAATTGAAGACGGCGGTGGCTTTTGCCGAACCGGCGATGCTCTTCTGCATCGCCAGCTTTATCGGAACGATCTTCATCGGAATGGTTGTCCCCATTTTCACCCTGCAACAGTACATCAAATAGCATTAGCCTGACCGTTATCCCATCCTATGAAATGCAATCTCCATAAGCTCAATGCCGGCCGCCACTCGGCGCCTGCCAACCCGGTGAGCGCCCGGGGGAGCCTGGGCGAAAGACGCCACTCTGCGCGTGCCGGAGGCTTCACCTTGATTGAGTTGCTCCTGGTGCTGGTCATCCTGGGCATCCTGGCGGCCATCGTTATCCCGAAATTCTCCGGCCGCACCGAGCAGGCCCGCCTTACCGCCGCCAAGACGCAGATTTCCTCGTTCTGCACGGCCTTGGACGCATTTGAGGTGGACAACGGCTACTATCCTAAGGGCCAAAACGGGCTCAATGATTTGGTTGAGCAGCCGCGCGACGCCCAAAACTGGCACGGCCCGTATCTGCAAAACATCCCCAAGGACCCCTGGGGCGACGACTATATCTACACCTGCCCGGGCCGCCACAACCCCAGTTCCTACGACATTATGTCCATGGGACCGGATCAGAGGCAGGGAGGCGACGATGACATTACAAACTGGAAGCAAGAGAAGTAACGCCGCTTTTACGCTCATCGAGCTGCTCCTGGTGATGACCTTGCTCACCATCGTCATCTCCATCGCCATGCCTTCGCTCTCCCACTTCTTTACCGGACGAAACCTGGATTCGGAGGCGCGCCGGCTGCTCGCTCTGACCCACCAGGGACAGAGCCGCGCCGTTTCAGAAGGTATCCCGATGGTGCTCTGGGTTGACACACAACAGCGCAGTTATGGACTGGAAGAGGAACCGGGCTGGGACCAAAAGGACCCAAAAGCCGTCGAGTTCACATTGGCAAGAGACCTCGACATCGCGGTGACGGAAACCAATGTCGTGAAACGGCAACTCGTTTCCAACCAAGTCCCCTCGGGCGCCCTCGCCGGGAACAGTTCCGATTCGACCCACAGCAACCTGCCCCACATCCGCTTTCTCCCCGACGGCTCAATCGACATCACTAGCCTGACGGCCATTCACCTCTCGGAGCGTGACGGCGGCTCGCTCTGGCTCCGGCAATCCGCCAATCACCTGGATTATGAGATTCGGAGTGACAACAACCAGTAAGCGACCCCAGGACGCGGATCTGCTCTTCGCCCGGCCCCCTCGAATCTCCGCCAGGTCTTGGAGTGCGGCAGTCCCCTGCCGCTTTCCCATCCAACTGCCCGTGCCGCAACTCTTCGCCTGGCCTGCTCGAACCTCCGCCAGGTCTTGGAGTGCGGTGGCAGAGCGCAGCGCCGACACCGCTTTTCATGAGCACGGGCGCACGGCCTTCGGGAAGCTCCATGCCACAGCCAAAGCGGCCTGGCGCTCCGCTTCCCGCCGCACTCCAAAAGCTGGCGCCCAATCCGCACGGCCCTTTCGAGCTCCAGACTTCGCCTTCCGGAGCCCGGTAAACACTGCGGGCTTTACTCTTGCGGAGGTCTTGGCGGCGCTGCTATTCATGGCGATTGTCATTCCCATCGTCGTGCAAGGGCTGCGCGTGGCCAGCCAGGCCGGCGAGGCGGCCGAACTCAAGGCGCAGGCGGGCCGCGTCGCCGACTTTGTCCTCAACGATGCCATTGCGACCACCAACTGGAGCCTGGCGACCCAGAGCGGGACGGTTACTGAAGGCACGCGCGAGTTTCCCTGGACATTGCAGGCCGATATCTGGTCGCAGAACATGACCAACCAGATTCCGTTGGATCAAAACGCCGGCGGCAACGTGCTGCTTGCCGGCCAGCCGACGCTCAACCAGACCGCGCTGAGCCAGATGTCATTAGACCTGCTCACGGTCGAGGTCCGGTACACGGTCCAAGGCGAGCAGCGTTCCGTGCGGTTAAGCACGCTGGTCAATCCGCAATGAAGACGCGCGCCTTTACCCTGATCGAGATCCTGCTCGCCACCGCCATCTTCGCGATTGTCCTGCTCTCGATTACCACCGTCTTCTTCGCGGCCTTGCGCTTGCGCGAACGAACCATCGCGGCGGTGGATGGCGGCCTGCCCCTGAACCGCGCCTTGGGCATCCTTCGCCGCGACCTTCAAAACGCCATGCCGCCCGGCGGTCCGTTGGCCGGCAGTTTTAGATATGGTCAGGGCGCCGGCGGCCTGGGCAGCTCGAGTGGAGGGACTGCCGGCTCGAGCGCCAGCGCGGCTCAAACCGTGGCGGCCAATTCGACCAGCCTGCTCCAAAACGGCCTGGATTTCTACACGACCACCGGGCATTTGGGCCCGGACGCGCCCTGGGGAGAAATCCAGGAGGTGAATTATGATTTGAAGACGTCGAGTGACCCAAATGCCTACGGCAAGGACCTCGTCCGCACGGTGAATCACGATTTGCTGGCCGTCGCGGCACAAACGCCCGAGACGCAGCGCCTGGTCGGCAACGTCCAGAGCCTGGATTTCTCCTTCTGGGACGGGATGCAATGGCGCGACACGTGGGACACCACCGCCGGGGATACCAATTTGCCTCTGGCCGTGAAAGTCAGCCTCCAGATGGCGGTGGACCCCTCCATGAACGCAGGACGGCAGGAACCGGTGCAAATGGTGGTCCTGCTCGACACGCAGGTAATAAGCACCAACGCCGCCTCAACCAACAGCACCACGGAGGGCATGGAATGAAAATCCGGCCATCCAAAGGCAACACCGGTTCGCTGCTCATCATCGTGCTCTGGATTGTGCTCGGCTTGGTGACTATTACCCTGTATTTTGCCAACTCAATGAACTTTGAGATGCGCGCGGCCGATAATACCGTCTGCGGCCTGGCCGCCGACCAGGCCATCGAGGGCGGGGCGCGCTACGTGGCGGCGGTGTTGACCGAATACGCCACGAACGGGGCGGTGCCGAACATCAGCGATTACCAAAGCGAAGCCGTCCCGGTAGGGGACGCCCATTTCTGGCTGATCGGGCGGGCCGGCGATTACCAGAGCCAGATGCAACCCGACCAGGTGTTTTTCGGGCTGATTGACGAGAATTCCAAGTTGAACTTGAATACCGTCACGACGAACCTGCTCTACGGCCTGACTAACATGAGTCCAGAGCTGGCCGCCAATATCGTGGATTGGCGCGACACCAATGGCGCCACGTCCGATAACGGCGACGGCCCCAGCATCTACTCCACCTTCCAACCCGGCTACTCCTGTAAGAACGCCCCTTACGAAACGGTCGATGAGTTGCGCCTGGTCTATCCGACGGATATGGGCATCCTCTACGGCGAAGACTTCAACCTCAACGGCGTGCTCGATCCGGGCGAGGCGGACACCAACCGGAACGGTGTTGTTGACCCCGGCCTGCTGGAATATGTCACGGTCTATAGCCGGGAACCGAATACCGGCAGGGTCAACATCAACCCCGTCGATACCAGCGGGCTGACCACACTCCTCCAGACCAATCTAACCGATAGCTCTCGCGCCAGCCAGATCATCAGCGCCTTGATGCCCTCCATGGGCGGCCCGGGCCGCGGGGGCGCCGGACAACCGACCGCTGGCGCGCGCCCCGGTGGCGGCGGACAAGCGACCGGTGGCGCGGCCGTTGCGGCCGCGACCCCTCCCACTTTTGTCAGCCCTTTGCAGTTCTATATGCAAAGCGGGATGACCTCCGACGAATTTGCCTCCATCTCCCATTACATCACCGCCTCGACCAACGGCGACTTCATCGTCGGCCGCATCAACATCGATACCGCCAGCCCGGCGGTGCTGGCCTGCCTGCCGGGCCTCGTTGACCGGCCCGACCTGGTTCAACAATTAATCACTTACCGGCAGCAAAACCCGGATAAACTGACCTCCGTAGCCTGGGTGGTCGATGCCTTGGGCCAAAACAACCAGGACGCCCTCACCAGCCTGGCCGCGGGCGATTACATCACGACCGAGAGCTACCAGTTTACGGCCGACATCGCCGCTGTCGGGCCTTTTGGCCGCGGCTACCGCCGGGTCAAATTCATATTCGACGTGAGCAGCGGCACGCCGCAAATTATTTACCGCCAGGACCTGAGCCACCTCGGGTGGGCATTAGGCAAATACGTGCGCCAAACCTGGCTCCTGGCGCAAAACACACGATGAGCAACTTGTTAAAAATCGATCTTGCGAACCTCCGCTTGCCCGCCCGCCAGAAGGGGTCCAGCGTGCTCGGCTTGACCCTGGACGGCGGCAAGCTGGAAGGCGTGGTGCTTCGCCGCACCAACGGCTCGGTGCAGCTCCAGCGGAGCTTTTCGGCCACGCTCTCTCTCGACCCGTTGACCAATGACCCCGAGTTGGTGGGCCGCGAAATCCGCAATCACCTCGATGCGGCCGGCATACGCGAACGGCGGTGTATCCTGGGTCTGCCCCTCAAATGGGCCTTAACGACCCACACCGCCCTCCCCAAGCTCCCGGAAGCCGAAATCGCCGGCCTGCTGCAAATCGAGGCCGAGCGCGGGTTTCCCTGCGACGTCTCAACCCTGCTGCACGGTGCTTCGCGCTATACCTCCGGTTCCGGGGACCAGTACGCCACCTTTGTCGGAGTTCCGCGCAGCCCGGTTGCCCTGGTTGAGCAAGCGATTCGCGCCGCCCAACTCCGGCCCGTGAGCTTCTCGCTCGGTTTGTTAGCGCTGCAACCTCCCGCCCCCGATCCCGCTCACGGTATCCTGGCCCTGGCCATTGGCGAGACGCACGTAGGGCTGGAGGTCACCTGCGGCGGCGGGGTGGCGGCCTTGCGCGCCCTGGAAGGGGCGTTGGAAGCCGAGGCGGGCCAGCGCCATCTCCATGCGGACGTGGTCGCGCGCGAAGTGCGCATCACCCTGGGCCAACTCCCCTCCGCTCTGCGCGAGACGGTGCGCCGCGTTCGCATTTTCGGCCCGCGCGACCTGGCGCAACAGTTGGCCGACGAAATCGAGTTGCGGCTCGAGTCCATGCAACTCGAAGTCGAATTGGTGAGCGGCTACAGCCGGGAGGAATTCCAGGCCCAAGTGCCCCCTCAGGCCGCGGTCTCGCCCGCCTTCAGCTTGGCGGTTCGCCTGCTGACTGGAGAGACCTCCAACTTCGAATTCCTGCCTCCCCACGTCTCGGCCTGGCAACAATTCGCGGCGCGCTACTCCTCCGGCAAGATGCAACGGGTGGGCATCGCCGCCGGAGCGGTTGCGGTGTTGGCGGTGGGCGCGTTTGTTTTTCAGCAATGGCAGATCTGGAGCGCCCAATCGCAATGGGACACTATGAAGGCTAAAGCCACCGAGTTGAAGGAACTCCAGACCAAAACCGCCCAATTCCTTCCCTGGTTCGATGCCTCATTTCGCGAGATGAACATCCTGCGCTGCTTGACCGAAGCCTTTCCCGAAGACGGGAGTGTGACCGCCAAAACGGTCGAAATCCGAGACCTGAACTCGGTCACCTGCACCGGCACGGCGCGCGACTACCAGGCGCTGCTCGAGGCCGTGAAGAAGCTCCGCGCCGTTCCTCAAATCCCCGGCGTGAGCATGGGGCCGACTCGGGGAAAATCACCCAATATGCAATTCACCTTTAGTTTCACGTGGAGTCAAGGAGGCGGCAGTGCAAATTGAGAATCGCCAACAATTGCTGACGGTGCTGGCCATCGCCGCGGTCGTCCTGTTCGCGGCGGACCGGCTGGTGCTGACGCCGCTTAAGGGTGTATGGGACGCGCGCTCCGAACGTGTCACCAAACTGCGCAATGAGATCACCGAGGGCAAATCGCTCATCGCGCGGGAGCAGATCATCCGTCGGCGCTGGGAGATGATCCGCCATAACTCCCTCCCCAACAATCAAACCGCCACGCAACAGAAGGTGTATAACGCCATTAACCAGTGGGCACAGGATAGCGGCAGCACCGTCACCGCGACGACTCCCCAGTGGAAACAGGATGCCGACGATTATATGACCTATGATTGCCGCGTCGATGCTTCCGGCGACATCTCCTCTCTGAGCAAGTTCCTCTACGATCTCGAGAGTGACCCCATGGCCTTGAAGCTGGAACTGGTCGAACTTGCCTCTCGCGACAAGACAGGGAAGCAGCTTGGCCTCAGCCTCGAGTTCAGCGGCTTGGTCCTTACCCCGAAAGCCCAGCCACAACCATGAAGCTCATCGGCCCAATAACATCTAGAGTCCTCAAGTTTCAAGACCTGTTGCGGACAGGTCAAGTCTCGCTATGTGTGCGGGGAGGGCAAAGCGGTTTGTGCCTGAGGCGCGCGCAGCGGCATTCTTCATTAGGCATTGGGCATTTACCATTAGGCATTGGCAATGCAAAATGCCCAATGCCTAATGTCCAATGCCCAATGACATCGCAAAAGCGGTCTATCTTTGTGGAAACCGCCATCACAAGCGTCTTCCAGTTCCATAGGAACGGCATCTCTGTAGAAACCGCGCCCACGACACCTTTCCCAGCCCCGTCAGGGGCGGCATCTCCTCGCGCCGCAAAGATCCCGGCGCTCACGGGCCTAATATGCGCTGGGCGGACGTTTCTACAAAAATGCCGGGCCTCACGCGCCTCGGACGAATGTTGTGCGATAACCGAATATTTGCGCGCAAAGTTGAGGTTGGTGTCCCGGCGCTCTCGCTCGGGCCACAACTGCCCTGATGTGCCTCGGGGACCGCTCCTCCTGCGTCAAGCGGTTATCATCAGTTTGATCCTCGGTCTCCTTTCTCCGGTGCTGGCCCAGGAGACGCCTTCCGGCACGACGGACGCCCAAGTCCCCGCCGGAGAATTGAGAACCGAACATCCAACATCCAACCATCCGGCAATCCAACAATCCGGCCCTGCCGGCACGGCTGGCGGGGTCGCTTCAACCGACCACGCCGCCGCGCCCATCATCCACCATCCATCATCCACCAGCCAACAGCCCGACCAGACCGCCATGGCTGGCCAAGCCGCCCCAACGAACCAGGCGGCCCCATCCACCATCTATAACTCCACCAATCCATCAATCCGTCAGTCCGACCAGACCTCCGTGCCTGGCGAAGCCGCCCCGACCAACCAAGCTGGCGCATTGAGCATCGAACATCCAACATCCAACACCCAACACCCGGCGTCCAACAATCCAGCATCCCGACAGTCCAACACTCCAACACTCCAACACTCCAACACTCCACCCCTCCATCAATCCAATGAGGCTGCCCCGCGGATAGACTTCTCCGCCTTTAAGATCGTTGCCGAGCGGAATATCTTCGATCCCAATCGCCAACCGCACGAGCAAAGGCCGCCTCCGGCTCCAGCCCCCAAGGTCATCGATTCTTTCGCCCTGGTGGGTGTGATCAGCTATTTTCGCGGCACTTTCGCCCTCTTCGACGGCACAGAACCGCAGTACCGAAAGGGATTGAAGTTGAACGACCGCATTGCCGGATATACGGTCGCCGGCATCAGCCCCAATTCCGTCAAACTGACCTCCGGCGGGAAGGAGATCGTGCTGCGCATCGGTATGCAACTCAGCCGCGAGGAGCATGGCCCGTGGGTGGTGGGAACTCAGGCTGTATCCTACGCCTCCAGTTCCTCTTCACCTTCCAGCATGTCCGCCTCGGATTCCGATCCGACGCCGCACGCCCATTTAGCCGGCGCCGACCGCTTTGAAAAAATCCGGGAGCGCCTAATGAAACAACGTCAACAAGAAGAAAAAGGTAAATGAATTGCTTATGAAACTCGTCCCTACCCTCATCATCACCGTGGGCCTGACTTCCGCCCTTTGCGCCATGGCGGCCGACCCGGCCCAGAATACCCAACCCAAACCAGCCTCGCTCTCTCCGTCCGAGGTCGGAGACCTTCAGACCTCTCCGGCATCGGCAGTGGCCGCGGCACAGGCGCAGGCGGCGCCTGCGGCCTCTGAGCCGTTGCCAGCCCAAGGCAACTCCAACGACGGCTTGCGCCTGACTTTCCGTAATGCCCCGCTGAACCTGGTCTTGGATTACCTCAGCGATGCCGCCGGATTTATCATCAATAAGGAAACGGAGGTCAAGGGCACCGTCGATATCTACAGCAAGCACCCGGTTACCAAAGCCGAGGCGGTGGACCTGCTCAACTCAGCCCTGAACAAGAACGGCTATGCCCTGGTTAAGGACGGACGGATTCTCAACGTCATCAGCCTCGAAAATGCCAAGACCGCCGATACCGGGGTAGCCGTGGTCAGCAGTCCGGATGACATCCAGAAATCCGATGAAGTCGTGACCCGCATCATTCCGGTCCGCCACGCCAATGCCACCCAGCTCATGCAAAACCTCCAGGTGCTCCTGCCGACCACCGCCACCCTCTCCGTCAACGAAAGCGCCAACTCACTCATCATGGTCGCCACCAAGACCCAGATCCGGCGCATGCTCGAGATCGTCCATGCCCTGGATACCTCCATGGCCTCCATCGCGACCATCAAGGTGTTTCCTCTCAACTATGCCGATGCCAAACAACTCGCCACGATTATCCAACAGATCTACGCGCCCGACACCAGCTCGCAAAACCAGGGCGGCCCCCGCGGGCGGATGTTCGCCATGTTTGCGCGCCGCTTCGGGGGCCAGGGTGGCCAGCAGGCCAACAATCAAGCCAACGCCGCCGGTTCCAGAGTCGTCGCCGCCGCGGATGACTACTCCAACTCCCTCATCGTCAGCGCCCCGGCCGACCTCATGGCGACAATCTCCGACATGGTGGAGCAGATCGATAAACCCATGAGCGATGTCACCGAAATCCGGGTCTTTCACCTCAAGAACGCCGACCCCACCGAGCTGGCCGACCAGCTCTCCCAACTCTTCCCCGATCAGAGCCAGTCCAACAACGGCAACATGCGCGGCGGACGTTTCCGGTTCATGCCGCCGTTCATGCGCTTCATGGCCAATCAGAACAACCAGAGCACGACCAGTCGCAGCCAGGAAAAGAACAACGTCGTAGCGGTCGCCGACCCGCGGACTTCCTCGCTCATCGTGACCGCCTCCACCCAAATGATGCCCCAGATTGCCGACATGATTGCCGAGATCGATTCCAGCGCCGCCAAGAAGGAGATGGTCTCCGCTTACGAGCTGCAATACGCCGATCCGCAAGACGTGTACCAGGTATTGCAGGACCTCTTCAACAAGAACAACACCATGCGCGCCAACAACAACACCCGCGGCTCCATGCTCGGACAAAACAACCCCTTGACCCAGCGCATGACGTCCCAGCAATACAACAACAACACCAGCCGCAATTCCGGCTTCGGGAGCACTTCCCGCGGCGGCGGCCTGGGATTCTAACCACCTGGATCTGAAAACGACCAGCCACAACTTAACGCGGTAAAGAAAACGGCTATGATGAAACATTCTTTGAAACCGGCTTGGCGCCTCTTAGCTTTGCTCGCCTTGGGCCTCACCACAGCCCTTCAAGTTCAAGCCCAGTTCCAGGCCAACAGGGGCGGCGGGAACCGGGGCGGCAGCAGCAGCTCCAGCACCCGCAATTATACACCCAACGGCAGCATCGGGGACGCCTACTTCTCCATCGACCCGGAAACGCGGCGGGTGATGGTCATTGCCGACCCGGATACCTCCAAATACGTCTCGGAGGTCCTCTCAAACCTTGACCGGCCCAAGCCGCAGGTGCTCATCAAGGTGGTCTTTCTCGAGGTGACTTATGCCAATGGCTCGGACATCGGCATTGAAGGTGGCTGGGCAAAGAACATCGGCAATTCTACCAAGGCCAACGCGGCCGATGTCTTCGGTCTCTCGGCGCTCAATACGGTGGCGACTAATAGCGCTCTCAATGCGCTGGGCCAGCCCATCACCAGCTTCCAGAATGCCTCCGGACCGATCTCATCGCCGGGCGCCGGGCTCTTCCAAATCCTTGGCCAGGATTACCAAGTGACATTGCGCGCCATCGCCCAGGCGCAATCGGCCAAGGTGCTCTCTCGGCCCTCGATCCTCGCCCGTAACAATCAACCGGCCGAGATCAGCGTCGGCGAGGAGGTGCCCATCATCAACAGCACCCGGTATGACAACTACGGCAACGTCATCAACTCCGTCACTTACCAGAAGGTCGGCGTGGGCCTCACCGTCACCCCATTTATCACGGCCGACGGGTTGGTCGAGATGATTATCGACCCGTCAATTTCCTCGGTGGATGACACCCTCCAGACCCAGATCTCCGCGAATATCAGCGTCCCGGCCATCAAACTCGAAGAGGCCGACACGGTGGCGGTCGTTCCGGACGGACAGACGGTCATTATTGGCGGTCTTATGCAGGACACCAAGATCGTCAACGAGACAAAAATCCCGCTTTTGGGCGATATTCCGGTGCTCGGCAACCTCTTTAAGCGCAAGCAGAAGAGCGACGGCAAACAGGAACTCCTCATCTTCCTCACTCCGCACGTCGTGCCGATTCCCACCGAGCTGGCTTCGGTCTCCGCGCGCGAGAAGGCGCGCTCCGACGCCCCCAAGGCCTTTTCGGAAAAGGAACTGGACAAGTTCCTGGACGGCCTGCCGAACGAGGAACCGGCGAAGCACCCCACGCGCCGCAGTCGCTGATTATGGAAGACCGGCGCCGTAATTATTTGGTCTATGGCCTGCTCCTGGCCGTCTGGGTGCTGGTGGTGGCTTGGCAAGCCCAGGAACACATCCGCTTTAAGGAAGACGCCAAGGCCTCCCTTCTCAACCGCTCCAAGGCCATTGCCAACACCATCGGAGCCTCAATCCGCGGCATGCAATTCTGGGGGGCGGTTCTTCCGTGGCGTCTCCAACCGATCCTTACTGAGTTGGTGATGGGCCAAACCAACGAGCTGTTCAAATCGGGAGAAGTCATTTCCGTTGCGCTCTACAACGCGAAGGGCGAGCCGGTGGCCTTCGCCGGACCACCAATCGACCGAGACAACAAGGGTATCTTTCAGCAGGGCGGACGTTGGGGCGCTAAAGCCATGACGGTGGTTTATCCCATCGAGGGGGTCCCGATACCTGAAGGAGACAGAACGAACAACAGGACCCTGTTCGTTACTCCTCCGCTGACCAATTCCATGGGCGAGAGAAGAGGCTTCCGCTTCCATCCGCCCCCGCGTCGGCGGGACCAGGCTTCCTCGAACCGTTCTGAACCGCCCCCCCCGCCTCCGAGGGAACGCCGCGGCAGGCCCGGCCAACATCGGCATTGGCCCCGGCGCCCACCCTGGGCCTGGGGCCTTAGTGACAAGGAGTACCAGAACATCGTCCAGAAGCGGGAGTTGCACGGACTGGCCCTGGCCATGTCCATTGAGCAGTTCCATGCCGCGTGTCGGCAGGACCTGTGGATGCGCTTCGTCGTGGCCTTCTTTGCCGGCGTGGCCGCCATGGGATCCGGCGTGGCCTGGCGCAACCTGGCCAAGAGTTCCGAACTCCAGATCCGTCTCGTCCGCGCCAGCGAGCTTAACACCCATCTCAAGGAGATGAACCTCGCGGCGGCCGGGTTGGCCCACGAAACGCGCAATCCCCTCAACATCATCCGGGGCCTGGCACAGATGATTTCCAAGCGCGCCGATGCGCCCCCCGAGGTCCAGACCAAGTCCCGCGACATCATCAACGAGGCGGACAAGGTTGCCTCTCAGCTCAACGAGTTTATCAACTACTCACGTCCGCGCGAGGTCCACCGCGCTGTTCTTTCCCTCGGAGCCACGGTCAACGAGGTCGTCCGTACCCTCAATCATGACCTCGACGAGAAGAAGATCGCTCTCCAAGTCAAGGACGCTCACCTTCGAATCGAAGCCGATGAGCAACTCCTGCGCCAGGCCTTGTTCAACCTCCTGCTCAACGCCATCCAAGCGGTCAACAGCGGCGGTGAGATCCAGGTGATCGCTGAAAGACGCAACGCCACCGAGGCCTCCCTCGACATCCGCGACACCGGCCCCGGCGTCCCGCCCGACAAACGCGCGGAGATCTTCAAACCCTACTTTACCACCCAGCCAACCGGCACCGGCCTGGGATTGGCCGTTGTCCAACAGATTGTCCTGGCGCATGGGTGGGAGATTCAATGCCTGCCCAATGAGCCTAAAGGCGCCATCTTCCGCATCACCCATCTGAAACTATCCGCTTGACTAACCTTCGCCCATGCCGTCGGTCAAAAACCCTAAATCTGCGGGTGGTCGCGCGGGCATCGTCCGCGCCATTGGCACGCCGCTTGGTTTCTATGTCCTGTCACTGCTGATCGTGGAAGCCACCATCGCACTGGTGCTTACAGCCTCGAGGCTGAGCGATGACCGCGTGTGGTGGGGATTCTTCGTGATGGTCGGGCTTTTTCTGCTTGTATTTCTCG